>CAMZEG010000001.1 GCA_947305635.1 uncultured Clostridia bacterium
TGGCCTTTAAGACCAACTACGCGGAAGCTTACACGCAATGGTATTATAACGGTAAGATTATAGTCCAAATTGAATAAACCATCTATCTCTGCAGCCGTCTCTGAAAAGAGACGGCTTTTTCTTTTGCTATTTCGCTGTCATTCTGCACTATTTCAGAATGCGGAATTTAGTCATTCCTTTCAGCGTCATTTCTTCTGACTGATTTCGGATATACAGTTTTTTCATTTTTCTGCCTCTCTTCTGGAATAATCGTGTATTCCAGAGAAGAAAACAAAGATTTCTTTCGTCAAAAAAGAGGAGCACGATACTGCGAAAACCCTCAAAAAATCGTGCTCCCTTCAAAAACACGGCTTTTGAGACAAAAAAAGTGGATAAACCCTTGTAAATCAAAGGTTTATCCACTTTCGTGTTATGGCGGAGAGCATGGGATTCGAACCCACGAACCGCTTTTGACGGTTACACGATTTCCAGTCGTGCTCCTTCGACCAGCTCGGACAACTCTCCGTGTTGCGGTTGCCTTGCTATTATACACAACCGCTTTCTAAAAATCAAGTCTTTTTCCGAATTTTTTTCTCTTCCCGGCGCGGTTGACAGGCGCATGCGCGGGGCGTATAATAATTGCGTCCGCAAACGCACTGCGCGAGCGGAACAGGAACGGAAAAGGAGGCGGTCGCTTGCGGCGGGAACACAAAGCCACCATCCGGCGCGCGCTGGTTTCTACGCTGCCGGTGTTTGCCGGGTATATCGGGCTCGGCTTCGGCTTCGGCGTGATTTTGCGCACGCGGGGCTACCCCATCTGGCTGGCGCCGCTGATGGCGTGTACCATGTACGCGGGCTCGATGCAGTATGTCGCGGTCGATCTGCTGTTCGGCGGCGTGTCGCTGCTGACGGCCGCGGTGACGACGCTGATGGTCAACGCGCGCCACCTGTTCTACGGGATCTCGATGATTGAAAAATACAAGGGCGCCGGCTGGCGCAAGCCCTATCTGATGTTCGCGCTGACCGACGAGACGTATTCCCTGCTTTGCAGCGACACGACGACGGACCCCTCGCGCTACAACTATTACTTCTTTGTCTCGCTCTTCGACCAGTGCTACTGGATCATGGGCTGTACGCTCGGCGCGGCGGTCGGCGGCGTGCTGCCGTTCCCGACGAAGGGCATCGACTTTGTCCTCACTGCGCTGTTTGTCACGATCGTCGTCGACCAGTGGCGCGCCAATCGCGATCACCTGCCGGTGCTGATCGGCGCCGCCGCTGCAGCGCTGAGTCTGCTGCTCTTTGGATCGGACAACATGCTGATCCCCGCGATGCTCCTAATCGCGGTCGTTCTGACCCTGATGCGCAAAAGGGAGGTGCCGACCGATGGTTAACACCCACACCTTTTTGCTGATCGCGGTGATCGCCATCGTCACCTACCTGCTGCGCTCGCTGCCGTTTCTGGTCTTCTCCGGCCGAAAGACGCCCGCCTTTGTGACCTACCTCGGCAAGGTGCTCCCCTACGCGATCATGGGCATGCTTGTCGTGTACTGTCTGAAGGACACCACGGTGCTCTCCTGGCCCTACGGAATCCCGGAGCTGCTCGCGTGTATCGTCGTGGTGCTGCTGCACCTTTGGCGCAAGAACACGCTTTTGAGCATCGCCGTCGGCACGGCGTGCTACATGGTGCTGATTCAGGTGGTATTCAAAACAGCATAAATACAGCCGGCGCCCATCGGGCGCCGGCCTTCGCATTATTAGAAATACAAATCTTATACATCCACCCGCACGAGGTCGTACGCCCGCGAACCGAAGCCGAGCTCTGCCGCCGCTTCGATCGTGTGGATGCCGTGGCGGGATTCGACGCGCTCGAGGAAGTGCGCCTGTCCGGGGTCGTCCTTCGCGGCGTAGACGAGATCGATGCACGCCTGGTCGATCGCGACCGGATCGAGCGACGCGAGCACGCCGATATCCGCCATGCACGGGTCTTCCGCGATCGCGCAGCAGTCGCAGTCCACGGAAAGGTTCTTCATCACGTTGATGTAGGCCGCTTTGTCGCCAAAATAGCGCACGACGCTCGACGCGGCGTCCGCCATGCTTTCGAGGAAGCGGTCCTGCGGCGGGAGGTTTCTCCAGACGGTCCGCTGATCCTTGATCTGTCCGGCGGAGTGGATCCACGCCTTGCCCTCACTCGACGCGCAGCCGATGGAAAGCTGCTTGAGCGCGCCGCCGAAGCCGCCCATCGGGTGGCCTTTGAAATGGGAGAGCACCAACAGGGAATCGTAGTTCGCGAGGTTTTTCCCGACGAAGTTTTCTTGCAGCGCGTGCCCGTTTTCAACCGGCAGCGCAAGATCGGGACCGACCGCGTCGAGGAGATCCACGTCAAAGTACTGGGTCCAGCCGTGGTCGTCGAGCAGCTTTTTGTGCTTTTCGGTGCTGTTGCGCGCGCCGGGGTAGGCGGTGTTGCATTCCACCACCGTTCCGCCGATCCGGTCGATCAGCGGACGCCAGAAGTCGGGCTTGAGAAAGTTCTGGTTGCCCTCTTCGCCGGAATGGAGCTTGACGGCGATTCTGCCGGTCAGGGGCGCGCAGACGAGGTCATACAGCGCCGAGACCGAAGCGGGCGTGATCACGGGCGTGAAGTAAACAATCGGGTTTGCCATCGGGATTCATCCTTTCTTCAGCTGCTTTGCAGCCGGTTATTCCGCCGATACGTCGGCGGGCGCAGCAGGTTCCGCGGGCTCTTTCGGCTTTTCGGTCGGGCGCAGCCGCGGGAACGCGCGGTAGACGGCGATCACGAGCACGGGCACCACCAGCAGCTGCAGAGTAACGGCGGGCACGGCGTTGATAAAGCCGTTGGTTAAAAACAGTTTGAACGTGAACGGGTCGCCGCCGAGACCCGCGAGCGCAGTCCGCGCCAGACCCCAGACGAGCCGCCCGAGCAGCATCGCCGCGATCAGCGACACATAGATATAGCCGGGCTTTTTCGGCAGCAGCCGGTACAGCAGTCCGGTCACGAGACCGTAGGTGCCGAGTTCAAACGCCATCCCGATCGCGTTCGGGAACATTGCGGGCATGTGGAACAAAAACGAGCGCATCAGCGGCGCGATGATTCCGACCGCGAGTCCGTACCACGGACCGCAGAAATAGCCGCACAGCAGCACAGGCAAATGCATCAGCGACACTTTGTTGGCGATCTGCTGGACCTGTCCGGTCAAAAACGGCAGCACCATACAAAAGGCGAGCATCAGCGCCGCGATCGTCAGCCGCAGCAGCCGGTTATCCTGTTTCGATTGCATAAGACATCATCCTCTCTCTATTGCCCGTTTCGGGCAGAACGCGCCGCCTTGGGCGGCAGTTGCTGTATCGTTTTTTTCAAAGCAGGGCTTTGAGTTGTTCGACCGCTTCTTTGACCAGCTCGCTCATCGTCGCGTCGCGGACGCCGACCACCCGGTTGTTGCAGCGGTTCAGCGGCAGCAGAAGCTTTACCGCGGGGCTCTGGCCGACGGCGACGGCCATCTTGGGCGTGATCTCGCCGAGCAGAGAGTCGGCGGACAGAATCCCGATCGAGCCGATAATGACGTCCGCGTCGCGGCAGGCGACGAGCACGGGGTTCTCCCCTGTCGCGCCCTGCGCCGCGCCGGCTTTGAGCATTGCGGCGGTGGCGATGGCGTTCGTCCCGATCGCGAGCGGCTCCAGCGCGGGCAGCTCCTTGCGGATCGCTTCGACCAAAAGACTGCCGAGCCGTCCGCCCTGTCCGTCGATAATCACCAGTTTCATGCCGTTTCGCCCCCTCTTTTTACTGATTCTATTATCGTTGAAACCGCCGCGTTTGTCAAGAGGCAAACGCCTCTTGTTTTTTTTCGCGGAATCTGCTACTATAAAGAAAAACGGATCGGAGGCATTCGATATGTTGTTGCAAAAGCTCATCGCCTGGCTGCTCGTCTTACGCCTCTTTTTTGCCGCTGGGTTTTTCCTGCCCGGCAACCGGCAGAACGCCGACGCGATTGCAAAGGACGAAACCGCGGCGGCCGGCTATGCGCTCACGCAGATTCTGCTGGAAAAGTGTTACGACCCGCTGCGCCACAACATGCACAAGCACACAGACGACAAGGGCCTGACCTATGCCTGGGGCGCCGCTTCGTTTTTGGAAGCCATGGCGGACGCCTACCGCCTCTTCCCGGCCGATCTGCGGCTGCGGTATGACTACGCCGACGCGCTGAAGCGCTGCATGCCGCACTATCTGGCAAAGGACCAGACGATTGAAACGCCGTCCGGCCCGGTCTCCGATATCACCTATTACAACGCGTCGGCGGGCAACCGCGGCGATTATTACTACGACGACAACGCCTGGATCTGCATCCAGCTGCTGTTCGGCTACCGGAATCTCGGCGACGCGTCGCTGCTGGAGGCGGCAAAGCAGAACCTCGCCTTTTTGTGGACCGGTTGGGACGACGTGCTGGGCGGCGGGATCTACTGGTCCGCTTCGTACGAAAGCAAAAACGCCTGCGCCAACGCGCCGACCGCGATCGCGCATCTGCTGTATTATCAGATCACGGGCGAAGAAGCCTATCTGGAACGCGGAAAAGCGATTTACGATTGGATGAACGCGGCGCTGCGCGAAAACGATCTCTTTTCGGACGCGATCGCCGTTTCGGACGGCGGGATCAACCATTGGAAGGCCGCCTACAACCAGGCCACGATGATCTACGCGGGCAGCCTGCTGTATGAGATCACGGGCGACGCGCAGTACTACGACCTCACGAAGAAGACCGTCGACGCCTCCTTGCCGCTGATGTTTATCGAGACGGAAACCGAGGACGGCGGCACCGATATCACGATGCGCGAAAACCCGATCTATTCCGCGTGGTGCGTGGGCTGGCTGGTGCGCAGCTATGTGAAATTCTTTGAAGTCGACCCGCAGAAGGACACGGCGGCGATGGACCGCACCAACGCCGTGCTGCAAAAGGAGCTGGCGACGAAGGACGAAGACGGGCTGTACGACCCGTTCTTCTGCTCCGGCGGCGTCAACCCCGAAGCCTATACCAGTCTGCTCGCGCAGTCCGGCGTCGCGTGCACGCTGCTGAACGCCGCCTATTACAACGCGGTATTACAGTAAACAGACAGACCACTTTCTGAGAGGAGGCCTTGCGGATGAAGTACATCCAAAAGCTGAAAACGCTGATCAGCATTCTGCTGATTCTCATCACAGGCGGCGGATTCTTTCCGGGCGTACGGGATTTGCTGAAAGCGGGTGACGTAACCATGATTCAAAACGACCACACGAAATCCTTCTCGACGGTCTTCACCGAGCTGGTTGCCTATCCGGGCACCGACGAAGAGCGGCAAAGCTGGCAGCAGGGCATGGTGACCGGCAACGGGGAAAACGGCGCGGTCTGCGCCGGGTCGCCCTATAACGACACGCTGATCTATCAGAACATCCGCTTTCTGATGCCGACCAACGATCCGCGCTATACACCGGACGAAGTCACGGGCGAACTGGAAGAGGCGCGGCAGGCTGTCATCAACGGCGACGACACGTGGGACATCCACGGCCGCGGCGCGACCTATTTCTACGCCTTCCATCCCGGCCCCGTGCTGCGCATGACCGCAAAGAAGCACCTTTACCGCAACTATATCCGCTGGACCGATTTTGAAACGGCGGAGGTCGGCGTCCGCTACACCGACGTCCGCGGCACCTGGAAGCGGCTCACCTTCTCGTCGCGGGAGGACAACGTCACGATCACGAAGATCACGAAGTCCAGCCTCGGCGCGAAGATCAACCTGACGCTGTCTCTGGACGACTGCTGGTCCTTGCGCAACTTCGGCGGCGGCGGAGAAAAGGACATGCGCTACAAGAAGCTGGTCGACGAATACGCCGACTATATCGCGCAGATCGCCCACTACCCCGCCTATGAAAACAGCGAGCTGAAAAACGGCGGCTACTGCGGTCTGACGCGCGTAATTACGGTGGGCGGCAAAAAGGAACGCGTCGTGCTGGATGAAACGAACGATTCCGAAAACGTGGCGCAGGACAAAAACCCCGCGATCAAGATCACCGACGCGGACGCCGTCTATCTCATCACGCAAAGCGACCGCACGTTCGACATGGGCGACATGGCGGACTTCGCGGCGGCGACGCGGTACGATCTGCTGGACCGGCTGAACGCTGCGACCGCGGCTGTCGCCGAAAAATACACCGTGAACGGCGCGTTCGATTACGACGCGGCGCTTCGGCCGCACGCCGCGCAGCAGTCGGCGCTCTTCAACACGGTCAAATTCGACCTCGGCGACGACGGGAAAGAGGCCGTCCCCAACGAATACCTGATCCGGATGCAGCAAAAGAGCGACACGCTGCTGCCCGCGATGGTGGAACGCGCCTACAACCAGGGCCGCTACGTCCAGATCTGCTGCGCAGGCGATTCGTTCCCGCGCCTGTACGGCATGTGGACGGCGAATGGAACCCGAGCTGGCGTGGCATCTATACGATGGACGCGAACGTCAATTTGCAGTCGTCCGGCATGAACACCGGCAACATCCGCGAAGCCGGAATCGGCTATATCAAATTCGTACTGCGGCAGATCCCCGACTGGGAGGAGAACGCCGCCAAAACCTACGGGATGACCGACGCGATTCAGGTGCCCGTCAACACCGACGGCGACCGCGCGATGATGGTGGAATACAACCGCTGGTACCCGTTCGAATACTGGAACGCCGGAGCAAGCTGGATGCTGCTGCCGATCTTTGAATTCTGGCAGTGCTACGGCAACACGCAGGTTGAATATAACGGCGAAACGCTGGATCTGGAAAAAGATATCCTGCTGCCGCTTTTGACGAAGCAGGCGAACTTCTGGGAGCAGCTGTGCACGCCGGAATACTTCACCGACAAGGACGGCAAGGCGTGCTACGAAGCCGGCAAGACAAAACTGAACGACGGCGAAAAGTATCTGATCATCCCGTCGTATTCGCCCGAAAACGAGCCGCGCAACTACCACTCCCCGATCACGGCTAATGCCGCCATGGATATCGCCGCCGCGAAGGACGGCCTGCGCATGACGGTCGAGATGGAAAAAACGATCCAAGCCGCCGGGTATGAAGCGCGTATCGCAAAATGGGAAGCGCTCGCGGCGCTGCTGCCGGACTATCAGTTCGACGAGACCGGCGCGCTGTGCGAATGGGCGATGCAGGAGTATGAGGAAAACAACAAGCACCGCCATATCAGCCACCTGTACGCCGCGTGGCCCGCGTTTGAGACGCAGAACGACTCCGCCCTCGCCGCCGCCTGCAACCAGGCGATTGAAAACCGCAACCGCGAAAACGAGGGCGAAGACGACACCGCCTCGCACGGCTGGGTGCACAAGGCGCTGGTCGCGGCGCGGCTGAAAAACGCGGACTCCGCCTGCCATTCTTTGTACATGCTGATGGCCGATCACCTCTATTACACCTCGCTGATGACCGACCACTACACCCATAACAGCTGGGGCGTGTTCTGCACCGACACCTCGATCGGCACGATCGGTGTAATCGACGAAATGCTGCTGTATTCCAACGCCGGCGTCATCGAGGCGCTGCCCGCTTTGCCCGCGGCATGGCAGAGCGGCAGCATCAAAGGACTGCGGGCCAGAACGAACGCGCAGGTCGATCTCACATGGGCCCCCGATTCCGTGACGGTCACGGTCACGAGCGACAAGGCGCAGACGGTCAAAGTCGGCGTCTTCGGCGGCGAAGCGGAAAGCGCCGCGTTCAGCGAAGGCGAAACAAAGACGTTCACATTCACGCGGTAAAGTAGCAAAAAACACAAGGCTGTGCATCGGCGTTACCCGGTGCACAGCCTTTTTCAAAGACGAATCAGGTGTTCTGCAGATAATAGATATAGCCGTAGATTGCAAACAGCGGCGGGAACTTTTCGACCAGATTGTTTGCCTTGATAAAGCCCTGCGGGATCTCTTCGTTCTCGGCGCCGACATGCCACAGATCGGGCGGCGCGTAGCGGATCAGATCCCGGTCAATCGCGGTGAGGTCCTCATAGGTGAACTCCTGCAATATGGTCACGCCCGCATCCAGCAGATCGCGGTACAGTTCCTCCTGCCTGTTTGCGCGGCAGGGATTCAGGTGGGAGAACTCCCCTTTTGCCGCGTTCGCCTTCCACCAGCGCCAGGAGAGCTCCGAGCGCTCGATATTGGCAAGCTGTGCTTCGTTGGCTTTCCTTTTGGCGAGCGCCCAGAGAAGATCGATCCGCGCGACGGTCGCCGAAACGATCGGGCGCATCGTCGCCCACGAGCTGTAAAGGAACGTCATGTGTCCGTCGAACGTGCCGGCATGGTCGGTAAACAGATCAATGATCTTGCGCATATACTTGCCGCCCGGGCCGTAATAGGCGTTCAGGAAGCCGTCGATCTCGGGATCGAGGTCGCGATAGGGGTCCTGCATGCACTTGGCGATCATGTAGGCGCGCAGTTCGCCGAATTCCGTGTCGCAGCTGTCAATGAAGTAGTTGCCCTCCGCGAAAACGCCCTTGACGTTGTTTTCATAGAAGATCTGCATATTCCGCTGAATGGCGCCGAAGTTCGGCATCACGGTGCAGGGGTGCAGATAGTGGGTCGTGTAATCCCAGATATAAAGGCGGTCGCAAATGGCGGACCACGCTTTCAGATCGTTGTAAAAGGTGCTGTTGCAGTCTGCGTCGAGCGGGTGCGCCATACAGCAGAAGATCGAGCACAGGCGCACGATCACGTTGTCGCGCGGGACGATGCCCGTGGGCGGCGTCTGGGAATAGAGATAGGCGAACGTATCGACGGCGACGTTTTCATAGCCGTTTTCCTTGACGACGTCCGCGATCTGATTGACAAAGTTCAGTATCGTCGCCGACTGCACGCCGCCGTGCGCGGCTTCAAAGGCTTTGCAGGTTTCGCATTGACAGTATTCGCTGTTGTCGTTCTGCGTCAAGGAGACGATCTGCAACGGCGCCGACGGATCGTGCTTTTCGCGCAGAATCTGCAGCACGTTCTGCGTCGCGATCTCCAAAACGTCCGGATTCGTCAGGCAGGGCTGCTCCGTCGTCCGCGCGCCGTTATGCAGCGCGAGGTATTCCGGATGGGACTCGGCGTATTTTTCGCTTTCGCAAAGACCGCCCATTGTGTGGCAGAAGCCGCCGATATAGTCGACGCTGCCGCCCATTTCGGCGGGGATCGACCGGTAGGACCCGGCGGTCAGACCGTTCGCCATCGAGTATTCGAGATTGCGCGGACTTCTCCAGTCGGTCTCGGTGTACTCGAAGAACGGTTCATAGACGATATCCGTATTGGCGGGGAAGCTGACGGACGCCGCCCGGGGCAGCACCGTGATGATTCCGGTGTAGACCTTGCGGTGGCAGAACTCCTCCAGAAAGCGGTAGGCCGCGATCTGCAGTCCGCGCTGGGCGGTACCGTTGATATGCAGATTGCCGTCGATCGCCTGGATCCGGTAGCCGTTATCCGCGATAGCCGAGACGTCGGTTTCGGCAGCCGTGCCGACGGCGATGTACTTGCTTTGCGCCGCAGTGACGGTGCGGACCTCAGCGCCGAAGACCTCGCTGAGCGTGCTGCGCAGTTTTTCGGCAGCGAAGGATTCATAGCTTGTCGGCGCTTCGGGCGTCAGGATGACCCACGACGCGTCAACTGAAATGTTGTTTTTGGCAAACGCCAGCGGCGCCGCCGAGAGGAGCAGGCAGAATACCAGGATCACGCAGATGCTTTTTTTCATGGTCGGTTCCTCCTTTTTTTTGCGCGGAAACGCAATAATATTGCTCTTCTAAAGTACCATATTTCGCGGCAAATTGCAAGAGGGATACCGAGAGATTCGGCAAAGAAAAGCACGCATTCAAAAAACGCCCCTGACGGACGGCTGCAGCCGCACCGTGGGAGCGTTTTTCTTAGTCAGGCAGTTATCCTTCAAAAGCTTCGCGGTTGATCCAGAGGCCGAGGGCGGGGTTGGGGATGAAATAGATCTCCTCCCCGTCGACCTCGTTGTAGCCGTACTGCAGCTTTGCGGGATCATACTTCTTCGCCGTTTCGTCGTAGTCCGCCGCGTTGAAGCCGACGGAAGCGATCTCTTCTTTCGTGATCTCTTTCACGGCATAGGTGATCGAAAACCGGCCGTCCGACGAGCCGTGGATCAGGTGCGCCGCCGCGCCCATGTTCTCGCGCAGGTCACTGTTCTCCGGCTGTTTGAACATCTCGAGCGTATGCAGGCGGCCTTTGTAGCCGTATTTGCGGATCAGCTGATCCACCCGGTCGTCCTCGCCGAAGCGCTCCACGCCGGGGGCAAGAATGATCAGCTCTCCGCCGTCCGCCATCGCCATGCGCGTGCGGTAGACGGCCTTGTTGCCGAGCCAGGTGCTCTTGAATTCAGAGGGATCGAGATAGACCACGCACTTTTTGAGCCCGTGCTCGACAAAGTCGATGTTCTTCTCCTGCGCCAGCTTCACGGCGTTTGTCAGGCAGTCCCGCCCCTCGCCGATAAACAGGCCGTGGGTGCGGATCACGCCGCCGGGCGCCGTCGTGACGGTCAGGACGAACAGGATCGGGCGCGCTTGCAAAAAGTGCTCCATGCCGTAATCGAACATCTTGCGGACCGGGGTGTGGTCCTTGCCCATCATGCGCTCCATCCCGTAGACCGCGCCTACCATGTGCGAGCGGTTGATCATCTCGCTGCCGCCCACGCCGACAAAGAAGTTCTTCGCGTGGTTCGCCATGCCGATCACCTCGTGCGGGACGACCTGCCCCGGGGAGATGATGAGATCGTAGCTTTCGTCCATGACCAGACGGTTGACCTCCACGGCGACCGCTTCGGTCCAGAGGCCTTCGGTGATCTCGGAGATATAGTCTGCCGGGACCTCGCCGAGCTTGACCACGTCAATGCGCCAGTTATGGACCAGCATCCGCTCGAACGGAACGTCGCCGAACATGGCGTCCCACTGGGCTTTTGTCACCGGCACATGGGTGCCCAACGCCGGCAGAATGTCGACTTCGACACCCGCGTTCGTCAGCGCGTGGTAATACACGTTCGTGATATAGCCCGCGTTGGAATGGAAGCGGGTGAAGTCCGGCGGAAGGATCAGGACCTTTTTCAGCGAGCGGCCCTCCAGAGACGCCAGCAGGGCCGTTTTGATCTCCTCCGGCGTCAGACCGGTTTCCGCTTCGGCAATTCGATAGATATCTTTCATGGCTCATTCTCCCAAAGAAAATGGTGTATCGCGTGGGCGACGCCGCTGTCGCCGCAGTCGTCCGTGATATAGTCCGCGGCCTGTTTGACCGAGTTCTCCGCGTTCCCCATGGCGACGCCGATTCCCGCTGCCTGCAGCATGGAAAGATCGTTGCGGTCGTCGCCGAACGCCATCGTCTGCGCGACCGGGATATCGAGATACGCCGCCAGCTTTTGCAGCGCGACGCCCTTGGTGGCGTCCCGGCTGTTGATCTCGATATTGTTGACGATCGAGGTCGTCACGACGAGATCGGGAAACAGTTCCGGCAGTGACTGCAGCGCTTCGGCGCGCTTTTCCATATCGCGGAAGAAGATCTGGATCTTCTGGACGCCCGTCGCCCGCGCCTGCAGACAGGCCTTGAGTTCCGGCACGGGCGTGCGCAGATTGCGGATCATATCCAGACTGTGGATGTTGGCGGCATATTGGTCCGCCTTGTCGTAAAACGCCTGCGTCATCCAGCCCCAGCCGTCCTGATAGCAGTCGTAGATCACGTCCAGCTCATCCAGCCGCTCCATGACTTCCACCGCGCGCTGCCAGGGAATCTCCGAGCCGCAGACGGTTTTCTGTCGCGCGATGTCGTAGACGGCGGCGCCGTTGATCGAGATCACGTAGCGGACATAGGGCAGATCCCGGATCAGCTGCGGCATGCCGCGGTAGAACCGGCCGGTTGCGGGGACGATCTCAACCCCCGCTTCGGCCGCTTTTGCAAGCGCCGCCGCGTTCTCCGCGGAAAGACGCTTGTCGGCGTCGAGGAGCGTGCCGTCCAGATCCAGCGCGATCAGCCTGATGTTATGCATTGTAGGTGGTTGCCGCGGTGTTGCCGCCGTGGCCGGTCCAGTTGGTGTGGAAGAACTCGCCTCTGGGCGCGTCGACTCTTTCATAGGTATGGGCGCCGAAGTAGTCGCGCTGGGCCTGCAGCAGATTCGCCGGCAGACGCGCGGTGGTGTAGCCGTCAAAATAGCTGAGCGCGCTTGTCATGGCCGGCGCCGGAACGCCGTACTGCACCGCCGCCGCGGCGACTTTACGCCACGCCGGGACCAGCTTTTCGATCGTGGCCTTGAAATAAGGAGCGAGGATCAGGTTCTTGAGATCGGGGTCGGCCTCATAGGCTTCCTTGATCTTGCCGAGGAAGACCGAACGGATGATGCAGCCGCCGCGCCACATCAGCGCGATGCCGCCGTAGTTGAGGTTCCAGCCGTAGTGGTCGGCCGCGGTGCGCATCAGGGTATAGCCCTGCGCGTAGGAGATGATCTTGGAGGCGAACAGCGCCTGCCGGATCGCTTCGACCATCTCCGCCTTGTCACCTGCGAACGCGGGGATCTTTCTGTCAAAGACCTTTGCGGCCTCAACGCGTTCCTCTTTCATGGCGGACAGGCATCTCGCGAAGACCGCTTCGCCGATCAGGGTCAAAGGCACTCCCTCGTCGAGCGCCGCGATCCCGGTCCATTTGCCGGTGCCCTTCTGGCCCGCGGTGTCGAGGATTTTCTCCGCCAGCGGCGCGCCGTCGGTGTCCTTATAGGCGAGAATGTCGCGGGTGATCTCGACCAGATAGCTGTCGAGTTCGGTCTCGTTCCACTGCTTGAATGTCTCGTGCATTTCGTCATAGCTCATGCCGAGCAGATCGCGCATCAGCTGGTACGCTTCGCAGATCAACTGCATATCGCCGTATTCGATGCCGTTGTGGACCATCTTGACAAAGTGGCCCGCGCCGTTTTCGCCGACCCAGTCGCAGCAGGGTTCACCGTTTTCCACTTTCGCGCAGATACCCTGGAAAATGGGTTTGACATAGGGCCACGCCGCCGGAGAGCCGCCGGGCATCATGCTCGGGCCCTTGAGCGCTCCCTCTTCGCCGCCGGAAACGCCGGTACCGATATAGAGTTTGCCCTTGGATTCGACATACGCGGTTCTGCGCATGGTGTCGGGAAAGTGGGAGTTGCCGCCGTCGATAATAATGTCGCCGTCCTCCAGAAGCGGCAGCAGCCGGTCGATCATCGCGTCCACGGAGGGGCCGGCCTTGATCATCATGAAGACCTTGCGCGGCTTTTCGAGATTCGCGATCAGCGCTTCGAGGCTGTGGCAGCCGATGATATTCTTGCCTTTTGCGCGGCCGTTGATAAAGTCGTCCACCTTGGACGTGGTGCGGTTGAAGACCGCGACGGTGAAGCCCTTGGACTCCATGTTCATCACGAGGTTTTCGCCCATGACGGCGAGTCCGATCAAACCGATATCAGCTTTTTTCATGTCAAATCATCCTCCTTTTATCGTTGCACACGGGCGTTGCCCTTGTATACATCCCAGACCTGCTTTTCGTCCGCGGGTTCCGCGTAGTCGTTGAGACTGCTGGCCGCCAGCACGCCGGTGGCCCAGCCGAACTGCAGCCATTTGTCGGGCGTCCATTCCTTGAGCACGCCGTAGAGCAGACCGCCGGAGAAGCCGTCGCCGCCGCCGATGCGGTCCATGACCTGGATCGGTCTTGGCTCTTCGACATACCAGCTGCCGTCCGCCCAAAGGATCGCGCCCCAGAGGTGCTCGTTGGCGGAGACCACCTGCCGCAGCGTCGTCGCATAGGCGCGCGCCTGCGGGTACTTTGCTCTGACCTGGTCGATCATGCTTTGGAAGCGCTCGATTTTGGACGCGAGCTCTTTGCCGCCGGCTTCGGGACCATGGAAGCCCAGACAGAGCTGGAAGTCCTCCTCGTTGCCGATCAGGATGTCGGCGACACTAGCGATCTCATGGAAGGCGCTGCGCAGTTCCTCTTCGCGGCCCTTCCAGAACGTCGCGCGGTAGTTGAGGTCGAAGCTGACGAGCGTGCCGTACTGCTTGGCCTTTTTCGCGATCTCAAGGCAGCACTTGGTCGTCGCCTCGCTCATCGCGGCAATCAGACCGGAGAGGTGGAAGATGCAGACGCCCTCTTCCCCGAAGATGCGGTCGAGGTCGAAATCGTCGGCGGAAAGCGTCCGGCCGATCTCGCCGGCGCGGTCGTTCCAGACGCGCGGCGCCCGCAGCCCGAAGCCGGAATCCGCGATATTGAACTGGTGCCGGTAGCCCCAGGGGCCGCCCTGCGGCACCTCTTTTCCCTCAAAGCGGATATTGCGCGCGCGCAGCTGCCGCCGGATGAAGTCCGCCATCGGCGAACCCTCAACGAATTTTGTCATGGCAAGGCATTCGTTGCCGAGACTGGACGCCACGTTCAGAACGTTGGTCTCGGCCGAGGTCGCCTGCAGGTAGAACAGGTTGCTGTTCTGTACTGCCATGCGGTCCTGCGGGGTGATTCTGAGGCCCATGCTGGTGACTGTGGCGATTGCGTATTTTTTCATAACTGACACTCCTTTACACACTGCTTTCGGCCGGTGATTTTTGATATAAAGTATTAATTTATATTATCATATTGCGCGCCAAAAATCAAGAATTTCGCGTCAGATTGTTCCATCCGGTCGCCTCCCTTCTTCTTTCGGTGGTGCAACTGATTACTGCATTGCCGATTATGTCTGCTGATCGTTCAGGGTTGCCTCCACTTTGTTCAGCGTGGTAAAGAACCGGTGCGTGGCGACCATCGGCCCGCACAGCAGCATGCCGAAGATGTTCCAGCCGAACATGTGCCACCAAGAAGTGTATGGCCCTTCGACGCCGAGCGCGATCGCCTTTGCCTTCAGCTCTTCCGCAATGCGCGCCATCCAGACGAGGGTATAGATGAACAGGGTCGGGATGCCGAGCAGATAGGCCTGCCAGTACGGCCGCACCTTGTGTCCCAGCACGTCTTCCAGTTCCGCCTGCAGACCGCCGAACGGCATATACAACAGAAAGAACAGACCCGCCGTGAAGAAATCGATAAACCCGAGCAGAAAACCGCAGCGGTTGGTATGTTTGAAACGCATAACACTCACCTCATCAAAGACAGTTGTCATAAACTACGGTTTCATTATACTCCGAACCCTGCGAAAACGCAAGGAAGAACCAAGGTTTCGTTTCAGGGCGTTTCTCATCCCGCGAAACCCGCCGCGCAGAATCAAGAATTTCCTTGACATTCCCGCGATATCAAGATAAAATGATTCTAGCACTTGTCAAAGCCAAAATTCACGGTTCCAAAGAAACGGCCAAAGGAGAAATGAAAATGAACACACGGGAAATCAAGCTGAAAATCCACGACGAATCGTAGCTCTTCTCTCCGTTGGACCCGGATCAGACGATGATCTCGGACGACGTCATCGACTATCTGTCTCGTGTCTTTCTCAACAAGCACAGACGGCTGCGCGAGTCTTTTTGTGATTCATATCATCAGTGACGAACCGATGAATGAGGCGCATGTGAAAAACGCGATCCAAACGGAGTTCGACCGGCATAAGGACGATATCCGCCACGCGCTCAGACGGCTGATGCTCAAGCTGATCGTTCTGGCCGTACTCGGCGTCGCGATCCTCTGTCTCTGGCTGTACCTTTCGGCCACACGGGAAACCGTCGGCGTCGAAGTCCTGTCCATCATGGGCTGGGTCTGCGTCTGGGAAGCGACCAGTATCGCCGTTTTGCAGCGTCCCGAGCTTCGCCGCATGTGGCTGAACATTGAGCGGCTGACCCGGGCGGAGATTCTCTTCCGGACGACAGAAGAGCAAAGTCAGGACACGCCGGCTGTCTGAGGGCAGAGGCAAAAGAAAAACAATAAACCCGCCTTTGACGGCGGGTTCGTTTTATTGCTTTGGAAAAGCTGCTTTACTGCGGCGCGCGCATGCCTGCGGGCGGCGGCGGGAACCCGGCGGGCGGGCCTTCGGGCGGGACGTCCGGCGCGTCCGCGGGCGTGGTATAGCGCTTCGCCTGGGTGGAGAAGAGCGTATAGTATTCGCCGTGCTTTTCCATCAGTTCGCGGTGGTTGCCGATTTCTTCCACCTTGCCGTTTTTCAATACCACGATCTTGCTGGCCGTGGTGGCGCTCGAAAGCCGGTGAGAGACGAAGATCGAGGATTTGTCGCTGCGCAGCGTCTCAAACTGGTTGAAGATCTCCTGCTCGGCAAGGGGATCGAGCGACGCGGTGGGCTCGTCGAGGATCAGGATATCGGAATCGCTGTAGAATGCGCGGGCAATGGCGATCTTCTGCCACTGACCGACGGAAAGCTCCGTCCCCTCCTCTTCGAAATAGCGCATCAGCGGCGTGTCGTACCGCTCCGGCAGCGCTTCGATAAACGCTTTGGCGTTGCTGTGACCGGCGGCTGTTTCCACCTCGGTCTGGTTCAGATCCTTCATCACTTCGCCGAACGCGATGTTCTCCTTCACCGTCACGGCGTATTTGCCGTAATCCTGAAAGACGATGCCGAAAATGCCGTAAAGCTGCTGCACGTCGTATTCTTTGATATCGTGTCCGTCCAGGAGAATCACGCCGTCCGTCGGGTCGTAGAGGCGCATCAGGAGTTTGATAAGCGTCGTCTTCCCCGCGCCGTTCAGGCCGACCAGCACGATCGAATCCGAGGGTTCGATGGTGAAGCTGATGTTTTCGAGCACGTTCTTTTTCGTGCCGGGATAGCGGAACGAGACGCCCCGGAACTCCACGGTGTGCTTGCCCCGCACGATCTGCCGGGGCGGGTCGATGCTGGGGACGATCTTTTTCTCTTCCTTCATAAAGGCGATCATGTTGTTGATGAACAGCGTACCCTCATAAATGGAGGCGGTCGTGGTGATCAGGGTGGAGATGCCGTTGGCGATGGACGTGAGCGCGCCGGTATACAGCGCGTAGTTACCGACCTCGTACGCGCCGTTGAAGACGCCCTGCGCGATCTTCACGAACAGCACGCAGTTCACCACTGTGGACAGCAGCGTCGCCGCGATCGACCAGCCGCACTCCTGCACCATCAGGCGCCGCAGGCCTTTGAAATAGTCCGCGAACACGGTGTTGTACTTCCCGATGAAGGTGTCGGCAAGGCCCAGCATGCGGATCTCCTTCACGAGGTCCTTGTTGACCATCACGTCCGAATAGTAATTGAGCTGCCGTCTGCTCTTGGAGCGCAGGAACAGGTAGTTGAAGTTCTTCTTGCGGAAATGGAAGTTGACCACGGTCGACGGGATCGCCACGGCGATGATCAGCAGCGCAGGCACCGCGCCGATGGCCGCGATCACGATGATGTACGAGATGATGCTGATCACGGTGGAGATGATCGAGAACGCGGCGCTGAGCACCTCGATCGGGCGGCGGGCGGCCTCGCGGTTGGCGTTTTCCAGCTTGGAATAGTAATCGGGACTGTCGTAACTGGCGAGATCCACCTCTTTCGCCTTTGTCATCAGCTTCACCTTGATGTGGTTCGCCACGATCTCGCCGGAGATCCGGTTCACGGTGGCGTAGACGCGCGCCACCACGGCGGAAAGCAGCAGGTAGGCGAAGTTCAGAATCAGCAGCGTCGCGATGATTTTGAAGTCGGTCAGCTCGCCGCTGTAGGCACGGGCAAGATCGTTCAAAATCTCTTTGCCAATCAGCGAGCCGACGACGGGCATGACGCCGTTGAACAGCGTCATGAACGACATGACGAACAGAATCGATTTGTTCGCCTCCCAGACGAGTTTCAGAATATAGAACATCCGGCCGGCGGTTTCCCCGACGACGTTTTTGATATAGGCGGGCACTTCCCGGACAGTTTTGGGCTTTGCGGTGCGGTACTGATCGTTGATCGTTCCGCTGGGCGGCGGAGGCATCATCATAGCCAATCTCCCCTTTTTTTGTGGATTCTGTAACATCATTATTGTAACACGGGAAATGCCGGAATGCAAGACGAAGAAGGCGTTTCCCGGATGAAATACTTCCTTTGATTCTTCTGTTTTCGGGTTGATTTTCAACCGGAATCAGGCTATAATTAGGCCATAAGAAAAAGAATCATAACCCGCACGGAGTTGAGAACTATGAACACGAACCCTACGGTCTTTGCGGCCGTCAAAGAGACCAGAGAAACGCCGCGCAATATCATCTTCGGCACGGACTGGTGGACGGACTGCGACGACGTCGCCGCGCTCGATATCCTGCTCAAAGCACACAGGTTTGGCCTGATCGCGCTGAAAGCGATCGGCGTCAACAGCGTGATGCAGTATTCCGCGCCGTCGGTCAAAGCGATGTGCGAACAGCACGGCTTGGGCGATATCCCGATCGGTCTTGATTCCAGCGCAAAGCGGAAGGGCGACTTTTGCCTGTACCAGAAAAAGCTCTCCGCCTTCTGTCAGTCCAATTTCAAAAACGCCGACTGCCCAGAGGCCTACAAGCTGTACCGCAGTACGCTCGCCTCGCTGCAGGAAAAAGCGGTCATCGTTGACGTCGGATTTCCGCAGATCATCATGGAGCTTTTGCAGTCGGAGCCGGATGGATCCAGCGAGCTGGACGGGATGCAGCTGGTGAAAGACAAGGTCTCCGAGATCGTTCTCATGGGCGGACGATGGGACAAGAATCCCGGCAGAGAATATAACTTTTTCGCATATAAACTGAACCGCGAAGCGGCGGCGTTTATCTGCGAACACTGCCCGGTGCCCGTGACGTTTCTCGGCTACGAAGTCGGAAAGGACGTCGTCACCGGCGGCAGGGAGGTGCCCGGGCTGACCGGCGTCGCGTACACGGCGCACCTCAGCCGGCGCGGCCGTCCCTCGTGGGACCCGATGACGGCGCTTTACGCCGTGATCGGCGACGCAGAAACGGCGGGCTACCGAAAAGTCCGCGGCAAGGCGACCGTCAGCCCCCGCACCGGCGCGAACCGCTTTGAAGTCTGCGACGGCGGGACGCATGCCTACCTTGTCAAAGAAAAAGAAGACAGCTTTTACAAACACCGGATCGATGAAATCCTGATGACGGACGAACCGTCGGAGGCGCAAGATGCATAAGTTTTTAAGCTTCGGCTCGCTGAACATTGATTACACCTACCGCGTCGCGCACTTCGTCGGCGCCGGGGAGACCCTTGCGGCAAGCGAGGTGCAGACCTTCTGCGGCGGCAAGGGACTGAACCAGTCGGTCGCGCTGGCAAAAGCGGGCGGAGCAGTGTACCACGCCGGGAGCATCGGCCCCGACGGCGCATTCCTGCTGGAAGAGCTGCAAAAGGCCAACGTGAACACGGCGCTTGTAACGGTTCTGGCGCAGGAAAAAACCGGCCACGCGATCATTCAGAACACGGCGGACGGCGAGAACTGCATTCTGCTTTACGGCGGTGCGAACAAGCGCATCACAAGAGAACAGATCGACGCTGCGCTGGAAGGCTTTTCGCGCGGCGACGTCCTTGTGCTGCAGAACGAAATCAATGAGATTCCCTATCTGATCGAACGCGCAAAGGAAAAAGGCATGATCGTCGCGTTCACGCCCGCCCCGATGCACGCGGACGTTCGCACCTATCCTCTTGAAAAAGCGGACTACATCCTGCTGAACGAGACCGAGGCAAAGGCGCTCGCCGCGATCGAACGTGACGACAACCTGACCGCGGACGAACTGGCCGACCGGCTGCGCGAGGCTTACCCGGCCGTTCGCTTTGTACTGACGCTGGGCAGCGCCGGCGCACTGTATGTCCATCAACAGGAGCGCATCTTCCAAAACGCGTTCCCGGTCAAAGCCGTCGACACCACTGCGGCCGGCGATACGTTCGCGGGTTACTTCCTGCAGAGCATTGCTGCGGGGAAACCGACGAAGGAGGCGCTTGAAACCGCCGCAAAAGCGGCGGCGATCTGCGTGACAAGGAGGGGCGCTTCGCCGTCTATTCCGGGCCGCGAAGAAGTGGAACGACTATAAAAGGATTGCGAAACCAATCCAAATGTGATATAGTGAACCCGGACCGGAAAGCAAACGCCGGAACGGAATCCAAGGCGGACGAAAGAAAGCGAGTGAAGCCGATGCATATCTGGACAATTGAAAACTGGAGAGATGTTCTGAATTATGAAAGCACAAGCTATCGAACCGGCGTTCGATTGGTCTTTGACAAAGATGTCGATCCTGAATTGCGATTGGTATGCAAACATTTTGCTGTTTGGATGAGAAAAGAATACAACTTTCCGATAAGAGTTCCTGTTTATTTTAGAAACACAAAGCGTTTAAGATGCATAGACGGAAGCACTGCTTATGGAACTTATTTTGAACCGACCAGTTTTACCGATGAGCCATATATTCAGATTGCCGTTGGGGATTATGGGGAATTATGCCAAAAGATCGGAAGCAGAAAAGCGTTGTTATCTATATTGCGTACGATAGCTCACGAGTTGACCCATTACTTCCAATGGATAAATGGTTTGCAATTGACAGAGATTGGGAAAGAACGGCAGGCTACTGTTTATTCAAACTACATTGTTTCGGAATACCTCGATTGGATTCAAGACGTCAACTGTGGACTTGCCAAACTTTTGATTTAAGAAAGACGGTTAGCCTATGAGACTCTTTATCGCGATCCCGTTGGAAGATGAAGCAACACGAGCCGTCACGGACGTGCAGCGCACGTTCCGGCGGCAGAACGTGCGCGGGAATTACACGCCGGAGGAAAACCTGCACATCACGCTGGCGTTTATCGGCGAGTATAACGACCCCGACGCCGTGCTGGCGGCGATGGAGCGGGTGCGGTTTGCGCCGTTCAGCGTCACGCTGGATCACGTCGGCTGCTTCGACGACCTCTGGTGGGCGGATCTTGCCGAGAGCAAGCCGCTCGACGCCCTCGCGCGCAGCCTGCGCCACGCATTGGCAGAAGCAAACATCCCCTTCGATAAAAAGCGGTTCCGGCCGCACATAACGTTTCTGCGCCACGCGGACCGGCTCGGCCCGTGGGTCAGCGTGCCGAAGCAGCTGAAGCCGACGAAGATGGCCGTAAGCGGCCTGTCGCTGATGCTGTCGACGCAGGGAAAGAACGGCATGATCTATACCGAGCTCGGCTACGTCGCGGCGGAGTAACACGATAACGAAAGGCAGGACAATGTGCATGGAACAGAAGGACTGGGAGACCCTCTCGCCGGAGGAAAAGAAGAAAGCGCTGTACCTGAAGCAGAAGCGGCTGCTTGATACGTTTCTGGAACACGGCACGATTACACAGGAGCAGTATGACAAGAGTCTGCACGATATGACGGAAAAGATGGAGATGCAAGATGTGGAAGCATAACGCACAGTGGATCCGGCACACGCACCTGTTTTCCGCGGACGAGTATGAATGCTCCGCCTGCGGCGCCACGGTGGAAAAGCCGAAGCCGACCTGCCCGAACTGCGGCGCGTCGATGGGCTCAGAAAAATATGACCCGTCCTGGGTCGACGAGGCCGCGATGCTGGATATCATCCTCGGCGGAAAATAAGGATTGTGGGTGAAGCAGTATGAGAACGATTCAAATTAAAAAGATCAGCATTGTCGATCTGGACACCGACGCGATCGTCAACGCGGCGAACAGCGGCCTGCAGGCCGGCGGCGGCGTTTGCGGCGCGATTTTCCGGGCGGCCGGATACGACAGGCTGCAGGACGCCTGCAACAAAATCGGGCATTGCGATACCGGATTTGCCGTGATCACGCCCGGCTTCGATTTGAAGGCAACGTATATCATTCACGCGGTCGGGCCGCGATGGAGCGGCGGGAACCGCGGGGAGCCGGAACAGCTCTACGGCGCCTATTACAAATCACTGGAACTCGCGGCCGCGCATCGCTGCAGATCCATCGGGTTTCCGCTGATTTCTTCGGGCATCTTCGGCTATCCGGTCGACGCCGCCTGGAAACAGGCAATGAAAGCCTGCGCCGATTTTCTGGATAAGCATCAAGATGTTTTCCTCGACATCATCTTTGCCGTGCTGAACGATGAGATTATCGTCGTCGGCAAAGAGGAACTCCGCGGGTACAAAGCCTCCCGGTATAAGATTGCGGAACGCGGCGACTGGAAGACGGAACCGATGCCGACGCAGCATGCCACGTTTGTTTTGGAGCGGGCGTTTTCTCCGCAGCAGATGGAGGCGCTGCGAAGGGGAAACATCCCGCAGGAGATGGAAGACAAGTGGTTCTGGTACATGGAAGGCGACACGCTCTATGCCCACCGGAGCTGGACAGGACTTTGTATATACAAGGTGGAGTTCAAGCCCGACAACAGGCATCTTGTCACCGTCAACCGCGATCCGGAGCAGTATAAATGCACGGATACCGAAGATGACGCAACGTCGCTGAACAAGCTGCTGGACTGGTGGACAAAAGCGTCTTACGACTATTACAACGAGTGGCTTGACGAAACCTATGAAGCGCTGAAAAAAGCAGGAAAAATCGAAGAGAAACAATGATGGGAGAGATGAAAACGATGTCCGCTGTCAAAACAATCCTCAAAGCCGGCGTCGGCGCTGCGGCCGCCGTCATGGGCGCGGGCGCGCTGGTGTATGAATGCGCGCTGAACACAAAACTGAACGGCTTTTTCGTCAATCTGCTGGATGACCGCGAAGACGTGACGCAGGAGGCGCAGTCCGGGGACGGCGCCGATTCGAACGAGCCCGGCTGGTTCGACCGGCACAAGGGCGACGATCAGGTGATCACCACCGAAACAACCGGCCGTATCCACGCGTATATCATCCCCGCGGAGAAGGCGTCGCACAAATGGGCGATCCTCTGCCACGGCTACAATTCCACCCCGGCGTCTGTCGGCGTGTTCGCGGAGCATTACCGCCCGCTGGGCTACAACTGCATCTGCCCGTCTCTGCGCGGCTGGGGCAACGACGAAACAAGATACTGCACGATGGGCTACCACGACAAGGATATCCTGCTCGCGTGGATCGACTACGTTGTGAAGGAGGATCCGGACGCCGAGATCCTGCTGCACGGGTATTCCATGGGCGCCGTGACCGTCATGCTTGCCACCGGAGAAACGCTGCCGCCGCAGGTGAAGGCGGCCGTCTGCGACTGCGGCTTCACAAGCTGCTGGGAGCAGTACGCGAACGTGATCAAGCTTTACGCGAAGCTCCCGGCGTTTCCGCTGCTGTACGCCGTGAACGCGACGTCCATGCTGCGCGGCAACTTCGACATCCGCAAGAACGTGCCGATCGACGCTGTCAGGCGAAGCGTGACCCCCACGGTATTTTTGCACGGCACGGCCGATAACTTTGTCCCGTTTTCCATGATGGACCGGCTGTATGACGCCTGCAGCGCGCCGAAGGCAAAGCAGGCCATTGAGGGCGCGGATCACGCGCAGTCGGTCTATGTCGATCCGGCGCTGTACTGGAAAACGGTGGACAGCTTTTTGAAGGATAAGATCGCATAACAAAGAACGAAAAAACAACCGCGGCCCGAAAAGGTCGTGGTTGTTTCTTTCTTTCCGTCAGCTCAGGTTCTTCTCCAGCAGTACCAGATCGACCCCGGGGATCCCGTTGAACACGGTCGGGACGACAGCGATCTCCGCATAGCCCAGTTTCCGATACATCGCCCTTGCGGTGGTGTTTTTTGCGTTCGTGTCCAGCCGGAGTTCACATAGGCCGTGTTCCAGCGCCCAGCGCTCATAGAACGCCACAAACGCTTTGCCGTAGCCTTTGCCGGCTGCCCGCGGCGAGATAATCAGCGTGTGGAGCACGCAGACATCGTCCGTCTCGTGCTTCCACGGCGCGCCGAAATAGCCGTCCACCTGCATCCGGTTGATGATGCCCGTGCCGATGATTTTTCCGTCCTCCAGCACATACATATCGCCGCGGCGGACGGCGTCCTCTGCCGTTTTGCGCGTCGGATAGACTCCTCTGATCCAGCCGACGGTCGCCTTTCCGGTCTCCTCCGCCGTGTGGATCTCGTCATAGATCTTTTCGATTGCGTCAATGTCTGACGGCCTTGCTTTTCTGATCGTCATAAGCTTTCTTCCTCATCCTTCGATTCGAGGCAGGAAAGCACCGCTGCACCCTCCTTCACGAATGCGACGAATTCGTCGATTTGCGCGCGGATCGTGTGCCAGCCGGCGTCATATGTGTTCCTGTCCTTTGTCAGTACCCACTTGCCATGCGGAAGGTACACCCGCTTTTCGATTTGTCCCTTTTCGACAATCGGCGCGAACAGGATATCGTCGCCGAACATGTATTGCGCGCCGAGGGTGTAGCAGGTTTCGTCCTCCGGGTACGCGAAGAACATCGGGCGCATGACCGGCCAGCCCTTTTCCGCCGCGGTTTTCATCTGCGCTTCGATGTACGGCCGCAGACGTTCGCGCAGCAACACAAGATCTTTCAGAATCCGGAAGTTCCGTTCGCCGAAGCTCCAGATCTCGTTCGGGTCGCCGGTCGGCTCTTTGACGTCGCGCTGCTTTTCGCCGTGGCGGTTGCGGTTGCCGTGGAGACGCATCACCGGAGAAAATACGCCGAACTGGAACCAGCGCACGATCAGTTCGCGGAAGTCCTCGCTTTCGGTATCTCCGCCCCAAAAGCCGCCGATATCCGTGTTCCACCAGGGAATCCCGCACATCGCCATGTTCAGCCCGGCTTTCACCTGCTGCGACAGGCTTTCAAATGTGGAGGGAATATCGCCGCTCCACACCAGCGCGCCGAACTTCTGCGCGCCGAGGTAAGCGGCGCGGATCAGGGTGACCGGCACTTCTTTGCCCATCTGCGCAAAGCCGTCAAACGCCATCTGCGCGTAGTAATAGGGATACAGCAGTCCGACTTCGTCGCCGCGACCGATGTGAAACAGCAGGTTGTCGAAATGCTCCGGGTGGATCTCCGGCTCCGCTTCGTCGAACCAAAGGCCGTCGACGCCGTGGTCGAGATAGTTTTCTTTCAGTTTCGAGAACACAAATGCTCTCGTTTCCGGATTCGTCACGTCGATCTCCGATTGCGGTCCGTAGAAGCTGAACACGTCGTTCATACCTTTGGTCGTGCGGATCAGCAGGTTGCGCTCGCGCATCGGCCAATCGTTTTCGGAATTGCCGTTGATCGTCGGCCAGACGGAGACGATCAGCTTCGTCCCCATGTCGTGCAGTTCTTTTGTCATGGCGTCCACGTCCGGCCAGTACTGCGGATCGAACCTGTAATCTCCCTGCTCTGTCCAGTGGAAGTAGTCGCAGATGATGGCGGCGAGCGGGATCTTTTCTTCCTTGTACCGCCGCGCGACGGCGAGCAGATCCTCCTGCGTTTCATAGCGCAGGCGGGACTGCCAGAAGCCGGTTGCCCAATGCGGCATGACCGGCGCGTGCCCGGTCAGATCCGCCAACGCTTCACAAACCTCCTGCGGATTGCCGGCAATCACGACGAAGTCGATCTTACGCGTGGCGCCGACGCTCCAGCGCGTGCGGTTTTCGGCAAGTTCAACGCTGCCGACTGCCGGATTGTTCCACAAAAAGCCGTAGCCGAGTGAGGAATATACAAAGGGGATCGCCGTTTTCGCGTTCACGTGACGCAGGTCAAACGCGCAGCCCTTCAGGTCGAACCTGCCGCAGGCGTCGTGACCGAGGCCGTAGAAGTGTTCGCCCTCATTCGCGCGGAACGTGAGCATGGCCGACCACGAACCGTCCTTGCGCCGATACCGCCGGTAGCCGTCATGGAACGCAAGGTCGGGCTGTTCCTCCAAAATGACCGCGCCGTCTTTATACACGGTGATCTTGCCGTTCTGCTCAAGCTGCAGTTTGACCCTGCCGACCGTCAAAAACACGCAGTAATCGCGCGCTTCGAACGAGCAGTCCGCCTGCTGCGGCAGCAGGGTATAGTTTTCGTCAAAGACCCTGCAGTCCGGGAACGCCTCAAAGCGGATCGCGTTTTTATGACACGGCGTTACTCTGACCAGTTCGTTCGCTCTTGAAAAAAGAACCTGTTGTCCCGTGAACTGTACGTTTTTCATGTTGTCCTCCGTTCCTCTGATCCTGTCGTTCTAATCCCGCGCCACAAAGGAGCGCTCCCCTTCTATGACCGGGATCGTCTTTGCAGAAAGGTTTTCGATGATCACATACGTACCGCGTTCAATGGCGAGGATCACCTGATCGATCTGTTCCTCAGTGCCTTGGATCTCCATCGACACGGCGCCGTCGTAATCGTTGCGCACCCAGCCGGTCGCGCCGACGGCGTTCGCGGCATGGATCGCGCGCCAGCGGAAGCCGACGCCCTGCACGGAGCCGGTGAAGCGCAGCGCGCGGCGAATCACACCGTGATTCTGTTGTGTCTCTTGCATGGCGCTCACCTCCCCTTTTGTTACGCGGCGTTCATCATGGTGAGCAGTGTCATCAGCACCATCGCCGCGTCGAAGCAATAGAGCGGATAGGCGCGGTCGGGCGAGATGCGCTGCTGATAGTAGTAGAGATAGGAGTTGACGCGTTCGACGTCGCCCATCTTGGCGCCTGCCAGCGCAAACGCGCCCCAGTAGTAGACCTCCACGCCGCTGCGAATATACTCCAGTGTCTCCCAGCTCCAGCTATTGCAAAGGTTCTCATAGACCAGCTTCGCTTCGGGGCTTTCGGGCGAGATGACGTCCCAGAGCACCGGGTACATCTGCGCGGCCACGTCCGGATAGAAGTTGTCCCACGAGAAAAACGGGTCGAAATCCAGATAGCCGTACACCGGCAGCGGCAGCATCTGATAGGTGAACCGCCCGCCGCGGTACCAGTCTTTCAGAAAGCGCGTGCGGTAGACGTTCGCGGCCTTTGTCGCCCGCTTCTGCAGCGTGCTGTCGCCGATGGCGTTGCCGATCTTTTCCGCCGCGCAAAAACCCGTGTAGACTTCGCAGTTATCCATCAGGAATATCCGCGGGTCGGTAGGCTTGGCAAAGGTGTAGCCGTGTACGCGCGTCGCGAACAGGACACCGAGCAGCGTCCTGATCTGGGCGGCGTGTTCCCGTAACAGCGCAACGTCATCGTACCGTTCGGCGTAGTCCCACAAAAGGCGCAGGAAGAACGCGGCGTAGGAGTCGGTGGAGTCGTATTTTCCGGTGGACTCCTCCGAGACGATCTCGCCGTTTTGCATCGCGATCTTGTAATCGTAGATCGAGCCGGGGATGATGTCGTCCTTGACGGTGTTCATGTGGGCGAAGTACCAGTCGATGAAGCGCTTGATCTTCTCGCCTGCTTCGGGGGAGCCGTCATAGGCCGTCAGCGCGATGGCGGCATAGGTCGAAAAATACGGGTTGACGGTCACTTCGCCGTTCGCGTGGTAATAGAACGCGATGGCGCCGTTGGGCAGCTGCTGGCTCCACAGCCAGTCTGCCTCCGCGGCGGCCATGACCGCGTAGTCCGGCGTCGGAATCTCGACGGGGTCCGGGGCGTCGACCGCCGGGCGCGGCGTTGTGGAAAGGCCGATGATGCCGGCCAGGGAAAGAAAGACTGCCGTGATCTTTTGAAGAATCTGCTGCATGACGGTGCCTCCCTTGTGTTCATTACTGTTATCATACCAATTTCGGACGCGTTTGTAAACCTCTTTGTATTATATTTAAACATTATACTTTTTCTTGTGTTTTTCTCTGTTTTGGTGTATAGTTATCGTAGTATACTTTATCGTAAAAAAGAGGTAGCAGTTTTGAACGATATCATTCTCACGGCATTGACCCCCGACGACCGGGAGCAGTTCATCCTTGACAATCAGGAAGCGTTCAACTACGGCGCGCTGGAAGAGTTCGGCCGCCGCGACGATCACTTTGAAGAAGACGGCGAGATCATTTCGCGAAAGACGATTGCACACGCCATCGACGTTGGAGAGGCATACCGGATCATGCAAAACGGTCAGCCCGTCGGCGGCGTGGTCATCCGCGTGGACGGCACACACGGCGACCTCGATCTGCTGTTCGTTTCTCCAAAGGCGCACAGCAAGGGCATCGGCTACGCGGCCTGGTGCGCGGTGGAACGGCTGCACCCGGAGGTAACGGTCTGGGAGACCGTCACGCCGTATTTTGAACAGCGGAATATCCACTTCTACGTCAACCGCTGCGGCTTCCATATCGTGGAGTTTTTCAACAGCCACCATCCCGATCCGAACGATCCGGATATGGGACGAGAGACGGACGAGCAGTTCCCGGACGGCATGTTCCGGTTTGAAAAGCGGATGCCCGCATCGAATCCCGACGCGGCGGAGGAAGAAGCATGAAGATCACAATGATCCACGGCCAAAACCACAAGGGCTCGACCTGGCACGCGGCGGACGAGCTGCTGAAGAACATCGGGGTAGAGCATGAAGTCACCGAGTTCTTTTTGCCGCGCGACCTCAAGCACTTCTGTCTGGGATGCTACGCCTGCGTGAAGGCCCGCGAACAATGTCCCTTCTGGGAAGACAAGGAAAAGGTCGACCGCGCCCTTCGGGAAGCGGATCTGCTGATTTTGACGACGCCGAACTACTGCATGCTGCCCTCCGCGCCCATGAAGGCGTTCATCGACCTGTTCTTTACGAACTGGATGAGCCACAAGCCCTGTGAAGAGATGTTTACGAAGCGCGCCGTTGTCATTGCGACCACCGCCGGCGCAGGCGCGAAAAAAGCGACAAAACCGATCGCGAACATGCTGCTCTACTGGGGCGTCCCGAAGGTCTATCAATACGGTCTTGCGGTCAACGCGACCAACTGGGCGACCATGCCGGAAAAGAAGAAGGCGATCCTTCTCAAAGATATGAAAGCGCTCGGCAGGAAGCTTTCGACCGAGACGAAGCCAAACATCGGTATCAAAACACGGTTCCTGTTCCGGATGATGGCGGGCATGCAGAAGAAGAACTGGGGCGCAGGTCCGGAAGAAAAAGCCTACTGGCAGGAAAAGGGCTGGCTGGACGGAAAGAAGCCTTGGAAAAAAGCCTGATTCCATCGGCAAACCGGAACGATCCCCGAAAGAATAGCCCTGCAGCCCGAGGCTGCGCGATTTTCAGATAAAGCGAGGTTGCATCTATGGTCTACTTATTCAGAAAGATTCTTGCGGCGCTTCTCTCATTCGTGTTATCCGTAACCGGCTTTGTTGCAAGGCCCCAAAAGCCGATGGCGGAGTTCTATGTGAGCGTTTACGGGAGCGACAGCAACACCGGAGCAAAAGACAGCCCGTTCGCTTCGCTCCAAAAGGCGCGCGACGAAGTCAGAAAAATCAACGGCAGCATGACCGGCGACATCGTCGTACATATCGCGGCGGGGATCTATACCCTGCAGGATACGCTCGCGTTCAACGAAAACGACGGCGCGACGAACGGCTACAAAATCCGGTACGTCGCGGACGGAAACGCCGTGCTCAGCGGCGGCGAAGTCCTTCCGGGGTTCACGCTCTTCGACAGCGAAAAGAACATCTACTGCGCGGCAGTGCCCGCGGGCGCCAATTTCCGCCAGCTCTATGTGGGCGACAAAAAGATGACCCGCGCCCGCACCGCAATCGACGGCTCGACCCGCATCGCCGGGGCGTCGAGGTTCCGCGCGGACGGCACCATGATTCCGGAATGGTACAACAACTGGAGCGAAGAGACGCTGGAACAGGCGGACTACGGCGAAGTCTATCTGAACGCCGAGGAGTTCCCGGGATTTGAGAATCTCCAGAAGGTGGAACTCCATATCCTGACCGCCTGGGTCAAGAACGTGCTGCGCGTGAAAACGGCAAGAGAAAAAGACGGCATCGTGACCGTCCGGGTGCAGGACGAAGAGAGCAAACTGGTCTTCAACCGGATGCACCCGAACCTCGACGGCTATTTCCGCAACGACGATCAGCAGTTCGTCTACTATATCGAGAACGCCTATGAACTGATCGACGAAGACAACGAGTGGTATTACGATGAGATCGCGGGGAAGGTCTATCTGAAAGTCCCCGCGGGTGAAGATATCTCCAAGGCGGAGGTCGTAATCCCGCGGCTGGAAACCCTTGTGCGGATCGAACCGGCGAACGGCAAACAGATTGCGAACCTCTCCTTTGAAGGGCTCACCTTCGCCTACAGCAACTGGACACTGCCGAGCGAGCAGGGTCTTGTCGACGTGCAGGCCGGCATGTTCGCGAACTACTGCATCTTCGCGACGAACGACGTCGGCGTGCGCCGCCCGCCCGCCGCGGTCTTTGCCGCAGGCACGGAGAACTTCACGATGCAGAACTGCGTGATCGAAAACGCCGGCGCGACGGGCCTTGACCTACTGCGCGGCACAAAGCATTCGTTGATCCGCGACTGTGTGATCCGCAACATCGCGGGCAACGGCATCACCGTGGGCAACTTCTGTGTGGACGAAAACACCGACATGCACGAGGTATACAACCCCGAAACGGACGAAAACGTCTGCGAGGGCGACTGGATCGTGAACAACCTTGTGACCGATATCGGCACGGACTATCAGGGCGCGGTCGCCATCGGCGCAGGCTATCCGAGAGAGATCCTGATCGCGAACAACGAAGTCTGCAACGCGCCCTACACGGGCATCTCGGTCGGCTTCGGCTGGTCGGACAAAGAGAACTGCATGCGCGGCAACCGCATTCTCAACAACGAGATTCATGACACCAGTCAGGTGCTCTGCGACGCGGGCGCGATCTACACGCTGTCCGTGCAGCCCGACTCCGAAATCAGCGGCAACTATATCCATGACATCCACCTGCCCGAATGGGCGGACTACGCGACCAGCGGGATCTATATGGACGAACAGACCGCGGGCTACACCGTGAAGGACAACGTGATCTATCACGCGTGGGGCGTCGGCAGAAACCGCAACGGCGAAGACAACTACGAAGAAAAGACGATCTATATCGACAAAGACCGCAACATCAACGCGGCATGTATCAAGAAAAACGCGGGCATCAGCAAGTACTTTGACGCCTACGCGAAGCTGTTCTATTGAGTACAAAACAAAACAGGGAGAAAAAAACATGAAAGACGCGACATACGAAGCCCTTCAGAAAAAGACCCTGGATTCCCTGACAAGAGTGGACAGAACCTTATGGATGATGGAATACTGCAGCTCCTACGGGCTGGACGCCCTTCTGGCGGCGGGTAAAACCTCGCTTTTGGGCGCGGTCTCGTTTTTGCAAAAAGAGATCCGGTTCCCGCATCTTTTCCCCGACCCGACGCACGGCGGCTTTGCCTGCTCCACCTTCAACGCGAAAACGCCGGACGGCGACCCGATCCTCGCCCGCAATTTCGACTTCAAAGACGCGCCCTGCACCGTGGTCTGGACGCATCCCGAAAACGGCTACCGCAGCATGGCGGTCGCGGACAACACATTCTTCGCCTACGGGATCAAGCATATCCTGCTTGAAAAGCGGAAGACGCCGAAGCGCGTGATGGCGGCGCCCTACGCCTCCATGGACGGCGTCAACGAAAAGGGACTCGCCTGCGCCGTGCTGGAGATCAAAGCGAAGCCGACGAAGCAGCAGACAGGCAAAACGCCGATCATGACCATGGTCGCCATCCGCGCCATCCTTGACAAATGCGCCACGGTCAACGAAGCGGTCGCGCTTTTGCGCCGATACGATATGCGCGATCTGCTCGGCGTGAACTATCACTATCATATCGCCGACGCCTCCGGCAAAAGCGTGCTCATTGAATATGTCAACAACGAGATGTACGTCATTGAGCAGACGTCTGACGGCGCGGCGCAGGCTCTGACGAACTTCTTTTTGACCCCCGGCGGCGACAATAAGCGCGAGATGGGGCGCGACCGCTACAACAATATCTCCTGCGCGCTTGCAAATACGGGCGGTATCATGACCGAAGCCGAAGCGATGCAGGTGCTTTCCGAAAACAAGGTGAGCTATCATCACGAATGGATGCCGCACATGGTCTATACGCTGTGGAGCAACGTGTTCAATCTCGCGGACCGCAGCATGATCCTTTGCGCCGGGATGGACTACACAAAGACCTACCGCTTTTGTCTCGACGCCCCCTGCAAAGCGGAACTGCTGCCCGCGGCCGAAGACACAGCAAAATAAAGGACAAATCCCGGCAACGAGGTGAAGCTGCATGAATAAAGTCATCTCTTTTTTAATGGCGGCGCTTGCGTTCGTTTCCGCGTGGTTCGGCGGCAAGCAGCCCGGCTTCCAAAATGAATACACCGTGCCCGAAACGCCCGCGCCCTACACGCAGCTCGACACGGCGCCGAAAACCGACTGGACGGCGAAGGTGATCTGGGATGGCTCCGACGGGAACGAAGAGAACGTGTGGATGTGCTTTCGCAAGACGGTCGAGCTTACTGAAGCGCCCGAAGCGCTGACGGCGTACCTCTTTGCCGATTCCAGATACTGGCTGTATATCAACGGGGAGCCTGTGGTCTTCGAAGGCGGCGTCAAGCGCGGCCCGACGGCGGACGACAGCTACTATGATACTGTTGAGATCGGCGCCTACCTGAAGCCCGGCAAAAACGTCATTGCCGCGCTGGTCTGGTATTGGGGCAAGGACGTGAGCTTTTCCAGCACGGACAGCGGCAAGGCGGGCTTCCTTTTTGAAGCGGGCGCCATTCTTTCCGACAAGAACTGGAAGGTGTGCCGCAACACGGCGTACCGAAACGACAGCAAAGCGGTGAACCCCAACTACCGCCTGCCCGAATCCGGCATCTACTACGACGCGCGGCAGGAACCCGGCGACTGGATCGCCCCGGATTTCGACGACAGCGCCTGGGAAACCGCAACAGAAAACGGAACGGGCGGCTGCGCCCCTTGGGGACAGCTTTATCCGCGCGGCATTCCCCTGCTCAAAGATTACGGGCTGAAAAACTACGAGAATTCGGACAAATACACCGGCCGCAAAACGAAGATCAAACGCATCCTCACGCTGGATCTTCCGTATAACGCGCAGTGCACGCCGTATCTCAAAATCGAGGCGAAGGCGGGTAAAAAGATCCGGATCGTCACAGAGAACACCTGGATCGGCGCGGTCAGCGATCTCTATATCACGAAAGACGGCGAACAGGAATTCGAGGCGCTCGGCTGGTTCAACGGGCAGCACATCACCTATGTGATCCCGGCGGGGGTCAAGATCCTTGCGCTCAAATACCGGGAGACCGGCTATGACACGGCGTTTTCCGGCTCGTTCGAAAGCGAAAACGACCGGCTGAACACGCTTTGGCAAAAGTCGCTGCGCACCCTGTACGTCACGATGCGCGACAACTTCATGGACTGCCCGGACAGAGAGCGGGCGCAGTGGTGGGGCGACGTGACGAACGAAATGGCGATGTCGATGTACGCGCTCGACGCGAACGCGTATCTGCTGTATCAGAAAGGCGTCGCTTCCATGCTCGGGCACATCGACCCCGAGACGAACATATTGCAGACCGTCGTGCCGATCGGCGGACGGTTCTTTGAGCTTCCCGTGCAGCAGCTGGCGGGCATCTGCGGCTTCTGGACGTACTACCTTTACACGGGCGACCGCGACTTTCTGGCGCAGGTCTACGACGCGTCGGTCAACTATGTGAACCTCTGGACAATCGGAGGCGATCATCTGGTCGAGCACCGCACCGGCTCGTGGGACTGGATGGACTGGGGCAGGAAAGCGGATAAAACCGCGATTGAAAACGCGTGGTACTACTATGCGCTTTCCTCGATCCAAAACATGGCGGCAGTCCTCGGCAAAAGCAGCGATGACATCGCAGCAAGAATGGCCGAGATCAAGACCGGCTACGCTTCGCTCTGGACGGACAAGGGCTACTGCAGCGCCGACGTCCGCCACCCCGACGACCGGGCAAACGCGCTGGCCGTCCTTTCGGGCTTGGCGGAGGAAGCGCAGTACGACGTCATCACGTCTGTGCTGACAAAGACAAAGAACGCGAGCCCCTATATGGAGTTCTATGTGCTGGAAGCGCTCTGTCAGATGGAGCGGTACGACGCGGCAAAGACCAGAATGCTGCAGCGGTACAAAAAGATGATCGAAGCGGACGACACCACCCTTTGGGAAAAGTGGTCGAAGCTCACCGGCACGCGCAATCATGCGTGGTCGGGCGGGCCGCTGGTCATCATGAGCAAGTACTTCGCAGGCGTCCGGCCGACAGAGGCGGGCGATGAGACGTTTCTCATCAAGCCGCAGCTGACCGAGCCAGACACCGTCAACTGTGTCGTCCCGTCCGTCAAGGGCTATATTCGCGTCACCGCGCGCAAAACCAACGATTCGTTTACACTCGACGCGGTCGTGCCGAGCAGCACCACGGCGCTCATCTATGTGCCGTACACCGACGGACAGACCGTGAAGCTGGACGGTCAGGTGATCTACCAAAACAACCAGTTTGCGGAAACTGACGGCATCGCGTTTGCGGAAGCCGCCGACGGCTTTCTCGTGTTCACGGTCAAGGCCGCCGCGGAAACACAGCTGCATTTTGAAGCGACCAACTGATTACACATAAACGGAGGAAATGTTATGAATACTGCGACAGATAAGCTCCTGTATCAGGGGCACGGCAGCCTGCGAATCACGACCGCCGAAGGAAAGGTGATCTATATTGACCCCTATGCCGGCGGCGGCTATGAACCGGCCGCGGATCTGATTTTGATCACGCACGGGCACTTTGACCACACGGACACCGACAAGATCAAGCGCCGCAATCCCGGCTGCCGCGTCATCACGTGGAAGGAAGCGCTCGCGGGCGGCAGACACAACGTCTTCGACCTCGGCTTTGTGACAGTCGAAGCCGTGGAGGCGGGCTGCAACCGCAACCATAACGTGAAAGAATGCGTGGGCTATGTTCTCACGCTGCCGGGCGGCGTCTCGGTTTACGCCGCGGGCGACACGAGCGAAACGAAGCAGATGGCAACGCTCGCGGAAAAGGGTATCGACTACGCCCTCTTCTGCTGCGACGGCGTGTACAACATGGATCTTGCCGAGGCGGCGCGCTGCGCCATGCTCGTCGGCGCGAAGCGCAATATCCCCTATCACATGGCGCCGGGCAAGCTCTTTGACCGCGCCCGCGCCGAACAGTTCGACGCCCCCGGCCGCCTGATCGTTGCCGACGGAGAAGAGATCGAACTAAGAAAGCAGTAAAGAACGAGGAAACGGACATGAGCACCAGAGAAGAAATCCTGCGCGGCTTTTACGGCCAGTATGACGAAGACGACCGCACGACGCGGTCGCGGCACGGTCAGCTGGAATACCGCACGACAATGGCCTACATCCACCGTTACGCGACCGGACAGTCGAAGGTTCTTGAGGTCGGCGCCGGAACCGGGCGGTACTCCATTGCCCTCGCCAAAGAAGGCATGGATGTGACGGCGATTGAACTGGTCGAAAGCAACCTCGCCGTTCTCCGGGAAAACGGCAAAGGGCTGGAGAACCTGCAGTCGTTCCGGGGGGACGCAACGGATCTCAGCCGGTTTGCGGACAACACGTTTGACGTCACGCTGTGCTTCGGCCCGATGTATCATCTGTATGAAGAGAACGAAGTGCACCGCGCCATCGACGAAGCGATCCGGGTCACGAAACCCGGCGGCGTCCTGCTGTTCGCTTTCATCTCCGTGTTTGCCATCATGTACGCCAACTATTTCTACGGCGGCTGGGCAGACGGACAGGCGTTGAACTTCACGAAAGACTATCGGGTCAGGCATTTCAAAGAGCAGCTCTTCACCGGCTACGACGTCACGGAGTTTGAAGCGCTGTTTCAAAAGAAGCCGGTCGCATGGATCACCACAACGGGCGTGGACGGCCTGTTGGAGCCCATTGAACAGCGCCCGGACTTCTCCTTGTCGGACGCGGATTTTGAAGCGCTGGCCGATTGGTATCTGGCTTTTTCCGAAAAGCGGGAGCTGCTGGGCAACACCAACCATCTTTTGTACATTTGCCGGAAGGAATAAGCGAATCCCGGTTTGTCGGGATGATTCAGAATAGAAACGCACAAATCAGGATTTGAGAAAAAAACAATATGGAACAGGAGTGTGCCAACGATGGAAAAGCAAAACAATGACATCGCCGTTCTGGCTGCAAACAGAGAGAAAACAATCGTCAGGGTCAGCATTACCGGCATTGTCACGAACCTGCTGCTTGTCGCGTTCAAAGCGTTTGTGGGTCTGGTGTCAAACTCGATCGCCGTGATCCTTGACGCGGTCAACAATCTGTCCGACGCGCTGTCCTCTGTGGTCACGATCATCGGCGCGAAGCTCGGCGCAAAACAGCCGGACAAAAAGCATCCGCTCGGTTACGGCAGAATCGAGTACATCAGTTCGATGATCGTCGCCGCGCTCGTGCTTTACGCCGGCATCACTTCCCTTGTGGAATCGGTGAAGAAAATCATCCACCCGGAAGCGGCCGATTACACGACGATCTCCCTCATCATCATTTCCGTCGCAATCGTCGTCAAGCTGATCCTCGGCCTGTATGTGAAAAAGCAAGGCGCGAAAGTCAACTCCGGCGCGCTGACCGCGTCCGGCTCCGACGCGCTGTTTGACGCCATTCTTTCATTTTCGGTGCTTGCATCGGCAGTCGTTTTCCTGATCTGGGGCATCTCGCTTGAGGCATACGTCGGTGTCGTGATCGCCTGCTTCATCATCAAAGCCGGAATTGAGATGATGATCGAAACGTTGAACGACATCATCGGCAAGCGCGAGGACGCCGAGACGGTGCGTGAGCTGAAAGAGATCATCTGCGCAGACGAAAACGTACTCGGCGCCTATGACATTACGATTTTCAACTACGGGCCGAACAAAAATTACGGCTCGGTACACCTGGAACTGCCGGACACGCTGAATGTGGACGATGTGGACCGGATCACCCGCAAGATTCAAACCGACGTTTACCGTAAGACCGGCATTATTCTGACCGGCATCGGCGTGTATTCCTATAACACCTCCGATGACGCCGCCGCCCACATGCGCAACGAGATCCAGAAAACCGTTATGTCGCACGACTGGGCGCTGCAGATGCACGGGTTTTACGCCGATATCGAAAAGAAAACCATTCGCTTCGATGTGGTCGTCAGCTTTGACGTCGACCGGAAGGAAGCGATCGAATCTCTTTACGGCGAGATCTCTCGGTTGTATCCGGATTATGATTTACTCATCATCCCGGACGTGGATGTCGCCGATTGAAAAAAGCGACTTTGCTTACGTCCGATGATAAGAACGGCAACCCTTCAGCGGCATTCTCAAAGGAGGATATTGAGCATGAAAAAGCAAATGCGCAGACTGCTTTGCGCGGTTTTAATCCTTTCCTTGTTTACAGCCTGTTTCACGTTCCCCTCTCAGGCTGCGGACGCCTATCAGGCCGAAACGACGCGGGAATCGGCTTTGGTCTTTTTGGAAGACCTTTGGGGAAAGATCGTCGACACCTTCGACCGTCTCATCTTCTTTTTCGCTTCTCTGAAGCGGGAAGACGGGAGCGCGGCAGTCAAAGCCGGCGCCATGTCTTTTGTTGCAAAAGGCTTTGAAAGCAAAGACAAAGACGTATTTTAAATTACAGGCGGCTTTTCCATGAAGATCTTTGGCGGGAACCGTCCTTTCCACCGTGTGACGCTCCGTTATACCTCGACCGAACCGCTGAAGCTGACCGTAACGGGCAAAGAGGGCGACAACAACGTCACGAACGCCTTCTTCCTTGAGGCGGCGCAGGACGGCGTTTTTTCCGGGATCATCGAATCCTATCTTTACGGCGGCACCGCAAAAAAGCTTGTTTCTTTCGACGTAGAGACCTGCAACGGTAAGACTGCCGATTTCGCTGTGAAAGAGATTAAAACCGAAAGGCTGAAACAACTGGAGGATTACACGGTCTATCTGGAAAACGACCGTTTCAAGCTCGGCATTCAAATGCTCTGGGGCGGAACGATCAGCTATCTGGAGGACAAGCGCGGTCAGGTCGAAGGGCTGACGAATCTTGTGAACCGCCACGACACAGGCAGACTGATTCAGCAATCCTATTACGGCACGGGATATATCGAGGGCATATACGATCCCGGCACTGCCTTCGGCACCGCGTGGAAGTATAACCCCGTACAGGGCGGCGACCAGTTCGGCAACGGCGGCAGGCTGATCGATTATTCTCTCTCGAAAAATACATTATACATAAAATCGCAGCCCTGCGACTGGGCACAGAACGCTTCCAGAATGCCGTTTTATACGGAGAACACCTACACACTGGCGCATGATCATATCCGCGTCGACAACCGCGCAGTCGATTTTTCGGGGTATGAACACACCTATGAATCGCAGGAGCTGCCTGCCGTTTATCTGGTCAGCTATCTGGATTCCTTCGTCTGCTATAACGGCGAAAAGCCGTGGACCGGCGATGAATTGACCGTGTATCCCGATCTGGACTTTTGGGGGCCGCGCGGCACACAGATCGCTTATTTCAAAGAACACAACACCGAAACGTGGTGCGCCTGGTACAGCAGCGACGACGATTTCGGCTTCGGGCTTTATGTGCCGAACGTCGATTCGCTCGGCGGCGGAAGATTTCAGGAAACCGTACGCTCCAAAAGCGACGTGGACGAATCTACCAGCCAGGTCTCTCCGGGGAACATCCTGCGGATGACCGCCTATACCCCGATTGAATTCAGCTATCTGCTGGCGACCGGCTCCGTGGAAGAGATTCGCGGCGTCTTCACCGAAAACAAAGCGTTTGCCGAAAACGCCGATCTGCGCAAAGACAGTATCGACTACCGTCTGCCGTCCGCGCTGCAGGAAGTGACGACGATCGATTTTGCCGACAGCCTGCACCGGGCGATGTACACGCCGGTCAACTGCGCGGTGTCGCACGATGAAACGCAAAAGGCGCTGAAGCTCAGCACAAACAGCGGCGGGAACGTTATGGTCACCTTCAACTATCTGGTAACCGGCTTCCATCTGCAGGCAGAGGACTATCCGACGCTGCGAATCGAATACATGATTCCGAAAGAAAACAGCGCCGAAACCTACAACAGCGAGATCTATGCCTGCGCGGGAGAAACGGTGAACCCGACGGCGGAAGCCATGATCTGGATCGAGGGTCTTGTCGCTGACGGGCAGTACCATACGCTGGAAGTCAACCTTTCCCAATCTCCCTATTGGCGCGGCGAGATCCACCGGATACGGTTTGATTATTTCAACGCTCCCGCCGCGGGCGACGTGATGTATCTCAAGAACGTTTCTTTGGGATGACCGGGACATGATCTATAAAGCGCATGCAAAACGAAGTACAGGGAGATGACGGATTGACCGAACCGGAACTCTACAAAGAGCTTGGCAACCTGACAAAGGACAGGGACAGATGGAAAGAAAACGCGCTGTATGTTGCGTCTCTGCTGAGCCATGACTCCGTCAAGATACAGGCGAAGGCGCTCTGGCTGCTCGGCGAGATGGGCCTTGCCGATCCCCCTTCCGTGCGGGATGCGGTTCCCTCCATTGCCTCCTTCTGCGACAGTCCGGCGCCGCTTTTGCGCGAGCGCGCGGTCAACGCCCTCGGCAGGATCGGCCGGGGCGACTACACTTTGATCGAACCGTATTGGGCGGAGCTGTTCCGCTTTGCCGCGGACAAGGAAGCAGCGGTCCGGCTGAGTTTCATCTGGGCGTCGGAGAATATCGCCGCGACCACGCCCGACATTTATGAGAATCATATGCCCGTTTTTGCGGCGCTGCTGCATGACGCGGATGACAAAGTCAGAATGGAAGCGCCGGAGCTTTTCCGCGTGCTCGGCAAACGCAGACCGGCGCTCGTCAGACCGTTCACGGCGCAGCTGCAGGAGATTGCACAAACCGACAAGAACCGTGTCGTCAGACTCCACTGTCTTGGTGCGATCCGGGCGGCAGAACAAAACGGATAGAACCCGGCAAGCGGAAACGGAGGACAACAATGAAGTATTATCAGAAAATCATCCTGAAAAGCGGCAAAGAAGCCCTCATCCGCAGCGGGGAAGCGGCGGACGGCCCCGCTGTTTACGAAAACTTCAATCAAACGCATGCGGAAACGGATTACCTGCTGTCCTATCCCGACGAAAACAACTTTGATCCGGCGCAGGAAGCGCAGTTTCTGGAAGAGAAGATGAAGAGTCCCAACGAGGCCCAGCTCCTTGCCCTGGTCGACGGAACCGTCGCGGGAACCGCCGGGATCGAAGCGGTCGGCAGAAAGGACAAGGTGAAGCACCGCGCCGCATTCGGCATCAGCGTTTCAAAGGCGTACTGGGGTCTCGGCATCGGCAGAGCGCTCGCGAACGCCTGCATCCGGTGCGCAAAGGAAGCCGGCTACAGCCAGCTGGAACTGACCGCCGTCGCCGACAACGAAAGGGCTTTGGCGCTGTACAGCAGTCTGGGCTTTGAGGAGTTCGGGCGCAACCCCAAGGGCTTTTGCTCGCGCATCAGCGGGTTTCAGGAGCTGGTCTATATGCGGCTTGAGTTGTGATAAAGCAGGACAAACGATGGAAGAAAGCATTTTCGGAGGCTGCTATATGGTAATAAGAGAATACTGCAATGATGATTTACCTGCTATGATCGATGTCTGGAACGAGGTCGTCACAGACGGAATCGCTTTTCCGCAGGAGGAACTGCTCGACATAGAAACCGGCGCGGCTTTCTTTGCCTCGCAAAGCTATTGCGGCGTGGCGGAGGATGACGGCGCCCTTGCGGGACTCTATATTCTGCACCCCAACAATGTCGGCAGGTGCGGTCATATTTGCAACGCCAGTTATGCCGTGCGTTCCGCCTGCCGGGGAAAGCACATCGGTGAACAGCTGGTTCTGGACTGCCTGAGGCAGGCAAAACGCCTCGGGTTTGCCATTCTGCAGTTTAACGCGGTTGTCGAAAGCAACATACACGCACGGCATTTATATGAACGTCTGGGCTTTGTGCAGCTGGGCACCATACCGAAGGGGTTCCGGATGAAGGACGGACATTATGAAAACATCTGTCCGTACTACATTGAACTTTGATGAACGCCGCAGATTGCGAGCCGGAAGTGAACGGTTGAATCGACTTTTTGGGGTAAGGTAAACACCCATATAAAAAACGCAACCGAGGAGGAAACACGATGGAAACAATGTATCAGGTACTGAAAATGATTCTCATAGCTGTGTTCTGCATCGAGTCGCTCTTTGCGCCGAAGATCGCGGGCGGAGATTATCCGCCGAGCGAACCGGTCGCGTCGGGAGACGAGACGAAATATGTGCAGATTACCGCGCCCGACGAGGGGTTTGACGTCTTCCAGCCCGTCGGGTTTGAAGGCTACGCCGGTTATCGCTACGGACAGACGATGATCCTCAACACCGACGGCAGCCTTGACGTCTGGAGCGCCTCAAACGGCCCCGGAGATTACATTGACGTTGTGAACTACAAGCGCTACTCCGCCGACTTCAAGAAGAGCACAAAAGAAGTGACCGCTGTGACGCCGACGGCCGAAACCTATGACTACGATCCCGTGCCGTGCGCCTGCGACCCGGGCGTCATCAAGTTCGGCGGCTGGTACTATATCGCCTACTCGACGAATATGACCTGCGTCGCGCGCAGCAAAAACCCGGAAGGTCCGTTCTTTGAAAAATGGACGGGCGACGGCTGGGGCGTGAATCCCGCGCCGATCATTACCTATGACGGAACGCCGGGCTATTTCGGCGCGGCCGAGCCCTGCTTCGTCGTAATGGGCGACACGCTTTATATCTTCTACACCTGGTGGGACGAGCACGGTCCTGCGACGCGTGTTGCAACAGCGGATGCCACGGACGAAAACTGGCCGGCGACGATCGTGCATCACGGCGAATGCATTCCGCCGAAGGACGGCGGCGATTCCGCCGACGTGAAATATGTGGATGAATACGGCCGCTTTGTCGCTGTGTTCACCGAAAGACGGTTCACCGATAACAGCTACGTCGCCGTCTGGGAATCTTTCGACGGGCTGACCTTCCGCCGCAGCGGGTTCATCAAAGACAACACCTGCAAAAAGCTCCACAACTGCGGCATTTCGGGCCGCGCCGACGGCCATATCGGCAAGGGCGACCCGGTCTATCTTTCCTACGCCTACGCCGGCGCGGACACGACCGGCAGCTGGGCCAACTGGGGCACCAGAATGCACAAAGTCACGCTCTCGCTTGCAGACGCGCCCATGGTGGACCTGTCGACGCTCACCCACTCGGACGTCGTCGTGACCCCGAGAAAAGTCAGCGTGGTGCCGGAGGTGACAGCCGTCAAGGCGGAGCAGCTGTCCTACACGATCAACAAGAGCAAAGTTATCATGATCATGGCGTTCGACACAGACGGCTTCTGCTTCCCGCTGTTGACCGACCTCAGGTTTGACGGCTACGACAAGTCCGTCATCCGGATGGTCGGCACGTGCATCGTTCCCGTTGCGCCCGGCGACACACGCGTTTATGTGCACTGGCACGGGCTTTCGGACAGCTTCGTCGTGCATGTGACTGAATAAGTGTCAGTACGATAAAAGCCCAAATAAAAACACAACCGAGGAGGAAAAGCAATGGAAACGATGTATCAGATCCTGAAAACCATTCTTGCTGTGGTGTTTTGTATCGAATCGCTCTTTGGGGCGAAGATTGCGGGCGGAGACTTTTCGCCGAGCGATCCGGCCGGGCAGGGAGATGAGGAAAAGCACGTTCAAATCACCGCTGACGACGAAGGCTTCGACACATGGCAGCCCGTCAAAGACCGCGGCGGCTACCGCTACGGCCCGTCGATGATCCTCAATGCCGACGGGAGCCTTGACATCTGGAGCGCCTCGAACGGGCCGGGCGATCTGATCGATCTTGTGAGCTACAAGCGTTACTCCTCCGACTTCAAAAAGAGCACAAAAGAGGTCATTGCCCTCAAGCCGACGGCTGAAAGCCACGACGCAATGTGGACGTGTGACCCGGGCGTCATAAAAATCGGGGACTACTACTACATCGGTTACACGACGACGCTCGATGCAAGAGGAACGGACAACGACGTCTGTATCGGGCGAAGCAAAAACCCGAACGGGCCCTTTACCGAAAAATGGACGGGAAGCTGCTGGGGCATTGAGCCGAAGCCGCTTGTCGAGTTCACAGGAAACCCGAACTGCTTCGGCGCGGGCGAACCTTCCTTTGTCCTGCTCGGTGAAACGCTCTATGTTTACTACTCTTGGTGCGACGAAAAAGGCGCCGCGACATGGGTCGCGACAGCCGACGCAACAGATGAAAACTGGCCGGCAACGCTTCAGTACCACGGCGAATGCATCCCGCCGAAAGACGGAGGAGACTCTGCCGACGTCAAGTACCTTGATGCATACGGACGCTTCGTCGCCGTTTTCACCGAAAAACGTTTTTCCGATGAAAGCTATGTCGCCGTCTGGGAATCGTTTGACGGGCTTACCTTCCGTCCGAGCGGTTTCGTGAAAGCGAACACCTGCAAAAAGCTGCACAACTGCGGCATTTCCGGGCGCGCGGACGGTCACATCGCCGCGGGCGACCCGGTCTATCTTTCCTATGCTTACGCCGGCGCGGACACCGCCGGAAGCTGGGGGAACTGGGCGACAAGGCTGCATAAGGTCACCCTCTCGCTTTCAGACGCGCCGAAGCTCGACACGTCGACCGAAACCAACAATGACATTGTTGTCACCCACAGAGACGTGCGCCTTGTCCCCGAGATTGTCACGGTCAAGGCGGAAAAACAGTCCTACACGATCAGCAAGAGCGAGCATATCTGGGTCATGGCCTTTGATACGGATTATTTCGTCTTCCCGATCCTGACCGATATGCGCTTTGACGGTTATGATACGTCGGTGATCAGAATTGTCGGCACACGCATCATCCCGGTGGCACCCGGGGATACCCGTGTCTATGTCCATTGGCACGGTCTTTCGGGCGATTTTGTCGTGCATGTCACCGAATAAGAAGAACAACCTGAAGGAGGCACACCCTTATGTTGACACCGGAACGAGCGAAAGAACTGAACGAGACGATGGTAACGGAAGAGTCCCTTTTGCTGCACGTCAAGAACGTATGCTACGCGATGGGCGCGATGGCGGAGCACTTCGGCGAAGACCCGGAACACTGGCAGGCGATCGGGATGCTCCACGACTACGACTATGAGAAGTACCCCGAGGAGCACCTGCAGCACACGGCTGAGCCGCTGCGCGACGCGGGCGTTGCCGAGGAGGATATCCGCGCGATTCTCAGCCACGGCTACGGCGGCTGCACGGACGTGGAGCCCGTCACCAACCTGGAAAAGAGCCTGTTCACCGTGGACGAACTGACCGGGATCATTCAGGCGTGCGCGCGGATGCGGCCCAACGGGATCACCGACCTTGAGGTCAAGAGCTTTATGAAGAAGTTCAAGGACAAGCGCTTCGCCGCGAAGTGCGACCGCGCGCTGATATTGCAGGGCTGCGAAATGCTCGGGATGGAGCTGCGCGACGTGGCGGAGATCTGCATCAAGGGCATGAAAGAACACGCCGAAGAACTGAACCTGCAGGGAACCGGAACGTAATACCAACTGAATAGACAACGACAGCCCGCCGGGGATCCCGGCGGGCTGATTTCTTTATTTTACTTCCTGCGCTTGTACAGCATCACACCGATCAGTGCGGCGAGCATGATCACAAAGCAGATGCCGAACAGGATCAGATTGCTGCGCAAGGTCTCATTCGACGACTGATTCGGCATACCGGAAAACGAGGGCCGTGCACCGCTTTCCTTTGTCGTGTCATCCGACGCCGGTTCGCTTGTCCGCGGCGCTTCCGGTGCGGCCTCGGTCGCGTCTTCCGTCGTCGGTTCAGCGGTGCTCGCTTCGGTCGTTGTCTCCGGGGCTGCGTCCGGCGGCGTCATGCCGCCCATGTCGGGCATATTGCCGGGGTCAAAGTCGCCCATGTCCGGCATATTGCCCGGGTCAAAGCTGCCCATGTCGGGCATGTTGCCCGGGTCGAAGCTGCCCATATCCGGCATGTTGCCCGGATCGAAGCCTTCCGGCGGATCGCCGGGGCTGAAGCCGCCCGGAAACCCGGACGAACCGCCCGGCTGAGCCGGCTGCGTGGTTTCCGGCGCGGCCGTTGTCACTTCGGTCGTGGGTTCGGTCGTCGGCTCGATCGTCGGCTCCGTCGTTTCTTCGGTCGCTGCCTCAGTCGACGGTTCGGTCGTTGCCTCGTCGGTCGTTTCGGTTGAATTCCGGCTGTTCGACCGACCGGAGCGCCGGTTCGGGCTGCCGTTCGAAAAGCCGCCCATGTTGAACTTGCCCATGGCGGAAATATCGATGTGCGACGCGTCGATGAGCGCGGAATCGTCTTCCCGCTGACCGGCGTCGGTGGACGGGATCGTCCCGTTCAGCTGGCCGTCGATGCTCTGCGCGCGCAGATTGACCACTTCATACAGGATCTCGACCGCGTTCAGATACTCGTCATAGGTGTACATCGCGTTCGGGTCGGTCTCCACAAGCGTATCGATCTGCGAACGGATCCGGTTGTAGGTCTCTTCGAACCGGCCGCTGTTCACGTATTCATCCACAAGCTGCTGCAGATAGGCGTGGTAGCGCGCGAGGTATTCGTCATCCTCGAGCAGCGCGTTGAAGAACTGCGTGCCGGAGAACGGGGTGTCGATCGCGTCGTTGACCACGGACGTGCCATCGCCTCCGCTGCCCATGGACATACCGCCGAGCGAAAGGTTGTAGTCCCACGGGAACAGGTTGAGCTGACCGTCGTATTCATATAGATAATAGTTGTGCGCCATGGAGCCGGAAAGGCTGTCCATATTGACCGAGAACACATGCACGGCCATATATTTCAGCACGTTGTCCACGTCGAGATAGGTCTCGAGGTCGGTGCCCTCGCTGATATTCTTCAGCGCGGTGACCACACGGCGCCGGTCGGCATTGCTCATGCCGGTGATCGCGCCGTCCCAGATGGTGGAATAGCTGTCGAGTTCGTCGTCGGTATAGTTCAGGTTCGCACCGCCGCCGCGGGAGAAGCCGCCGCGGGAGGAGCCGGACCTGGATTCACTCGTTTTCGTGCTGTCGTCAGACGCCGCGGCCTCGGTGGGCGCGGTGGTTTCCGTTGCGGGTTTCGTGGTTGCGTCGCCGCTGCCCGGGATATTGTTCGGATCGAAGCTGCCCATGTCCGGCATATTATTCGGATCGAAACTGCCGCCAGACGACGGTCTGCCGCTTTGCGACGCGCCTGTTTCGGCGTCGGCTGCGGCGGTCGTTCCTGCGCTGTCGTCCGCCTGTGCGGTGGTTTCACCGGCGTCGGATCTGCTGCCTTTTGACGGCGGGGTCTTGCCCGCGAACTGGGAGAAATCGACGTTGCCCATATCCGGCATGGAGGACCTGGACGAGCTGCTGCTGTTGCCGCCGCCCATTTCCATGCTGTCCGGCTTATACAGTTCGCCGTCCTGGGTGCCGAAATTGCGCAGCTGGAAGCTTTCTTCCACCGCTTCGAGCGCAAGATACACGCCCCAGTATTCGCCGTTGACGGTGACCTTCGCGTAGTTATACAGCGAAGCGTCCGCGCCGATGAACTGATACATATCGTAGATCAGCGCTTCCTTCATGTTGGTGGCGTCCGCGTAGTTGTTGTTGAGAATCAGCTTGTCGAGCCCGTAGCAGGTCTGGCCGTCCACAAAGTGGTCGAATTCCAGCTTGAGACTGTAGCGGTTGTTGTCCGCGTCCATGGCAATCGCCGAAAGACTGGTGTTTCCCTTGGGACGGATGGCGACGTTCTTCACGCTTTTTCCGTTGATGACGACGTCGCAAACATAGTACTCCTCCGTCATCGCGCCGGAAAGCATCTTGTTCCATTCGTCTTCCTCCATTTCAATGTCGACGCTGATGATCTCATCCGTGTTGAACAGCCTGGATTCGTATTCCATTTTGACGCCCGTGCCGCCGAGCAGAACCGAAAGCTCATCGGCGAACGCCATTGCAAGAAAACACAGGACGACTGCGACGGCCATGACCACAACGATCCCTTTTGTAAAATGCTTATTTGTAACCATGACCTCCCCTCCCTCAGGACAGATAATCGCCGTTGTAGGTGACGAGCGTTGCGCCCGAGACGCCGGCCACGTCGTTGACGCGGTTGACAAAGTTCGTTTCGTCGTCTTTGACGCGGATCTCCGCGGTCACTTCGATGCCGTTACCACTGACCGTCTTGGACTTGACGACAAACTTGTCGACGGACTTTTCAATGAGGTTCATGGCGCTCTCTTCCGCCTTTTCGTCGGCGCAGTTCACAATCAGGATATACGGGGTTCTGCGGCCCTTGCGGTTGGCGAAGAGCAGCAGGATGACGCCGATGATGGCGGAACCGATCACGGCAAGCGGGATCATGCCGGCGCCGATGACGATTCCGACGGCAAGCGCCCAGAACAGGAAGACGATCTCCATCGGTTCCTTGATGGCGGCGCGGAAACGGACGATGGACAACGCACCGACCATGCCGAGGGAAAGCACGACGTTGGACGTGACCGCCATGATGACGAGCGTCGTGACAAGCGAGAGCCCGACCAGAGACATGGCAAAGCCGGTCGAATACATGACGCCGCTGAAGGATTTCTTATAGATCAGGAAGATGAACAGCCCGATCACAAGGGCGAATGCCAGACCGACGAGCGTGTCGACGGCGGAGAATTCTTTTACGCTTTCGAGAAAGCTGGATTTGAAAATGTCGCTGAATGTCATTTGAGTATACCTCCATTATATAATCTAATTGATTGTTTAACCGTATCTGCGGCAGGCGCCGTATTTGGAAAACGCCTGCTGCCGTATGCCGTCGGTCTGGATGATGTCCCGGATCACGTCCGGCAGAAAGGCGTCGTATTTGACCTCCAAAATCATGTCGTGCGGCGTGTCCGTCGCCGTGATGTCGGAGATCTCTTTGGTGAGAAAGTCCCGGCTGTACAAGCTGGTGCGGATCTGCATGTCAAACGTCACGCGGATGTTTCCGGCTTTGTAGAGATAGGGCTCGCGCAGGTAGGAAACCACCACGCGGGGCCGAAGCCGCTGAAAGCGCATCTTCGCGTACAGTTCGTGCACCAGCTTTTCCGGGTGTCCCGGCATCCAGCTGAGATCGCCGCCCAGCAGCCGCCGGCATTCCTCCTCGGTCAGCGGCGCTTCGTACTTGAGACAAAGAGAATCGATCTTCATCTTCTTTTCGAGCCGGATAAAGGACAGGTCGTCGTTGTAATACCGGATGCGGAACTTCTCCCGCTTCTGAACGCCGTCGATCTTTTCCCGAAGCGCCTTGTCGTCGCTGTTGTCGAAGTAGATGCTGCGAATCAGGTACCTGCCGTCGGGGAGCGTGTGCGGGTCGACGGTCATGACCGCCTGCAGCCGCCGGCGCATCATGAGGTAGTCGGTGTACGGAATCGCGAACTTGAGCTCATGGCGGTAATGCTTTTCCTGAACCATAGCTGCGTCCTCCTTTCGTTTTGCTGAGGCTATTCTATTCTTGTCACTTGAAATGAACTTGAAGCGATTTTAGAAAAATAAAAAAAGAATCGGGAGACCGTAAACAGTCTCCCACATTCCTTACATTGTTACTCTTATTGTCATGGTTTTGCCGCTTGGGCAGCTCGCCGTGATCGTGCCGCCGTGGGTTTCAGCAACAGCTTTCGCGATTGCGAGGCCGACGCCCGTACCACCCGTCTGGGTCGCGCGGGAAGCGTCCGGCCGGTAGAACCGGTCGAACAGCCGGTCAACGTCAGGCGGCTCCTCGAGCTGGCAGGTGTTGAACACCTCGATACGCACCTTGCCGCGCTTGCGGTGCAGCGAAAAGCGGATCTCGGCGTTCTCGTCCGAGTATTTGATCGCGTTATCCAGAAGCACGGAAAGCATCTGCTGTACCGCGGCCTTTTCGCCGAGCATGGTCACGTCGTCCTGGATATCGACGGTCAGGTTCTTGCCGCTGCCCTTCGCCTGCGGCTGATAGACTTCGAGAATCTCCCACGCCGCGTTGCTGACGGAGAAAAGCTCCTTGTTCGGCAGCGGAAGCTCTTCGTCCAGCCGCGAGAGCGTCACAAGCTCGCTGACGAGCTTCGTCATGCGGCCGGTCTGGTTGCGGATGTTGTCCGTCCATTCGTCTTCGCCGTGCTCCAGCTCGATCACGTCCACGCTCGTGGAAATCGACGTCAGCGGCGTCTTGAGTTCGTGGCTCGCGTCGGTGATAAACTGCTTTTGCCGCTCGATGTTATGTGCGATCGGCTTGATCGCCTTGCCGCTCAAAAGCACGACCAGCACGAAGACCAGCAGCAGACTGACGCCGGAAACGGCGATCGTCAAGATCCGCAGCGACCGCATATATTGCAGATCGCGGCTCACGTTCAAAAAGAGGACGACCGTTTCGCCGTCTTTCTCCTCCACAACGTAGCGGTACTCCTTCAGATAGCCGCGGTCGCTCTTGCGCGAGAGCGCCTGCTGCGCGTACTGCACGGCGTCGGTTTCGTCTACGGACGCGATGAAGTCCGTGGAGGTCGAGGTGACTGTCCCTTCCGCGTCGAACCGCACGAAGAAGAAGCGCGTCATATAGTTCGCTTCCACGTCGGGGAAATCCGTGATCGGCGCCGGGGGTCTGCCGTCCCGTTCGCCTGGGCCGCCGTTGGTTTCATCACGCGGCGGGGGCGCCCGGTCGGCGCGCGACTCAAAGGCCATCACACTGGACAGCGTCTGGTCTGCGTTGTCTGTCACAACGTAATAGTCGACGACATTCACGAGCACCGCAATCAGCGCAACAACCGCAAAGAAGGCCGCCATCGCCGCGGCGATCAGACGCCAGCGCATCTTTTTCAGCATCCGACCACCTCCAGCGCGTACCCCGCGCCGCGGATCGTCTTGATCTCCACGTCGGCGTTGAGATTGCGCATCTTCCGGCGGACAAAGCCGATGTGCGTCCAGACGACGTTGATGTCGGATTCCGTTTCGTAGCCCCAGATCTTATCCATCAGGTGCTCCGTTGAAAAGACATAGCCCGGATGCTGCATGAACAGCTCCATCAGCTGGTATTCCTTGTTGGTCAGGCTGACGCTCTCGTCGCCGACCCGCATCTCGTAGCGGTTGCCGTCGAGTTCCAGATTGCCGACCTTTTTCAGCGATTCCGCATAGCTTTCGCTGCGTCGGGCAAGCGCCTTGATCCGCGCGATCAGCTCCTGCGTCGCGAACGGTTTCGGCAGATAGTCGTCGGCGCCGGCGTTCAGCCCCGCGACACGGTCTTCGACCTCCGCCTTCGCGGTCAAAAGCAGCACAGGCGTCGGAATCCGGTTTTGCCGGATCAGGGAAAGCACCTTCAGCCCGCTCATGCCGGGCATCATGATGTCGAGTACGATCACTTCATAGGAACCTGCCTGAATGTAGTCCCAGGCGTCGATCCCGTTATGTACGATGTCGACGGAATACTTTGCTTTTTCAAGCAGGAGCTTGATCGCCTTTGCCGTCGAGACTTCGTCTTCTGCGATTAATATACGCATGGTATCCCCTCCTTTTGATTGTATTATAAAAGTGAAACCTGAATTGAACCTGAAAAAGGTAAAACAATTTTCAAAGGGAAACGGCACCGGAAGCCGAAGCCGCCGATGCCGTTCGAAAAAAGGAGAGGAGAGAGGTAAATCTGAGTTATCCGATGCCGAACAGGTTGCGGAAGAACGCGATGATGCGCTGGAAGAAGCTCCGGATACCGTTCAGAAAGTTCGAGCCGAAGCCGCCGCCCTGACCGGGCTGCTGCCCGCCGGGACCTCCGGGGCCGCCCTGATTGCCGGAAGATGTGGTAGCGGTGGAGGAACGGGCGTTGGATTCGCCGTTATAGACGCTGTAGAGCGTGCCGCTTTGCACGGCGGGCGACGTGAACACAACGTAGCTCGCGTTGCGCGGCGCGGCGGATTTTGCCGTATAGACCACGTTGTTGCTGTCGTCTCTGATTGAGATCTTGTTGCCTGCGGTCACGATATTCGAGCTGACGCCGCCGATCATCCCGCCGAACATACCGCCGCCGGAACCGCCGAACGTGACATAGGTGCCGATATAGCTTTGCTGCATCATGGCGTGGCCGACCGCGAGCACCGTCGCGCCGCTGAAGGTGCAGCCGTATTCGGTATCGATCGGGTCGCCGTCGCCCTGCGCGGGTGCGTAGACCTCGAGCGTGCCGCCGGAAAGCGTGGCGCTGCCGTTGGAATCGATGCCGTCGCCGTTCGTCACGTTGATATAGACGTAGCCGCCGTATTGGTTATAGGTAAACTGTTCGCTGCGTTCGGAAATGTCTCCGTTCGCCGCGTTGATGCCGTCGTCCGTGGCGTTCACGGTGACGTTGCCGGAATAGACGTTGACGGTGGAAGCTTCGATGCCCTCCGCCGCTTTGGCGACATTGATCGTCGGACCTGCCGTGCCCTGTTCGCCGATATTGAGCACAAAGTCGCTCTTGATGCCGTCGTCGATCGCGTTGACGGTGATGTTGCCCGAAAGGATGTTGAGTGTCGCTTCCGCCTTGATCGCGTCGGTATCGGTCACATGGTTCGTCACGGTGATGGTCGCTTCCTTGATCGTCAGGACGGACGTTTCGTCAAAGGTCGGCACGGTGCCGTCGCCCTGGTCGGCACTGCCCTTGATGCCGGTCTTGCCGTAGGCGTTCACAACCAGCGTACCCGTGCCGCAGATCGTCACGTTGGAGCCCGCCTTGGTCTTGATGACCGCGTTTTCGGCGGAGCCGCCGTGCGCATCGTCGTCGGTGTTGGCCGGGTACAGCTCGTCGTTGTTGTACTTGCTGTCGGTCAGGGTGTTGGTCGTACCTGCAGCCACGACGATTGTGACGCCGGTGCTCTTGTTGCAAAGCAGCGGAGCGGTGTTTTCCGTCACGGTCTCGCTCGAAGACGTCAGCGTCAGACCGTTCAGGACAAGTACCACGTCGGTCGTCCCCTTCTTGACCTTGATCGAGCCGTTGGTGCAACTGCCGGAGACAACGTAGGTGCCCGCGGCATTGATTGTCAGCGCGGTGCCGGTGATCTTGTAGCCGGTGTAGTCGCCCGCCGTCACGGCGATGCCGCTGTCGGAGAAGACGAAGCGCGTTGCGCCCGTCAGGTCATAGTCGTCCGCCGCGAAAGACAGCAGTGCGGTCGCCGAGAGCGCGAGCAGCAGCGTGAGCAGGACGGCTATCGCTTTTTGGAGTGTGCGTGTTTGTTTCATGGGTATTCCTCCTAAAAGATACAGGATCGGGTTTTCGTTCTTTCTGTCTCTATTTTGCAATCGGAAGCTGAAATGAAGTTGAAAAAAGAAAAAATATTTTCAGTTTTTGTCATCCACTGATCTGTTGCGCCGCAATGCCTCGACCATGCGGCCCTTTTATAAATAACACAAACGTCCATGAGACTACTCTCATGGACGTTTGTCTGGTGCGATTGTTCTTAAGGGATTTTCAAAACTATACAATTTGGCTTTCGACAGCGAACATACACTTACCCTCAAATCCAACCATGAAAAACTTAAATTTCCCAAAACAAATGGTACAACACGGAGGTTAGTGCTATGAATATGAATAATACTCACTGCGATAGTTTTAACAACCCAAACTTGGTTTGTTCTGAACAAGAACACCCACCCCTCGGCAAGTACGGCAGGATGCGCCGAACATACCTCAAAGAAAACTTCCCCGCAAAATACAACTGGATGGTCTGGCAGGACGCCCTTTGGCCGCATCTGCATCAAATCGACGCCAAAGCCGACGAACTGTTCAGAACGATTGTTGGTCAGATGGCGAAAGCCCGTGGCGTCAACGAACAGCTCAAGGCGGACGATCAATGGCGCTGGATTCAGGAGATGGGAAACATCCGCAACGTGGCGGAAGAAATCGTGCTGCGGGATGTGGTGTGCGCATGAATAACCAGCCATCTGCTGATTGCAAGTACTATTATCATAATTATTAAAAGCACTTCATCATACCAAAACGCAATCGTCTGGCAACCGGCGGTTGCGTTTTTTACTGTGTACTTTCTTATGTATTTATGAAAGATCGACAAACAAAAGGTGTCTCCCCCCGACCGAAGCCGGGGGGAGAAACAAGAGGAGATTGAGATGAGGAACGATCGAGTTAGAAGAGGTTGCGGAAGAAGTTCAGAATCCGGTCAAAGAAGCCGCGGATGGTTCTGATGATGCGCTGGAAGAAGTTTTCGCTCTTCTTGCCGATCACACTGCCGGTTGCGATCTTTGCGCCGCAGCCCTTGCAGTAGGTGTCGCCGGTGTAGCCTTCTTCTTCCGTTGTGGCTTCCTTCGCGCCGCGGACTTCCGTGCCGCCCTGATGGTTGTTCGCGTTGATCGGCGTTGCGCTGCCGGTTGCGATCTTTTCGCCGCAGCCTTTGCAGTAGGTGTCGCCGCTGTAGCCCTGTGCATGGCAGTTCGCCGTCACAGCGCCGCGGACTTCCGTGCCGCCGGAGTGGGTCGTGCTCTTCGGCGTTGCGCTGCCGTCTGCAATTTTGGTGTTGCAGCCGAGGCACCACGTGTCGCCGGTGTAGCCGCCGTGGGCGCAGGTCGCGTCCACTTTGCCGCGCACTTCCGTGCCGCCCGTATGGTTCGTCGGATCCTTTTCGCCTTCCGCGGCTTTTTCAATCACAAGGCCGCAGTCTTCGCAGACTTTGCCTTCGCTCTTGGCGGGCGTAGTACAGCTGCCCTCAACTGCCGGAGAAACGGCCACGTTCGCATGTGCGCAGGCAAGCGTCTTCAGAATGTCGGATTCCTTCAGCAGTCTGCAGGCGACCGGAATGAGATCTGCCTTGCGGTTATTGATGCTGACCATGTTGCGCGCCGCGATGCCCTGATCGCTTTCGGCGCCGGTAAAGGTCTGCTGAACGGTTTCAGACGCCGGATAAAGCTCTGTCTGAACCGTATCGGGGAAGAAGGCGTCCACAATGTAATCGGAAGCATTGATCAGCGCCTTGGTCACGGGCACGCCGCCCGCAATGGCGTCTTCCTTCACTTCAAAGTAGGCAAGCAAGTCGCCGAAATCACCGTCGGCTGCCTTTGTGAAGAGCGCTTCGTTCATATCAACAAGACCGGTGTAATTCGAGAACATGGAGTTCATCGGCAGAACCGCATCCGCGATCTTGCTCACCTTCAGGAGCGCACTGTCAGAAGCGGCGGGAGCAACCGGATAAAGGATCAGCCCGTCGGTCAGATCCAGGAAGCGATCCGCCAGAGCGCCGAGGGTGGCTTCCCAGTTCGCGCCCTTGCTGACGGCCAGCTTAAAGTTCGCGTCGCCGATCTGCAGATCGAAGTCTTCGTTCAGCGCTGCGATCACTTTGTTGATTGCCGCGTTGATCTTCGGCACCGCAAAGTCTGCGGCTTCATAGAGGATGTCAACGACCTTGTCCATCACAGCATCCTGTGCGCTGATCGTGCCGGCGTCAACCGCCGCAGCGTCAATGGCTGTATATGTGTAATCCCAGCCGTCGATGTCAACCTTGGCAAGCAGCTTGGAGAGGATCATATCCACCGCGGTGGCGATGATGGCGTCCAGCGTGTCAAGGTCTTCCACACGCATATGGAAGTCATAGAAGATGCTGTCCTCGTCGTCTTCGGCAAGCAGGTCGCAGGCGATGCGGATGCCGCAGTCCAGCGCATTTTCAACGGAAGAGAAGTCCATATCATAGACCATGCCGGCGTTGAAGCCGTGGGCGGAAGCGAACACATTGCTGATGCCGGCAGTTTCGGCAAGGGCAACGAAGGTGTCGCGGTCGATGTACTGCTTCATCGTATCGAACAGGCCGGAGACCTTGTTGCAGATCTTCTGAAGGTTGCTGTAAAGGTTGGAGTTGTCGCCATCCACAAGGTCAAGATCAGCCATGCCGGCGTCGGAAGCGATCATGTCCACAAGACCGTAAAGGATGTGGTTGGCCTGGCCGACAACGCCCTTGTATGCGTCATAGTTTGCCGAAACGTCAAGCAGTGTGTCGTCATATTCCGCTTCGGTGTCGATATAGCCGACCAGCTTCTTGACCTGTTCCAGTTCTTCGATCACGCCGTCCAGACCGTTCATCACGATTGTCACAAACGCGGGGTCTTCCAGCATGCTGGGATTGCCGAGGGCGGTCTTGATGGTGTCAATGACCATCTGGTCAGCATCAATGCCAAAGGACTTCGCAAGATTGATCATGGAGGCGGCGGAGCCCCAGTCCACCACGGTTGCATCCGGATTCAGCAGATCAACGTCTGCAGTCGCAGCAATCGGCGCCGTAATGTTCACCTTTGCGGTGGCGCTTTCCACTTTTGCCTGAACAGCAAAGGAATCGGTATCCTGATACGCCTTGTAGGAGAAGGTCGCGTCTGCATCGGAAATACTGAACGCGACAGAGACGTTTCCTGCGCTGAAGTTTGCGCCTTTTCCGTTGATTCTTGTAACCAGTTCGTTCTTGACTGCGTTTTCAACATCGTCCAGCTTGATGTCAAGATCAAGCAGCTGCGTGTCGCCCATCGCCGCTTTGGCAATGAAGTGCTTACCCCACGCTTCGCCGACGCCGCCCACAAGCGCCTGATCTTCGGCGGACATTTCGGAATTCTTTTTCACTTCGACGCCGATCTCTTCGTCAGCATACTGATCCAGCATATCCTTTGCCTGATCGTTTGCATAGATGGTCGGCATATAGTCTTCGGCGTTCGGACTCGACGGATGATAAGTGGCATAAACCGGATTGTTTTCATGCCCGATCGTCAGCGCCGGAGGATCGATGTTCACACCTGCCGTGATAACCTGGACCATGCCCTGCAATGCTTTCAGGAAACCTTCCAGCAGATCGTCAAACTGGCCTTTATAATCGTTTTGCAGCAGTCTGACATAGTCCTTCACCAGCGTGTAGACATCGGTGGTTTTCAGGTTGAACGCATCGTAAGCGGTTTTGGATGCTTCCGTTTTGAGGAGATCCTTGAGCACCGGTGCGAGCGCAGCCTTGATGCCGTTGTTCAGCGTGTCGTCAAAGATTTCGCCGTCAGGGATCTCATAGCCCATTTCGCGGGCGATCTCGCTGACAAATTTTTCCTGAATGTTGTTCCCGATCAGATAATCGTCATAGAAATCGCGGATGGGATCGCCTTCTGCAAAGTTTGCTTCGATGTATTCGCCCACTTTGCCGTAATCAAACACCTCGTCGTCCCAGCGGAAGACCTTGCCGAAGAGATCGGCGTTGGCAGCCATGAATTCGATCATGCCGTTGACAAAGCCGGTGTTGCCGGCGTCCGCCCGCTTCACGATGAGATCGGTCGAGCCGAGATTGGCGAAGTCGCCCTCCAGGTCTGCCAGATGATCCTTGTATTCCACAAGGCTGTCAACTCCGGTGATCTCCGGAATCTCGATGCCCGCCGCTTCGTTCAGACCGGCATACTGTTCAAATTCATCGAAATCGGGCGCGACGGCTGCGATCTTGCGGTCGAGCCAGTCGAGCACGACGCCAAGCACGTCGTCATCGGTGAGCGCGCTGTAATCGCCGCCCACCACGGCTGCGCTGTCATATGCCGATGCCATGGGGACCAGACAGGTCAGAACCATGAGGATCGACAACAACACTGCGGATAGTTTTTTCATGAGTGTTACCTCCTTCATAAATCTGCTGGTTTTCGGTACAGTGACCGTTCTGTGGCCGGGAAGCCCGGGACTCCCCATCAGCTCGATTCCATTTTATTCCGTTTGAAAGCAGCTTGCAAGCAACAAAAAAAGCGGATTTGTCAATCAACAAACCCGTTTTGTCACAGTTGAAAGAATCTTGCGCAGGGTGTGAAAAAACCGTGAACACGCCGTTATGACGGAATGTCCAGCGACCGCCGCATGATCGCCTTGGCGTCCGCAACGTTTTTGTGATACTCACTGTAATTGATCTTGCGGACATAATACCAAAGAGAAAGCGTGCTCATGACGCCGATATAATACCGCAGCGCGCCCTGCTGCGCTACGCCCAGCGGACCGTAATCCTTTTCGAGCTGTTCCCGGTACCGTATTTCCAGATGTGCAATGATATAGGAGGTGTATTCCACTATTTTTCCGGTGGAAAGCAGACGACGCACCGTCTTTTGGTTATAAGCGCTGTAAATCGTTTCACGCATGGCGGAAACCTCCGCTTCCGGCAGCGGATCGGGGCGGCGGCAGGCATAGAGCATCAGTTCGATCACCAGTTCAAAGCAGGTGTAATAAAACCGTTCGCGGAAATCCTCCATATTCTTGTAATACAGATAAAACTGCGTGCGGCTGATGCCGGCGGTTTCCAGAAGATTGGTCACGGTGATGGCGTCTTCGTCGCTGCGCGAACTCAGCTTGATATAGGCGCCGAACAGCGCGTAATGAAAATCACTGCTGCCGCCGAGGTTCGTTTCCATATAATGCGAAAGGTTGTCGGGGATCGAATGGGTAAAATCAAAATGGAACTGCTGGGAAGAAAGCGACGGCGAAATAGCGGCTTCGCCCTGCAGCGCCAGAAACAGGCGCACAACGAAAAGATAAGGCGCATAGCGGATGTTGCGGACAACCGCAGGTTCGGCGAACCCCGCAGCTTTTGCAAGGCGCAGCAGTTTTTTTGAAAGCGCACGGCCGTACATGATCATCATCCGCAGCACCCCGGGCTGATGCAGCGCCGACGCGACGACGTCCTGCATGTCCATCACGCGGTTCCAGACAGACTCCACATAGGCCTCCAGATCCTGCGGCGTCTGAACCGTCATGCCCTCCGGTACGGACATCAGCTGCTTCATATAGCGTTTATAGCATGAGAGGATCAGATCCGGCATGCCCGTATAATGGCGGTAAAACGTGGTGCGGTTGATGCCGGCTTCTTTCACGACCTCGCTGGCACGAATCTTGTAATAGGGTTTTGTCTCGCAAAGCTGCACATAGGCTTTGAAGATTTTTTCTTCGGTTTCCTGCGGCGGGTTCTTTTCGGCCAACTTCATCACCTTCCTGCGCGAATCTATTCGTTTTATTATATCACAAAACACCGGAGAGGGAAAGCGCGCAGATGCAACACTTTCTCGATTTTTGTCAATCCGGATCGTTTCCGCAGGCAGGTATAAGTTCGGCTGCGCGAATATGCAAGCAGATTGCCTGTTTACGCATTGGAACGGCGAGGCAGTGCATCCTGCCTGTCCCCGTAAATACCTGCAGCAGCTCCTTTAGCAAGAAAACCTGCTATTCTAAGCACAGCACAGTTTCGATACGTTTCACCCCTGCGTCTGCCGGAACTGCGTCGGCGTCAGGCCGTCCAGGACAAGCACGACGTCGGTCGTCCCCTTCTTGACCTTGATCGAGCCGTTGGCGCAGGTGCCGGAGACAACGTAGGTGCCCGCGGCATTGATTGTCAGCGCGGTGCCGGTGAT
>CAMZEG010000002.1 GCA_947305635.1 uncultured Clostridia bacterium
GTGATGTCGCCGGCTTTGGGCATATAAGTTGACATGTTGGTTTCCTCCAATCAAAATTGCTGGCGCTCTCGCGCCGGATGTCAAATTGCTGAGATAGTGTATCACAGCGCCTGCCCTTTGTCAACACTTTTTTGAAACTTTTTCAAAATACAAATCCAATGCTCGATTTATCTTCGTTTTCCTCGTTTTTTCTCCTGTTTTCTCCCAATCAATTTTTCGTTTTTTGCGACGCGCCCCGCCTTTTCCCGGCCTGCACCCGCCTTTCCGCGACACCCGCAGCTTCCTTAATCCCTTATTCCCTTAATCCCTCAGTCCCTTTTCCCCTTCCTTCCACAATTCCACAGCCCGCTTTTCCGCGCCACGTCTGGGCTTCTCCCCGGTTACCCGCGGCTCACTTCCATAGCGATTACACGCTCTTTTCCGTGTTTTCCACGGTTTGCGCGGCGATTTCCACGTTTTCCTCGCGGTTTTCCACATCCGAAACAGCGCAAAACCGCCTGTGTAAAGCAAAGTTACTTTACACAGGCGGCATGTTTTACTCTCAGTCTTCCCCAAGCGTTTGGCGCAAAAACCGCTGCGCTTCGGTCAGATCGCGCTCGTCGCGGAAGTTGTGGCGGTAGAGTTCAATCAGATATTTTCCCTTGTAGCCGCGACCCTCGAGCGCGTCGAACAGCCGCCGGAACGGGAACTCCCCTTTCCCGGGCGGCATGCAGTCATGGCTGGCGTCCCGGTCGCTCGCGTGCACATGCACAATGCTGTCCCCGACGGCGTCGATGAAAGCGAACGGGTCGACCCCCGCGCGGCCGGCCTGCTTGAGGTCGAGCACCATCGCGAAGTCGTCGCCCAACTCCGCCTGCAGCTTTTGCATGAACGCCGGGTGTTCGCCGACGTAGTAGACGACGTTTTCGTGCGCGACCTGCACGCCGAAGGGTTTTGCTCTTTCGTTGAGCTGCGCGAGCCGTTCGGCGTAGCGTTCCGGCTCGATTTTGAGGCTCTTTGCCCCGTGGAGAACGAAGAGGTGCGCCCCGAGCGCTTCGGCCGCCTCAAAAAAGCGCGGGTAAAAGTCCAGGCTGTCGCGGAACCGCCGCTCGTATTCGCTGAAGAGCCAGAACCCCTCGGTGAACGACATGAACGGGTGGACGGAGACGATCTCCATCCCGTAGCCGTCGCGGATCGCGCAAAGCTCCCGCAGCAGATCCCCGTGCAGCTCGCCCGGCGAATTGAAAAAGATCTCCGCCGTCTTGGCTCCCGCCTCTCCGATCCGGCGCAGAGACGCTTCGGTCTCCTCCGGATAAAAGCAGGACGACGACATCCCGATCCGCATAGCAGCCCCTCCCTTCGGTTGATGGGTTTATTATAGCAAACGGCGCGGGAAAAAGCAAGCGTAGTCGACAGTCGTTAGTCGTTAGTCGTCAGCGACGCGAGGGAGGAATGCACGGCAGCGAAGTCATCGCCCGCGGAACAACGCTGCGTGTGAGTATTGTCGCGCAGGGGCAACCCTGCGTGGTCGCCCTTCAAGTCTCTCTCCCCAAAAGCAAAAGCAGGGCGCAACCGCGCCCTGCTCTTTTGTTTGCACTGTGTTTATCTGCTGCCCTTCCACGGAGTGACGAACACCAACCGGAGCAGGAACCGCAGGATGTCGCCGAAGATGGCGGTGGACATGATGTCGATCGGGACGATCTTGACGTTGTCGCCGGTGATCTCGTCGTAATAGACCGAATCGATCAGGTAGTTCGCGACGTCGTTTTCGTCGAAGGTGTAGACGCGCATGGAGCGGTGCGCCGCTCTGCCGTAGGCCGCAAAGCCCGTGCCGCCGTTGTAGCCCATGATGATCTCGTCGTCGGTCTTCATGATGAAGTGGTTGACATGGTCGTGCGCAAAGAACGCGCCGATGATGTCGCCCTTTTCGAGCCAGGCTTCGTATTCGCCGGACTTCGTGTCAAAGACCTCGGAGCAGGGCGCTTCGCCGACATAGTTGTCGTTGCGGACCATCCGGTCGGGATCGGTGAACATGTTCTCTTCTTTTTCAAGATACCACTTATAGTCGTTCAGGCTGAAGATCGCGTCGTTCGCGTGCTTCGCGTCGGTCTGCTCAAGGCACTGATAGATCTCCTTGACGGGGACATGCTGGAAGACGACGGAGGGAACGACCGTGCCGCCGTTGGCGGTTTTGAGCTCGTCGCTCTTTTGCTTGTACCATTCGGTCGTTTCCGGATAGCAGCCGGTGTAGCCGTTGGCAAGGCCGTCCTTGTTCTGCGAATCGATCATGTAGACGTTGAGCGCCATCTTGCTGCCGTCGCTCGACATGATGGGAATGTTGTAGGTGCCGGGGTCGACGTCCTTGTCTTCCTTGTTCCAGATGTTGTATTCAAACTCGTCGAAGACTTCCATCTGCTCTCTGGGGGAAACCATGTCGTCCTTGTCGTGGTCGTGGTTGCCCGGGGTGTAGGCGAACGGGACCTCCAGTTCGTTCAGCAGAGCCGCGAGGTTGCGCAGCGACTGCTTGACGCGCTTGGCGTTCGCGCCGATGAAAATATCGTTGCAAACGTCGCCGGGGATCACGACGAGGTCGGGCTTCTCCTGCGCAACGGCGGCGCGGATGAAGGCCTCGGTCCGCTTGTTCATCTTGTCGGTGTCCTGCGTATCGTTGATCTGCAGAATCTTGAATTTGCCGTCTTTGTTGAACTGCAAGACCTTTTCCCCCTTGTCGTTGACTGTCGCCTTTTCCGCCGCGAACGCGACCGTGCAGCAGGAAAGCAGCATGATAACGGATAAAATGAGTGCGAGTGCTTTCTTCATGTCAGAAACACGCCTTTCTGTTGAGGATAGTTGTATTATAGCAAAAAGCGGCGCAAAAAACAACCGACGAAGCCGCGCCGACTGAACAAAAAAACGGCAGCCTTTTTGTGAAGGTTGCCGATTTTGATTGGATTGTTCAAATCGCGGTTTCCACTTTCTGGTAGTCGGCGGGAAGCTCGAACGCGTCGTCCGCAACGTCGGACGAGAAGGTGTAAACCGTTATAACGTTGACGCCGCCGTTCGCCGCATAGAAGACGATTTCAACCAGCGAATCGCCGTTAAAGTCGAAGGCCGTGGCGGTTCCGTCCTCCTGATGGAACAGCTCGCGCTGCAAGATCGTTTTGCCTCTGCGGACCTCGATCAGCTGCGGCGCGCCGACCGGGTCTTCCGTCAGCGCTTTTGCCAGATCGTCAAAGTCGGTTTCGTCAAGCGCTTCCGCAAGAACGGCCTGCGTCGTCGGGGTATAGCGCTTGCGCAGCGGGAGCAGCGTGAACGCGCCCTCGTCGTTTTGCAGCAGCTTCACCCGCGTGCCGGAAATCTTGGTGTCGATCGCGACCTTCTCTCCCTGTCGGCAAACCGTCGTTGCCGCGCCTGCGGACACGCCCTTGTCCGTCATGAACTTCACCGTGTATGTCCCGCTTTGCAGTGTCGCGGCGAAGGGCGCGGTCTTGCTTTGGGTGGTCGGCGCCGCCTTCTTTGTCTTCGCGTTCAGCCACGAGGAATATTTGCCGTAGAGCCTGTCGTAGTCGATTTTGGTATAGGCGCGGACGGAGAACAGGTAGGTCGTGTCCGGCTGCAGACCGCCGACCGTGATCGCGGTCTTCTTGGTCGCTTTGATCTTATGGTAGGTGTTCCGGATCGCGTCGTAGTAATAGACGACGTAGCCCGTCGCGCCCGTGACCGGCTCCCAGCGGAATTTGATCGTGTCTTCGGTCGCCTTCGCCAGCGTCGGCTGCTCCACCTTCTTCGGCAGGATGTAAAACGAATAGACCCGTTTGCCGGTGTAGCCGCTGCCGTCGATCGCCTTGATGATCACTGTCGCGTCGCCGACTTCCACGTTGTCTTTATAGCGGACGGTGTAGTGCTTGCCTTCTTTGAGCACCTTGTCGTTGTGCTTGACCGTGACGGCGGGCGTTTTCGCCTTGCCGCTGTAGACGGTGCGGGTATAGGCGAACTTCATCTTCACGCCGGCGTGCCGGAACGAGGTCGGCTGCTTTTTCGCCGCGAACGCGGGCACTGCGCACGCGCAAACCATTGTCAGGCAAAGCAGAACCGCCAGCGCCTGTTTCAGATACCGTTTCATCCGAAGAGCCCCCTTACGCTATTGTCGATGACCACCGTCGTCACACTGCACGCGGGAACGGTGAATTCGTTGTGCCGGACGCCGTTGTAGGTCTGCTCGAGCTGATGTGTCGCGTCCGTGGTGTAGATCGCCATGTGGATCCCCGACGCGTCGAGGCGGATCGTCTTTTCGTCCCCCTCGTTGGAGATCACAAGCACCTGCCGGTTATCCGGCGTCGCGAACGCGGCGAAGTCGGTCTGAACGTGCCGCTCCCAGCTCGCCTCGCGGTAATCCTCCGGCTTGCAGACGAAGGTCATGATCTTCGACCCGGCGGGCACGAATTTGGAAAAATGCGCCAGAGCGTAATAGCGGTAGCTGACGTCATACGTCGCAAAGTCCGTGTCGGCGCTGAACAAGCCGTCGCTATAATCGAGCCCGTCCTCATTGTTGATTCCGCGCTGGTTGACCGCGACCCATGACGTCCAGCTGTTCGCGCGGGTAAAGTTGAAGTCGTTCGCGATCACCCGCGCCATAATGACCGCCGCCATCGGGTCGGTCGTCGCGTGCTTGTTCGGCAGCTCGCACCATTCGGTCATGTCGAGCGTCCGGTCACCGAAGTTCTGTTCATCGAACCAGGTGCGGAAATCCGCCTTTTCCCAAAGCTGGGCGTCCTTCCAGTAGCTGTGGTAGGCGAACGAGCCGGTGTTGCGCAGCAGCACGTCGTCGCTGCCGATCCCCGAGAAGTATTCCTTCGTCAAATCGCCGATTTCGCCGGCCTCCGGGACGGAGAGCTGCACGGGCAGCTTTCTCGCCTCTATCCCTTCGGCAAACAGGTGCAGCACCCGCAGCAGCTGCTCGGTCTCGTAGTGGCAGCCCTCCTGGTGGACCCACTGTCCGCCCCAGCCCCACTGCGGCTCGTTGATCGGGGAGATGTATTTGACGGGCACGCCTTTCGAAAGGAAGTACTCCGTGATCGTCAAAAAGTAATCGACAAAGGCCTGCTCAAACGCCGGGTCGAGGTTCGGGTCGCCGTCCTCGACGCCGCCGCTCGCTTCGCCCGAAACGGTCATCGTGTAGTGCGGGCTGTTCGCGAACAGCACCACCGTATCGACGCAGCCGTAGGACAGCGCTTCAAAGAGCGCCTTCTGCGCGTTCGCGTCGCGGGTGAAGTCATAGATCCACGTCTGCGTCTCTTCGTCGAAGACATAGAAGCTTTCCGCGTTGCGCCAGGGGTTGCCGACGCGGTTGTGCGCCGGGTTGACGCCGCCGCCGACGTTGTAGCGGTAGATGTTCAGCGCGAGCCCGTCCTTGCTGTAAAGCCGTTTGACAAGGTCGGTCCGCGTCGCGTCGTCGTCGACCATGTGGCTCCACCAGCAGGCGGAGGTGCCGAAGCCGCTGACGCATTCCTGCGTCACCAGCGGAGATAACCGGATTGTCACGTCTGCGCCCTCCCTTCCGAGCTGTCCGCTCCAAACGCTCACCGCGGTCAGAAGACCCATCAGGTAAAGCGCGACCTTGAGCCAGATCTCTTTGAGTTTCTGCATGCTGTATGCCTCCCTTCGGATCGCATCTTTTCTCTTTTATACCATATTTCGAAAGGCCTGTCAATAAAAGAACCGCCCGCAACCGGGCAGGGAAAAGCGAAATATGTTTTTTAATTGTTGCGGAATTGAATATAATAAAAAAATGCGTCGGAATGGGTTGCATTTTGCCGGCATACCATATATAATGGTATAGTTATTATGACCACTATATTTTGTTTCCCCGGAGGCGTATCATGTACCAAAAAATCGTATTCATCATGCTGATCCCGCTGCTGTTCTTCTACACGCTGATGCCCGCCGCGTTCGGCGCGCGCAACGACGAATGCTTCAAGCTCAGCGACCTCAAGGATCTGCATTCTCTGAGCGACTATGTCAACTATATCCAGGAACGCGGCGCCCCGTCGTTCGACACCGACGCCTTTTTGCGCATCCTCGCCCCGGGCGACATCGCCCGTAAGATTTTGCATGGCCAGGTCCTTGACCGCGAAGAGGAAGCCTACCTCGACGCGTCGCTTGACGAAACGCTGTCCTCTTACTGCACCTATATCGCGGAGAACACCGGCTTCGATCTCGAGCGCCTGATCACCCATCTGCCGAACCTGAACGGCCCGGCGGAATTCGGCGCGAAGGTGCTGCACGTCAACACCACCGAGCTGCGCGAAAAGATCTTCGAGCTGCGCAACGAGGCGGACGACGAGGGCGACACCTTCAAGGCGAACATGCTCTATCTCATCGGCGCGTACTTCTCCGTGATCGAAAAGGCGGAGATCCGCGCGGTGCCCTCCTACCGCGATCCCGACGAAGTGATGGTCGAAGTGACCGTGACCTATTACGACGGCACGAAGGAAGTCATGTATCCCGGATTGTTTATCAACACCGTGACCGGCGAAGCGACCGGCTACACCGACACCGGTATGATCAACCTCGGTTTCAACTGCCAGATTCCGGAACTGGTCGTTTACGCAACGGTCGGCGCGTGGCAGCGCAGCCTCGGCTTCATGCTGCTGTATGACATCCTCGCAAACTCCTCCCCGCTGTTCAATTACAACACCCGCCGTCTGAAGTTCGATTACAACGGCAAGGAATGGATGATCCAGATCTGGAAGGGCAACTACGCGCTGATCACCAACGGCGCGGAGGTCGGCGTCTACAACCGCGAATCAGGCTCGAAGGGCACCTATTACAACTGCGCGAGCGACGACGAACTGATGAACATGACGCTGCAGCTGTATCACCATGACGACCAGCTCTTCTCCATCGGGCCGATGAAGCACTGGTGGATGAACGGCTTCAAGATCACGAAGACCATCTATCAGCCGAAGGATCTGACGATGAAGTTTTCCATCGATATGCCGGATGAAGAGATGCTGAACGCGTTTGCCGGCGCGATCGATAAGGAAGGCACCGGCGACGTCACCTATGTGATCGACGGACTGACAATCTATGTGACATTCTAAAGCAGAAAAACAATGGCCGCGCTCCGAAGAGCGCGGCCATTGTTTTGTTGTTTTCGCAGCCGCTTACAACAGCTTTTCCAATCCGGCGTCGGAGTATTCCTCGCCGGCGCGTTTTTTCTGCAGCTGCACGCGCAGCGCGTCGTAGGTCTTTCTCGTCATCGGATACAGCAGCAGCCACAGCAGCGCCAGCGTCATGATCGCGGCGGGGATCAGGGAGGACAGGTTTTCCATACCCTTCACGATCGATTCCGCAGGGCGCACAAACGTCGCGGCGTCCGCGCCGGATTCGCTGGTCGCGTCGTAGCCGTAGGCGCCGAGGATCAGGCCCTGCGCCAGAATGCCGGCGGCGGAGCCGAACTTCTGCACCAGCTGCGGCAGTGCGGTGGTCATGCTCTCGCGGCGCGCGCCGTCCTGTCCGTTGACATATTCGTCCAGCTCCACGATGTCGTACGCCATCGAGTAGAACACGGTCCAGAAGGTGGAAAGTCCGGTGCCCAGCAGCAGCGGCGCGCCGATCAGCATGATCTTGAACGAGCCGATCTGCGTGTCGAAGCCGATGACCTTCAGCAAAATCAGGCCGACGACCGTGACAGAGATGAAGATCAGACAGGCGGTGCGGCGGTCGGTCTTTTCGCAGACCTTGGTCACGACCGGGACCGCGACGGCCATTGTGATGACCAGCATGCCGATGACGATGGCGATGCCGGAGTTATAGTCGGTGTTGATGCAGTCGACGACCATGTAGGACAGGTTGCTCTGCAGCATGGAGGCGCCCGCAAGGAAGAAGAACACGAACAGCAAAAAGAACTTCACGGGGCGCAGCTTTGTAATCTCGCCGAAGCTGCGCAGCGTGGTGCCGATGCCGAGGCCCTTCGGGGCAACTTCGCCTTCTTTTGCCTGCCGCGCCTGATAGACGCCCTTGAGCGAGGCGGCGCAGACGAGGCCGGACAGCACGGCGAGGATGGACAGCCCGCCCGCCACGTGCATATAGGTGATGGCGCCGACGCCCACCAGCGCGGGCATGATGTTGCCGATGCCGATGCAGAACGCGTTGACAAACGAGGACTGCGAGCGCAGAACCGTGCGTTCGTCATAATCCTCGGTCAGCTCCGCGACCACGGCGTAATAGGGGATCGTATAGATGGTGTAGAACAGCCAGATCAGCATCGATACCGCCGTATACAGCAGCACGTTCGGCAGCTGCGCTTCGCCGAAGGCTTTGGGGCCGAGGCCGCTCCAGACCACGGTGAAGCAAAGCGCCAGCGGCAGCACGGACTTGAGCATCATCTTGCGCTTGTCCTTGCCGGGACGGTCGGAGATGTTGCCGACGATCGGGTCCGTAATGGCGTCCCAGCCGATGGAAATGAAGATCACGATACCCGCGAGCTGCGGCTTTACATGGATGATCTGCACCAAAAACGTGAGGAAATAGGTGTAGTACATGTTGTACAGCAGCGAGTCGGCGGCAATGCCCAGCGCATAGCCGACTTTTTTCTTTCTGGTCAGTCCAGCATTCTTAGCCAAAGTAATTCCTTCTTTCTTTCGTTTGTCCGGAACGGAAAAAGCCAAGCCCCATTATACACGGGGACGGCGGAATAGTCAAGATTCCGGCGTTCCTTACCGGATCAGGTCGTGCGCCTTGATATAATCGACCACCTCGTCGACGGTGGTGAACGCGAGCGCGACGGTCGTGTCCGCGGCGCCGTAGTAGATCGCGATCCGGCCCGTTTCGCTGTCGGTCAGCGCGGCGCACGGGAAGACCACGTTCGGCACGTCGCCGACGGTCTCGTACAGCTCGTGCGGCGCCAGAAGGAAGCTGTCCGCGCGGTGCAGCACCTTCCAAGGCTCGTCCTTATCCAAAAGGGCGGCGCCCATGCTGTAGGTGAAGCCGTTGCAGCTGGTCAGCACGCCGTGGTAGAACAGCAGCCAGCCCTCATCCGTTTCAATCGGCGTCGGGCCCGCGCCGACCTTGGTCATCTCCCAGTTCTGGACGGGTTCCATCACGAACCGGTAGTTGCCCCAGTAGGTCAGATCACGGCTGCGCTGCAGGAAGATGTCGCCGTAGGGGGTGTGTCCCCGGTCGCACGGACGGATGAGCAGCACATATTCGCCGCCGATCTTTTTCGGGAACAGTACGCCGTTGCGCGCGACGGGGTAGGTCGCGTCCTCCAGCTGGGTCCAGTCCTTGAAATCCGTTGTCACGGCGACGCCGATCGTCGTCCCGTGGTCGGTGAGGTTCACCCAGGTCAGATAGTACTTGCCGTCGATCTCGCACAGCCGCGGGTCGTAGCCGTAAAAGATCACCTTGTCGTCAAGGTCCCAGTGGATGGCGTCCTTGCTGTAGCCGGTGACGAGGGTGTGGTAGCGGGTTCTCGTATCCACGCGGAACACGCCCGCAAAGCCGTCGCCGTACGGGACGACCGCGGAGTTGAAGATGCTGTTCGCAAAGAACAGGTTGTCCCTTGTGATGATCGGGTTTTCGGTGTAGCGCCAGACGGGGTACGGGTAGCCTGCGGGTTTCTCCTGCCAGGGCAGGTTCTTGATTGCCGGACCTAAGATTTTTGCCATGGGATTCGCCTCCTATTGTGTAATTTGAATTTTGATCTCGTGTCTGCCCGCGCCGGTCTGCAGGGCGAGCAGGCTCGCGCCGTTCTCGTACTGTTCGGCGATTCTGCCGTTTACGCCGTCGGGCATGACGAACGGTTTGTGGACGTAGATCAGGCTTTCGCCGTCGCCGTCCGCGTCGAAGCAGAGCGTGAACACGTCCGTTTTCCGGTCATAGCCGTAGCGGACGATCTCGCCCGCGACCGCGACGGGGTGCGTGCGGGAAAGCATCGTCATCAGCGGCGCGTCCATGTCGTCGCCGTGGTAGTCCCAGTACAGCTGGCCCCACTGCATCTCGTCGAAGAAATCCAGCAGCTCGAACGCGTGGGGGAACCACGACGTGTCGGTGTTGTCGCTGCAGCCGCCCCATTCGCCCACGATCGTCGGCACGCGCAGCCGCAGCTGCGTGTTGCGCATCTCGCCGAAAAAGGCTTTCACACGGGAGGCGTTCGCGTACTGATACAGCGGCGTGTCGACCGAAAAGTCATAGGCGTGCGGGCCGAAGCACTGGTTCTTTTCGCGGACGCCGTTCACAGTGATCGGCGGCGCGGACTGTCTGATGCCGGTGTTGCAGATGTAGCTTTGCTCCATCATGACGATCCCGTTGTCCGTCACCGCGCGGATCGCGGCGGCCGTTTTGTTCAAAAACGGGCCGTACTTTTCCCGGTCGAACTTCGCTTCGAGCGGATCGATCTTCCGCACGGCGTCGCGGATCACGTCGCCGCCGATACAGTCGAGGATCGTCCGGGTGTCTTTTTTCAGCGCGGCCTTCACCAGCCGTTTACGGTCCACCTTTTTGTTGAAGGCGACCGTCTTTGCGACGCCGGACAGGAGCCGCAAAAACATCCGGTTGCTGCACGAGCCCGGAAACGGCTCGTTCATCAGATCGTAGCCGAAGAGCGCGGGGCTGTTGCCGTAGCGCCGGGCGAGCATCTGCCAGAGGTCGCAGTAGCGGTCCTGCAGTCCCTTTCCCAGCACCGGGGTGTTGTTCCAGAAATGGTCGAACTCTTTTCGCACCCACCGGCCCAGAAAATAGCCGTCCGCCCAGACGAAGAGCGGCATCCGCGGCTTCGCGCCGTCGGTGATTGCCGCCCAGCCCGGCGCGCCGTCGCCGACGCACTTGCCGTCGTTCTGGGAATACAAATCCTGATGCATGTCGAGCAGAATATAGACGCCGTACTTTTCCGCCAGCGCAAAGATCTCGTCGAGCGACCGCAGATAGCTTTCGTTGTACCGCTCCGGTTCCGGCTCCAGATTCTGCCAGGTGACCGCAAGGCGGATGAGATCGAAGCCGTTCGCCTTGTATTTTTTGAAAAACGTCTCGTCCAGCGGATAGCGGAACGCCGTGCAGTTGACCAGCTTGTCGTCGATATTCATCCCGTTGAAAATCCGTGTCCTGCCCTGCTCGTCCGTGAACCGCAGCTCGTTTGTCTGAATCCTCTGCAAGGTCTCATCCTCCTTTTGCGGCTGAAATATATCATTAGTATATCATCAATCCCGGCATTGTTCAAGGGAAAACGAAAAGAAACCGCCGAAAGCCCGAAGACGGCGCGGCATGCCGGCGGAGGTTTTGCGCCGAACGCCCGCCCTGTCTTGCAATTGCGGCCCGATTGTGCTAAAATGGACAGGCTGAACAGCAGCCCGCAAAGCGATGCGTCGACAGTTTCCCGCGGGCTGAGAATGAGAGACAAGGAGAAACCGATATGAAACAAACCGTTTTACGCAAATATGCCCGCCTGATCGCGCGCACCGGCGTCAACATCCAAAAGGGGCAGGAGGTCATCGTCAACTGCGATCTGGATCAGCCGAAGTTCGTGGCGCTGCTGGTGGACGAGTGCTACAAGGCCGGCGCCAAAAAAGTACGCGTCGAGTTCGACTACCAGCCGCTCGAGAAGCTGCACGTCCGTCACCAGAGCGTGACGACGATGGCGCAGATCACTGCGTGGGAAAAATCGCGGCTGCAATACTACGTTGACACGCTGCCCTGCCGCATCTATCTGATGTCCGAGGATCCCGACGGACTCAGGGGCATCAATCAGACGAAAATCGCCAAAGCCAACCAGAAGCGCTTTCCCGTTATCAAGCCGTACCGCGACCAAATGGAGAACAAATACCAATGGTGCATCGCGGCGGTTCCCGGCGCCGCATGGGCGAAGAAGCTCTTCCCCGAACTGCCGAAAGGCAGAGCCATCGAAAAGCTATGGGAAGCGATCCTCTTCACCTCCCGCGTCACCGACGATCCTGAGGCCGCGTGGGCGGCGCACGACCGCGATCTGCACGACCGCTGCGCCTATCTGAACGCGCTTGGCATCACCGAGCTGCGCTACAAGGGCGACAACGGCACCGATCTCACCGTGGGCATGATCCCCGAAGCCGAATTCAAGGGCGGCGGCGACACCACGCTGCAGGGCGTGTACTTCAATCCCAACATCCCGACCGAGGAATGCTTTATCTCCCCCATGCGCGGCAAGGCGGAGGGCATCGTCTACGCCACCAAACCGCTCTCCTATCAGGGTGAGCTGATCGAGAACTTCTCCGTCCGTTTCGAGAACGGCAAAGCCGTCGAGGTCAAGGCCGAAAAGAACCAGGCGCTGCTGGAGCAGATGATCGCCATGGACGAGGGCGCCGCCTATCTGGGCGAGTGCGCGCTGGTGCCGGTGAACTCCCCGATCTCCGAGTCCGGCCTGCTGTTCTATAACACGTTGTTCGACGAGAACGCCGCGTGCCATCTGGCGCTGGGCATGGGCTTTGCCGACACGATCAAAGGCTTCGAAAACAAGACCCTCGAAGAATGCCGCGCGCTCGGCGTCAACGACTCGATGATCCATCAGGACTTCATGATCGGCTATGCGGGGCTGGAGATCGACGCCGTCACCCGCGACGGCAGGACCGTCCCCATCTTCCGCAACGGCACCTGGGCGTTCTGAGGCGACAGGGCTGAACGATAAGAGACTGTGACACAAAAATGCCGGGATTCCTTCTAAAAAAAGGACTTCCCGGCATTTTTTATTTTTGGCACCCCCTGGGGGAATCGAACCCTCAACTGATCCTTAGGAGGGATCCGTTATATCCATTTAACTAAGGAGGCATATAAACAGAAATCGGACGCATTTGATTGTAGCACCAAATGCGTCCGTTGTCAACTGCTGTCAATAGGTGATCTTCCAGGTCTGGGTGCTGTAACCCTCAAAGCTCGCCGTGCCGGACAAGAAACCCATCTTCGCGCTGCCGGTGCCGTCCATCGGGAGATACAGCTGCAGCTGCTTGACGCGGCACTGATCGTCCACCGTCACGACCACGGAGGAACCCGGGTAGTGCATATCGGCGCCGGTGATCGTCGCGCCGGGCACTTCCATGTCGGTCATCTTCAGATAGCCGATTGCCTGCGCGTTGTAGGTCGGAACCGGCTGGTCGATCGAGGAGCGCTCCTCCGCGAGTTTGAGCGTGTAGGTCACGTCGCCGCCGTTTCGTTTGGCGGAGGCGGATTTGACGCCGGCTGCGGGCAGGGTGAACTGCGCGTCCGTGGGCGGGATCACCTGGTTCGGCGTCACTTCGCCCTCGTCCTTGATCTCCTTGCCGTCGTCGTCATGGCCGACGGCTTTGCCGTCCAAGAAAACGTAGGTCACGTTCTTGTCGCCGATCTTCTTGCTGATCACGCTGTTCAGGATGCTGACGGCGGACTTCGCCGAGCAGTCGACGATGCGGATGGAGATGGTCTCCTCGTTGCGCGCCGTCATGTTCTTGGTCGCTTTGAGCGTGTTGATCGCTTCGGTCGCGCGCTTGACGATCTGCTCTTTGGAAAGCGCGGAGACATCCTCTGTCGTCGCCTGCGCCTTGGTCGTGTCTTCGTTGTTCTTCGCTTTGGCCGTCGTCGCGGCGGAAAGCTCGCTGTCCGGGTAAGTCGTGAGCTCGGCGATGGCGTTGCCGACGCCCGTGATCTCGGGCAGATCTTCGGTCGTCGGGACGGCGGTTGTCGTCGTTGCGTCTTCGCTCGTCGGCGCGGCGGTCGTCGTCTGCGCCGCCTGCTCTTTCCGGATATTCTGCTTTTCGCGGTAGGAGCCGAGCTCGAACCCCATCATAAACAGCCAGACCGCGAGAATGGCGGCAATGATCGCTTTGAATTCTTTTCGCATGGTCGGTCTCCTTTCCGTCGGATTCAGTTGCGGAATACTCCTATAACATACTGAAAAACGGCGGGTTTGTCAAGAGCAACCGAGGAAAAAGATTTCTCCTTTTTCTGCCGGATCAGCCTTTTTTCGGCATCGCGCCGGCAAAGAGGCGATCCAGCAGCCGCGCGGCGGCGCGGTTCAGCGCGTCAAAGTCAACCGCCGCAGTGTAACAGCTTTCGAGCCGGTCGTGCGTCTCTTTCGCCTGCCGCAGCTGGGCGACGCTTTCCTCGATGAGCGACTGCGCGGTCTTTTGCTGGAACTGCAGTCTCTGCTTTTGCCGCCGCACCGCGTCCGGCTGCAGAAAGCGAGCCGCGTGCAGCGTCCGCGCCGCCGGCAAAGCAGCGGTCTGCGCCGTCTTGCGCAAAAAGGCGACGCCCGTTTCCGGCACCAACAGTCCCAGCGGGTCGCCGTGCGGGTCCATCGGGTCGAGGATCAGCACATGGTCGTAGCCGTGCACCGACGCGCGCGACGCGAGCCGCGAAAGCAGCATCCCCGCCGCCGGGGAAAACGGGTCGTCGAGCAGCGTGATCTCCGTCGCGGCGGCGCGGACCGTCTCCGGGAAGAAGACGACGCCCTTCGGCGTGACGCCCGTCAGAAAGCGGCGCGTCGCCCGGCCGGGCCGGCTCCCCTTTTTGTGCGGCAGCAGCCGCATGCTGCAGCGCAGGGCGTAGCCGTTGAGCTTTTCTTCGAGCACAAGCGGCTGCAGCAGCTGCAGTGACGCCTGCCGCAGCGCGCCCGCCGCCGCGAGATAGCGGGTGCTGCGCCGGTGGCAAAGCGCGGTCTCGAGCGTGTAGCGCCGGATCGCCTCCGCGTTTTCGTGCAGCATCGTCTGATCCCAGAACGCGCCGAGATCGATCAGATTTTCGCACGCGCCGGGGAATCGCGGCTCCACCACATGCGGCGTGGTCCCGTCGCAGACGAACAGCCCCAGCGCCGGCACGGACACGGCGTCGAGACTGTCCGGGTCGCTGCTGCAGCAGACGCGCTCCGTGTCGAAGCCGAGAGAAACCGCCTTCGCCGCGATTGCTTTCATCAGGGTGGATTTTCCGCAGCCGGGGCCGCCTTTGATGATCTGTACGTTGTGGTCCCGATAAGGATCGACGGTTTCGCCGAAGAGAGAGACAAAGCCGTACGGCGTGTTCGCGCCGAGAAAGCTGCGCGTTTCAGTTGCCATAGAATACCTCCAGTATTGTTGTCGGTGGTCTTGGGTCGTTGCTCTTTATCCTATTCGCTTTGACAACAGATTGTCACAAATATTTTACAGAAAGTTCGCCCGGCGGGACTACCAATCTGCCGCCGGGTGTTGTATAATATTCCCATACTGGAGGGATGTACCATGATCGACCTGCAAATCCGCCAACTGACGGCCTACGCGATCCAAAACAGCCTGATCGACCCGCGGGACGCCCGCTGGGCGGTCAACCGGCTGCTGGAGGTGCTTGAACGCGACGCGATCGAAGACGGCCCGCTGCCTGACGCCGTGCCGCCGCTCGAAGAGATCCTCGCCCCGCTGCTGGACGACGCCGTCGCCCGCGGCCTGATCGGCGCGGATATCACGAGCCGCGATCTCTTCGACACGAAGCTGATGGGCGCGCTCACGCCGCCGCCGTCGGCAGTGACCGACCGCTTCTACGCGCTGTATGAGACGTCACCGGAAGCCGCAACGGACTTCTTCTACCGCTTCAGCCGCGACACGGACTATATCCGCCGCTACCGCGTGAAGAAGGATCTCAAATGGAAAACGCAGACGCCCTACGGCGAGCTGGACATCACGGTCAATCTTTCCAAACCGGAAAAGAGTCCCGAGGAGATCGCCGCGGCAAAGAAAGCCAAGCAGGGCGGCTACCCGAAATGTCTGCTCTGCCCCGAAAACGAGGGCTACGCCGGCCGGGTGAACCACCCCGCGCGGCAAAACCACCGCGTGATCCCGATCACCGTGGACGGCTGCGACTGGGGCTTCCAGTATTCGCCCTACGTCTACTATAACGAGCACTGCATCGTGTTCAACACGCAGCACATCCCGATGAAGATCGACCGCGGCGCGTTCAACAAGCTGCTGGACTTCATCGAGCTGTTCCCCCATTACTTCGTCGGCTCCAACGCCGACCTGCCAATCGTCGGCGGCTCGATTCTGACGCACGAGCATTTCCAGGGCGGGCGCTACGAGTTCGCAATGGCGAAAGCGCCGGTGGAAACGCCGTTCTCCGTCCCGGGTTTTGAAACCGTCGACTGCGGGATCGTGCGCTGGCCGATGTCCGTCATCCGTCTGACGTCAGCCGACCGGACGAAGCTCGTCGACCTCGCCGACCGGATTCTCAGCAGATGGCGCGGCTACACCGACGAAGCGGCCTTCGTCTTCAGCGAGACCGACGGCGAACCGCACAACACGATTACCCCGATCGCCCGGATGCGGAACGGCCGGTACGAACTAGACCTTGTGCTGCGCAACAACATCACGACCGAAGAGCACCCGCTCGGCGTCTTCCATCCGCACGCGGAACTGCACCATATCAAGAAAGAGAACATCGGCCTGATCGAGGTCATGGGCCTCGCCGTGCTGCCCGCCCGGCTCAAGACGGAGCTTGCATCGCTCGCCGAAGCGATCCTCGCCGGCGCGGATCTCACAGCGGATCCCGTGCTCGCGAAGCACGCGGACTGGGTCGCGTCCTTCCGCGGCAAGTACGAGATCACGCCGGACAACGTAACCGAAATCTTGAAACAGGAAGTCGGCGCCGTGTTCGCCGAAGTGCTTGAGCACGCCGGCGTCTTCAAGCGCGACGACAGCGGCAAAGCCGCGTTCGCACGATTCATCGCAACCCTTTGAGAAAGGAGCCTTTCCATGAAAACAAGGATTTCCACCCGCCTGCTCGCCGTTCTGATGGCGATGCTGATGCTTTGCGCCGCGGCCCCCGCCGCGACGGTGACCTATGCCGCCGCCGCGAAAACGTCGACGTCCGCCACAGCGGCGAAGAAGCTTTCCAAAGCGAAGATCACCTACACCAAATCGCTGACCTATACGGGCAAGGCCCGCAAGCCGAAGGTCACCGTCAAATACGGAAAAACGACGCTCAAAAAGGGCAAGGACTACACCGTCGTCTATAAGAACAACACCGAGGTCGGCATCGGCACGATCACGATCAAGGCCAAGAGCGGCTCCGCCTACACCGGCAGCAAGACCGTGAAGTTCAAGATCCTCCCGGCGCAGGTTAAGGGAGCGAAGGCCGCGACCGTGACCACCGCTGCCGTGAAGCTGACGTGGAAGGCCGTCAAGGGCGCCAAGGGCTACGTCGTTTACAGCTATGACGCGGCGACGGGCAAGTACACCAAGCTCAAGGCGACAAAGAAGCTCGCGCTGACGGTGAAGGGCCTTGCCGCCGACACGCCGTATCAGTTTGCGGTCCGCGCCTACGCGAAGAACGGCAAGACCTATTACGGCAAGTTCTCCAAGCTCGTCAGCGTCCGCACCAAGGCCGTCGCGCCCGTGGTGGACCCGACCGAGCCGACGACGGCACAGGACCCGACCGATCCGACGAGCCCGACGAACCCGACCGATCCGACCACGCCGACCAATCCGACCACACCGACCAGCCCGACGACCCCGTCGAACCCGACCGATCCGACGAATCCGACGACGCCGACCAACCCGACGACCCCGACCAATCCGACCGTCACGGTCGGTAAGGTGACCGGCCTGACAAAGAGCGTCGACGGCACGTCCGTGTCGTTCCGCTGGAACGCCGTTGCGGGCGCGACCGGCTACGAACTGGCGCAGTATGACGCCGCGACGAAGAAGTACACCCTTTTGTCCTCCGTGACCGCGACGAGCGCCACGCTGAAGCTGGAGGCGGGCGAAAGCTATGTCTTCGCCGTCCGCGCGTTCATCAAGGGCGACGACGGCAAAAAGACCTACGGCGACTATTCCGACACGGTCGCGGTGACGATTGAAAAGGAAACGCCGGTCGACCCCTCCGCCCTGACAAAGGTGACGGGCGTCAGCGCGACAAAGACCGACGCGACGGTCAATTTGAGCTGGGCGGCGGTCCCCGGCGCGAACGGCTACGAGGTCGCGACCGTGAACGGCTCCTCCTATAAAAAGGTGACCGAGGTGACGACCGCGAGCGCGAAGCTGACGAATCTCGAACGCCACAAGGAGCTGCAGCTCGTCGTGCGCGCGTTTGTGAAATCCGGCAGCCAGTACGGCTACGGCGACTACTCCGACCCGGTGCCCGTGATCGTCTATAACGCCGACTACTACGGCGCGGCGTTCCGCAACGGCACATTCAAGATGACGCTCCAGATGGATCTGGACGGTTCCGGCGAACAGCCGGTCACGGTCGCGTTCAAAAACGGCAACATGGACTTTTCGGCAACCATGCCGCTCACCGACTCGCTCAAGGTTCCCATGGAAGTCCGTATTCTCGAAAACGGCACCAAAATCTATATGAAGTTCGGCAGCGGCTCTCTTGCCACCTGGTATGACGCCACGGAAATGATGGCAGAGGGCGGCGAACTGAGCGACATGAGCAGCGCCATGGACATGAGCGACCTGTTCGGCGGCCTCGATCTGGGCAACGGCAAGGACGTTGCGATGTCCACGGAGACCAGAGGCGGCAAGACCTATGAAGTGGAAACCTTCACGAGCGACGGACAGCAGATCAAGATCTATACCCAGAACAACGATCTGAAGATCCTGCAGATCAAGGATTCCTACGGCACAGCGGAGTATCAGATCAGCAACTTCACCACCAACGTGAGCGACGACCTGTTCACGGCGCCGAAAAACGCGAGCAACCTGAAAGAACTGATCGATTTTCTGGAGGCCTTTGCCGGATAAGAAAAAGAAAACAGAAAACGGCGTTGAACCAACCGGTTCAACGCCGTTGTTTGTATGCAATTATCTGCGGTCGAGCGCGCAGCGGGCAGTCACCTTTCCGGCGAAATCCGCCTTCGCGCTTTGCACCTCCACCGTTTTTTCTTCCCCGGCGAAAAGCGTGAATCCGTTTTCCGAAAACGTGCAGCCGTCGCAAACGAGCGTCACGTCCGGCGCGAACACGGCCGCGCGGACCGACACGCAAACCGTCCCGGCGCGCAAAAACACTTCCGTTTCCAGCCGCCGTCCGCCGAAACGGCGGGCACGCAGCTTTTTGCTCCACCAGCAGGTGTTATAGCATTCGTTCCCCGCCTCATCGATGAGGAACAGCCGCAGAATCTCCTTCTTTTCGCGGATTTCGCGCCGATCGAAAAAGAGCAGCTGGGTTTCGCTTTGCGGCGGGACGCTCACGCGCTCGGCCGTTTCGCCGCGGCAAGCGCCGTCCGTCCCTTCAATCCGACAGCGCGCCGTCCCAAAGAAGGGGGCGTCCGTGTCGTTATGCAGCATGATCTTGAGCAGCCGGTCGTCCTCTTCGACGGACAGGCGCAGCGGGGCTTTGGGTGCGGGGTTCATCGTTGTCCTTTCAGGCGTCCTGCAGCATCAGCAGCGTGAAGCAGGCCGACCAGTTGAAATCGGTGATGGCGTGCATGCGGGTCCGGTAGTCCGGCACTTCCGGCTGCGGCCCCTTGCGGTTGAGACGCCACGGCGCGATTTTGTCCTCCGCGTCATAGAACTCGAAGACGTTGCCCGTCTCTTCGAACCAGCGGTTGACGCTTTGCAGCGTCCGCTCCTGCAACGCTTTCGCTTCGTCGTCATAGCCGTAGCGCCGCAGGCCGAGGATCGTGAAATAGTTGAAGTTGAGCCAGACGCAGCCGCGCCACATGTCAGCGCCGTAATCGGCGTGGTCGCGGGAGATCGACGGCACCGGCAGCGGCGTCGCAAAGGTGCCCTCGTCGTGCAGCAGCGCAACGAGCTTCGCCGCGCGCTCTTCGGTGCAGACCCCGGCGAACAGCGGCAAAAACGAGCAGCAGCTCAGAACGCCGGTCAGATCGCCGGAAAGCGTCCGGTCGCAGTACGCGCCGCGGTCGTCGTCCCAAAGCAGGTCGTTGATCTTTTGCGCCATGTCGTCGCCGATCTGTTGGAAGCGCGCTGCCTCCGCTTCGTTGCCGAGGATGCGATAGATCTCCGCCAGGCAGCGGCAGTCGTGGACCATGAAGCACGAAGCGTCGATCGCGTCGAGCGTTTCGATGGTGTCGAAGCGGGGAGAATTGTCCATTCCGCTCTCGTCACAGCGACAGCGCACGTTGTTGTAATCGGTCTTCCATTCGAGCAGCCCGTTGCCGTTCAGGTCGCGGTTTTTGAGGAACCACAGCTCGAACGCGGCGATCTTGTCGGCGCAGCGGGCAAGGAAATCTTTGTCGCCCGTCTTGCGGAAGACCTCCAGCGCCGCCCACGCGAGCACCTGCGGCTGCGTGATGTCGGACAGATCGGTCGTGCTGCGCATGCGGTGAGGAATAAAGCCGTCCGCCGTCTGGCACTGCAGCACGGCGAGCAGAGCCTCCTTCGCCATTTCGCCGTCGTACTGCGCGAACGTGATCGCGTGGAACGCGGAGTCCCACAGCCACATGTCCTTATGCGGCAGCCGGTCGGGCGTTGTGAACCGGCCGGTGAAGCCGTCCTGCGGGCTGTAGACGTTGACCCGGTTGACGGAAAGGCATTTGTAATAGAGCGGTTCATACTGCGGCCTGCGGCAAAGCGGCATTGCTTCGTAATAGGCCAGCCGCTGCTGATAGATCGCGTCGATATCGAGCGCGAGCTTCTCCTGCGCCGCAGCGAGCGCAAGCGCGGCCGTTTTTTCGCGGCAGAACACGAAGCGGTCGCCCTGCGTCAAAAGCGCGTAGCAAAAGCCATTCGCCTGCAGCAGCTGGGCGCCGCGGCGCGTCTGGAGCGCGCAGCGCACCGCCGTCGAAATCCGCACGCGGCAGCGCGTTCTGCCGATCACGGTCGTCTTGTCCGCGAAGACGAGCAGCAGCTCGTCCGACTGCAGCGCGTCCGAAAGCACGACGCGCATTTTGTCGCTGTTGACATCGACCGCGAGGGTCACGGGGTTCGACGCGTCAAAGCGGATCTGCACCGGCTGATGCATCAGCATGCCGACGAAATCGTTCTTATGCAGATTCTCGCCGTCGATACCGCTGAAGCCGAACAGCGAGCCGTAATTGTATTTATGCGGGAGATTCATGCCAAATCACCTGCCGTTTCCGCCGTTTCCGCGGCGGCTCTCTTTTCTCTCATCTCGTTGAGTTCGACCATGATGCCGTCTCTGCGTTTGCCGGTGAAGCGGTCAAGCGAATACATGACGGCGGGCAGGAAGTTGCCGATCGCGCCGCAAAGCGCAACCACAAAGTAAATGCCCTTCAGCGTGGAGTTTGACTGCACGACTTTGATCGTGTTGCCCGCGGCGTCCTTCTTGCCGCTCTGATAGCCGATGGCAAGGAGAGAGAGGTTCTTGACGTTGACGCGGATCAGCGTGTTCAGCCGGCCGACGATGCTCTGCACCGCGACGAGCATACCGTCGGAACGGATCGCTTCGCCGAGGTACTTTTCGCTGTACCACTCCATGTAGTCCGTCGAGTCCGCGACGATAATCTTGCGCGCGGCATCCATACCGGAGTTCGGCATGCCGGAAAGACCGATCAGCACGCCGACAAGATAGCGCCATTTGCGCACGCGGTTCAGATCGAACTTTGAGCCGAGCAGGGCGATCGCGGAATAAAACGCGGCGGAATACAGGTGGCTGCCGACGAGCATCGACCGCGCGGAGACATGCGCGCCGATGATCGGGACGAGGAACAGGCCGACGTAGGAAAGCGAACCGCTGATCATGTCGATGATCGCCTTCATGCCGTAGTTGTCAAAGGTCTCGCGATAAAGGTCGGGCAGCAGGTCGTAGGTGACCTTGCGGATCGTTTCGAACATGGATGCGGCCATCGCGATCATGAACGGCTTGTTGTGCAAAATCGCGGAGATCTTCTTGCGGTTCCAGGTGACCTTGGTCTCGCCCTCCTTGGGCGTGACGTTGACTTTTTCGTTCAGCGTGTAATACGGCGCGTGCATGACGGACACGCCGAGCAGACAGAAGAACAGCGCGACGAAGAAGTGGGCCCATTTCTGCTGCGTGATGTCGGAAAAGCGTTCCACCACGATCGGCAAAAGCCAGCCGGGCAGCATGGAGCCCAGCGTTGCCGCAAGGGAGGACAGGGTATAGAAATTCTTTCTGTCCTTCGGGTTCGTCGTCATTCGAAGCGAGATGGTCGTCATGGCCATATCGAAGAAGGCGTCGACCGATTCAAAGAGAATCGTGAAGATGAAGGCCCAGATCAGGTTGATCAGCGGGCTGCCCGACGGGACGACGAACAGCAGCAGGCTCGTCAGCGCGAACGGGATCGGCGCGATGCGCAGAATCGTTTTCGCGGTGCTTTGCTTGCCGGGCGGCGTCGGCCGGTCAAGGATCGGCCCTGCGATCGGCGGGATGAGGAAGGAGAAGATCGCCGACACGTTTTCCAGCAGGTTCAGCCGTCCCGCGTCGATCATCTGAAAGTCGCGGTTGAACTTGCTGGAATAGGTATAGACGCAGTCCTGACCCATCGTGTTGCCGAAGATGCCGCCGGAATATCCGAACTGTTCCTTCACCGTGAAGGAGGGGTTGTTCTTGATCGCGAGGATGGTGTCTTTGATTTTAGACATCGGAAGGAACCTCCTTTGTTATGGGTGTGCTTGCCATGCCGTAGGCGTTTTCCGCCCGAACGGCAACGGTTTTGACGCCGGGCGTTTTGGGCAGCGGAATCGTATAGAAAGGCTTGTCGTGGGTGAACCAGTATTCGTGCAGGGTATAGGCGCTTTGGAGCACCTTATCGTTCGCATCGCGTCCTTCGGCGCGGTACAAAAACACGGGGAAGCTGTCGCCGCTTTGGGCTGCGGGGCAGGTGATTTGGTACGCGTCGTCGGTTTCTTCCATCTGCAGCACCGCGTCCGCGGGGAAGACGGGCGGCGCGGAGCGCGCTTCCTGCCGCGCGGGGGTATAGGGGAAGGCCTCCTTCTTCGCCGGAAAGCGCAGCACATAGCTGCAAAGACAGTCGCCGGAGAAGAAGTCGTAGCCGCGCAGCACGACGGTGTGCTCTTGGTCGGCTTCGACGATCCAACCCTGCGACATCGTTTCGCACTGCGGCGGGTGAACGGTGCGCTCAGCGCCGACCGTGAACTCCGCGTAGCTCAGCGCGCCGGTGCCGATCGCGGTGAAGTCTTTCTGGAACACCGAGCGCGGGTCGTTGAGCGGGTAATGGGAGTGGCCGGAGAAATGCACGACGTTCGGATGCTTCGCAAGGATCTTTGTAAAGTGCGTCAGGCCCCAGCCGTCGAAGCGGGTGCTGCCGTAGACCGTGTCGCGCACATGCTCGTGCTGCATCACAAAGACCGGCGCGTCCGGTGTGTCCTTCGCCGCTTTTTTCAGCTCCCGTTTCAGCCAGCGCTTTTGCTTTCTGTCGTAGTAGCAGTCCTTTTCGCTGGTGGAGACCGAAAGAAAGTGCAGCCCGCCGATCGTCAGGTGGATGTCGGTCGAAAGGCCGGTAATATCTCGGAAGTGCCGCAGGCCGGTCTTCTCTCCGCCCTTGCCGAACTCCCAGTTGTCGTGGTAGCGCGGGACGCAGGCGATGACGGCCGTTTCCTTTCGCAGGGCGCTTTGCACGGTGTCCCAGAACGCTTCGAACTGCGCCGGGGTGCCCTTGTTTGTCAGATCGCCGGCGAACAAAAACGCGTCGAGCCGGTCGTAACTTTCGTCCGCGGCGGCAATGGCGTACGCCGTTTCCATCAGCGTTTTCAGCCGCCGGGTCTGTTCGTCGCCGGCCTCTTTGATATGCAGATCGGAGCACACGCAGAAGCGCAAAACCGGCCGAAACGCCGCCGGCGCGGGGTCGGGTCCAACCATCCGTATCGCCTCCCGGAAAGGAATATCTATTCTTTATTATAATAGGAAAGCTCCGAAAGTCAATGAAGAATCTATAAAATAATCAAAATTCGGTTGCAATTTTGCAATACTGCGGTATAATGAAAAGCGAGAAAACACACAGAAGAAAGGAAGGATTCCCATGTCAAAAACGAAAAAGATCATCCTTTGCTGTGTCGCGGCGCTGGTCGTTATCGCGGCCGTCGCGGCGGCCGTCGTCTACAGCAAGCTTCCGCACGCTTTGAACTACCCGATCGACAAAATCGAACCCTGCGAGCACCAGGCCGTCAGCGTGGTGTCGAAGGACACGGACACCGTCACACTGCAGAAAAACGACGGCGGCGCGTTCCGGATTCTGATGTTCACGGACCAGCATCTCAACGGCGACAACAAAACCGGCTATAAGACCGTGGAGCGCATGATCGACGCCATTCAGCGCGAAAAGCCCGATTTGGTACTGGTCGGCGGCGACAACATCACCAGCGGCATGAACCGTAAGCGCAGCGCCCAGTTCGCGGAGATCTTCGAACAGCTCGGCGTCTACTGGGGCGGCGTCCTCGGCAACCACGAGGGCGACAACCCGTATTCCATCACCCGCACGGAGATGGTGGATATCTTCTCGTCCCACGCGCACTGCGTGATGCTGCCCGGGCCTGCGGACATCGACGGCGACTGCAACTACGTGATCCGCCTGCTCGACAAGGACGGCAAGCTTGTCAAGACGATCTTCTGTCTCGATACGTTCGACGAGATCAGCGACGAGACCGCCGCTTCGCTGACGCTCTATGACAAGAGAACGCCCTACGACGGCGCGCACGAAAACCAGGTGCAGTGGTACCGCGAAAAGGCCGAAGCCCTCAAAGAGACCGACGGCGACTACGATTCCATTTTGCTGATGCACATCCCCCTGCACGCCTATGACGAAGCGCTTGAAACCGAAAAAATGCTTTACGGCGATCAGCGCGAGGACATCTGCTCCACCGTCTATGACAACGGCCTGTTCACCGCGATTCAGGACGTCAGCGTCACGCAGATCGTCTTCTGCGGCCACGACCACCTCAACAACTTCGGCGTCCAGTACAAAAACGTGCTGCTCAGCTATATCGAGCCGTCGGGCTACGGCGCCTACGGGATGGACCGCCGTGACGCGCCGCCGTCAGACTGGCTGCAGGGCTACACCAAACTGGACCTCCTGTCGGACGGCACCGTCGCGCAGGATCAGATCCGCTACGCAGAGGTGTACGGCGACTGATGGACAGATTTGAACGCTTCGACCCGCGCGAAAACGCGCGGCTGGTGCACCACTACATCACCCACATGGTGGATGAAAGCGAGGACAACCTCCCCTACTGGCTGCTGCTGCCGAACAAAAAGCCCGCCGAAGCGGCGCATTGCCGCGTTGACGACGCGGAGCTGGTCGGCTCGTGGTACGAGGGCCTTTGCTGCGCGATGGAGCTGCTCGGCACACAGGACGGCGACGACGTCAAGCAGTCGCTGCGGCGCCATCTGATGAAGTCCTGGGGCGAGCACGGGCTGCGCTTCTGCGAGCCCTACCCGTGGACCCACACGGTTCACGCCTCGTTCCATGAGATGGGCTACATCCTCCCCGCGCTGAACAAAATTGTCGAGGAATACCCCGACGATAAAGAGGCCGAACGGCGCGCAAGCGAGCTGATCAGCGGCATGCGCAAGCTCGTGATCGAGCGCAAGGTGCGCACGTTCTGGTCGGGCGACTTCCCCGAGCCGGATCCCCTCTATGAGTTCCCGAACGACGTCTATCTCAAGGACGGCGGCTTCGACCTTACGCGGCACACCGGCCGCGGCGAGCAGCCGATCCGCAACGCGCTGATGCTGCACGCGCTGGCGCGGCGGTACGACCTGACGGGGGACAAAACGGCGTTCGACCTCGCGGTCGGGATGGCGAACTTCGTCCTCGGCCCATCGCGGTACTTCAACTATAAAATGGAGTTCTTCGGCCACGTTCATTCCGCGGTCTGGTTCGCCTGCGGTCTTGTCTATCTCGGCCGGCTGATCCAAAACGACACCTATATCGATAAGGGCAAGGCGATCTACGACTACGTCCGCTCGCTGTCGTCGTCCTTCGGCTGGGTGCCGGAGTACGCACAGTGGCACCCGATGGAAGAGGAGCACTGCGAAACGTGCTGCGTGCGCGACATGATTCTTTGCGCGCGGGAGCTGACCAAGTGCGGCTACGACTGCTACTGGGACGACTTCAACCGCTTCGCCCGCAACCAGCTGGTTGAAAACCAGATCCGCTACACGGGCTACGTCACGGTCGACAACACAAAACCCGACGCGAACGGCATCACCTACCGAGATATCGACAAGCGGATGGTCGGCGGCTTTACGGGCGGGAGCGAACCGAACAGCATCTCGCTGCAGCGGTTCCGCTCGATCGCGGGCTGCTGCGTCGGCACCGCGCCGACCGCGCTCAAAGAGGTCTGGGACAGCGCGATCACCGAAGAAAACGGTGCTCTCATCGTGAACGTGCCGCTGGATAAAGAGACCGACGCGCTGTCTCTTTCGTCGGCGCTGCCGAACGAGGGCAGACTCACCCTGACGGCGAAGCGCCCCTGCCGCGCCGGCTTCCGGCTCTACGGCTGGATGGGCGACGATCTCACCTTTACCGTCAACGGCAAGCCTGCCGACGTGACCCGCGACGGCAAAACCGCGATCGCAAACCTGAATCCGGGCGACATGCTGGTGCTGACCTTCCCGCTGGAAACGCGCGAAGAAAAAGAGACCGTCGCCGGGCGGACGTTCACCGTGCTCTGGCGCGGCTGCGACGTCGTGGACCTTTTGCCGCGCGGCGAACATGTCCGGCTCTATCAGCGCGACCGGGACATCCCGAAATATTATCCCACGCCGGACGACGTGGTCTACACGGGCGCGGTCAACTACGGCCCGACCCAGCAAAAAGGAGGCGCGAAATGAACGTTCTGAGCTTCAACATCCTTTGCCGCGACTGGCAGCCGCGCGTCCCGCCGGTGACCGCGACAATCCGGGACACGGCGCCCGACCTCTTCGGGCTGCAGGAGGCGCATGCCGGCTGGATGGACGCGATCTGCGCCGCCTTCCCGGACTACGCTTACGTCGGCATCGGCAGAGACGACGGCAAGCGCGAGGGCGAGTTCGCCCCCGTCTTCTATAAAAAAGACCGGTTCGCGCTGCTGGACAGCGGCCATTTCTGGCTCAGCGAAACACCCGACCGCCCCGGCAAGGGCTGGGACGCGGCGTGCATCCGCATCTGCTCGTGGGCGCTGCTGGAAGACAAGACGACCGGCGAACGCTTCGCCGCGATGGATACCCATCTCGACCACAGAGGCCCCGTCGCCGCGGAACAGGGCATGGCGCTGATCCTGGACCGCGCGGCACAGTTCGGCGATCTGCCGGTGCTGCTGATGGGTGACTTCAACTCGTTCCCCGATTCCGCGCCGTACCGCCGCGCGATGGCCGCCGGTTTTTCGGACGCCCGGGACATCGCGCCCGTCCGCGACGAAATGTTCACGTTCCATAACTACGACGATCCGGACGACAACGCATTCCGGAAGATCATCGACTATATTTTCATCAAAAACTGCAAAAGCGTGGATTCGTTCCGCGTTTTGACCGACCGGCAGGACGGACAGCTCCCGTCGGACCACTACCCCGTTTTCGCGGCGGTGCAACTATAAAGGAGGGCGCTATGAGATACGGTGTCAGTTTCAGTCTGGATCTCCCGCAGCAGGTGCGGATGGCAAAGGAAGCGGGCTTCGATTACGCGGAATGCGGCTTCGGTTCGCTGTCGCGCGCGGACGACAAGGCGTATGCGGCGTACCGCGACGCGCTCAGGGAAAACGACATCCCCTGCGAAGCGGCGAACTGCTTTATCCCGGGCGATCTGCCGATCATCGGCACGGACTATGCCCGCAAGGAGATGCGCGACTATATCGAGAACGGGATGCGCCGCGGCGCGCCGCTCGGTCTGCGGACGGTCGCGTTCGGCTCAGGCGGCGCGCGTTCTCTGCCGAAGGGCGTCACATTCGCCGAAGGCTTCCGCCAGCTCGGCGCGTTTCTGCGCGACGTGGTGTCTCCGATTGCCGCGGCGTACGGCGTGACGGTCGCGATCGAGCCGCTGCGCAAAGGGGAATGCAACGTGATCCACACGCTCGACGAGGGCGTGATGCTCGCGGCGCTCGCCGACCGCGAGAACATCTCCTGCCTCGCTGACGTTTATCACATGTGGGGCGCGGGCGACAGCTTCGACGATCTGCGCAGGCTGCGCGGCTGCATTGCGCACGGGCATATCTCCAACCCTGAAACGCCGGACAAGGCGGCCAAACGCACCTTCCCGCTGGACAAAAAGGAGTTCGATTACAAGGGCTTCGTCAAGGCGCTGCGCGATGCGGGCTGCAAGCGCTGCTCGATCGAAGCGAAGGTCTACGACTTTCCGACGGAGATCAAAAAGTCGGGAGCGATTTTGAAAAATCTGCTGTAAGCGCACAGTGCACAGTGGACAGTGCACAGAAAAGTCAACAGTCGACAGCTAAAGCCGCCTGCGGGCGGCTTTTTGCGTGTTCAGTGTGCAGAAAGAGGAACCGAAGCGATTGCTTCGGTTCCTCTTTTTCTCTTCTTTTACACTTCGACTGAGCCTTCCGTGTACTCCTTATGCTCGCGGTGGAAGAACTTTTCTTCCGGCTTGAGATCGAGACCGATCGTGCCGCCGGGGTTCATCAGGTAATCCGGGTCGAAGTAGTTCTTCAGCGTGCGGATCACGCCGTATTCTTTTTCGCCGAGATACCCTTCCAGCCACGGGGCGAACATTTTGCCGATGCCGTGGTGGTGGCTGATTGCCGCGCCGCTCTTCTGGATCGCGTCGAGAATCGTCGCGTGGTAGCGGCGGAATTCCTCCTCGTCCTGCATCTTCGTCATAAAGATGAAGTAGAGGTTCGCGCCCTGCGGGTAGCAGTGGGACATGTGCGTCGTCACGATCGTGTTCGGCAGCGCGTGGCACACCTCGCGCACCTCGCGGTGGACGCGCCCCATGTTGGACCAGTTGACCGTGCATTCGAGCGTGTCGATCATGTAGCCGAAGTCCATCAGCGTATCGCGCAGATACGGGTCGTTGAAGCGGCCCTTCTCCCAGCCCTTGCAGACAAGACCCGTCATCGGGATCGCGCCGTATTTGCGGGCGATGCGGGAGATATTCTTTGCGACGTTCTTTGAAAAGCCCTTTTCGCCGTCGGTGAAGCCGAGGAAGAGACAGCGCTCAAAGTCCTTGTAGCCGATCTTTTCCAAAATCGGGCCGAGCGGCGTTTCGTCCACGTTGTAAAGATGCAGCATCAGCGAGGTCTCCTCCGGGTCGGACAGGCGGAAGACCGAGGAATAGCCGCATTCACACTGCATCATTTCGCGCGCGGCGTCCATCGCGATTTCCCAGTTCTTGAACATGTAGGAGAAGCGCTTGCGGTTTTCGGGCATCCAGCGGAAAACGCGCAGCGTCACCTCGGTCAAAACGCCGAAGGTGCCCTCGCTGCCCATCATGATCTGGTTGAGGTTCGGACCGGTCGCTTCGCGCGGGTAGTGGCTCGTTTCGATCTTGCCGATCGGCGTCGCGTACTTCTGCGACAGTACGATATCCGCGATCGTGCCGTAGTAGGTGCTGTTCTGGCCCGCGCCGCGCGTAACCGTCCAGCCGCCGACCGAGGAATACTCGAACGACTGCGGGAAGTGGCCGCAGGTGTAGGCGCGCTTCGCGCCGAAGAGAGTCTGCGCGTTCTGCAGCGTTTCTTCCAGCTTCGGGCCGGACATGCCCGCCTGCACGGTGATGGTCTGGTCGGTCTCGTTGAACGAAATCACCTTGTTGAAGTTGCGGCGCATATCGAGCGAGACGCCGCCCTTGATCGGTTCCACGCCGCGGGTGACGGAGGAGCCGCCGCCGTAAACATAGAGCGGGAGTTTATGCTCGGTCACATAGGCGACGATTTTCTCGATCTGCTCGCTCGTTTCGGGGAAGACGACGAGGTCGGGCAGAGAGTCGAACCGGCGGTGCCGCATCCGCAGCAGGTCGTACATCGTCTGCCCATAGGCGACGGCGAGCCGATCGTAGTCGCTTTGCGACACGTTCTCTTCCCCGACGATCGCGGCGATCGCGGCGACATGCGCGGGGTCGATCTGCGGCGCGTGCTCCGGGCCGAGGGTCACCGGCTCCATGCCGATATCGTCGTTGTACTGCTTAAAGTCGTCGTCCGAGAGGTTGCAGCGGGTTTTCACATAATTATAGAGGCTCTCTTTGGGATACTTGAAGAAGTCCGGATCGCCCCAGCGGAAGATGGAGCGGAAGCTGTTTTCGGGCGCCCGTTCCAGCACCCAGTTCGGCTCAAAGCCGCGGTACGGTTTCGTGCTCATTGCGTGTCCCTCCTGTTGATCTCTGCGATGGATTTATCGATCGGCCGCAGCCGCGCGGGCAGCCGGCTGTAGATCTTTTCGTAGCAGTCCATGTAGCGTTCGTGCTCTTCCTGCCGCGGGGCAAAGGTGTCCTTCGGCTGGACCATGTGCGCGATCGCGTCGTCGTAATCGGCGAAGACGCCCTTCGCGACAAAGGCGACCATCGCCGCGCCGATCGCGCTCGCCTCGTGGGTCTGGATCCGGCTGACCGGCAGCCCGAAAAGGTCGGCGGCAATCTGGCAGACAACGTCGCTGCGCGCGCCGCCGCCGCCCGCATACAGCACGCGGACTTTTTGCTTCGAGCGCTTTTCCATTGTGGAAAGCCCGTGGTACAGTTCCAGCAATATGCCCTCGATGATCGCGCGGTAGAGGTGGTAGCGCGTGTGGTAATCGGCAAAGCCGACAATCGCGCCGCGGGCGTTCGGGTTCGTGATCCCCGGCGTCCAGAACGGCTGCAGCAGCAGACCGCCGCTGCCCGGCTCAATGTCTTTGATCTGTTCGTCAAGATACTGCTCGGGAGAGATGCCGCATTTTTCGGCTTCGCGTTTGTCGGCGGCGCCGAATTCCCGGATGAACCACGAAAGCATCCAGAAGCCGCGGAACACCTCGAACTCGGGGTTGTACAAATCGTTCGGCACGGCGGGATAGGCCGGCATGAACGGCTGCGGCTCAAAGTAGTCCTTCACCGCCATCTGCAGCGTGGCGGTCGTCCCGAACGAGACCGCGGCGCGGTCGGGATGCACGACGGAAAGGCCGAGCGTCTCGCAGCCCTTGTCGGAGCCGGCGGCGATCAGCGGGATCCCCGCGGGAATGCCGGTCTTTTCGCTCGCCTCTTTTGTGATCGGGCCGATCGTCTCGCCCGAGGGCACGAGGTCGCAAAGCTTTTCTTTCGGCACATCGCACACGCAGCGGGACAGCTCCTTTTCGCCCATCCAGCGGCGGTTCTTGTAATCGAACGGCACATGGCCGATCATATTGGCGACGGAATCGACCAGCTTACCCGTCAGCTTGTAATGGAGATAGGCTGGCAGCATGACGTATTTTGCGGTCTTGTCCCAGGTTTCCGGCTCGTTTTGCATCAGCCAGTTCGCCGCCGTGGCGCGGTAGAGGATTTTGACTGCCTCCCCCATCCCGACGAGGGAGAACAGCGCCGCTTTGAGCGGCGGGATCTGCCCCTTGTCGTCCGCGCACCGCTCGTCGAGCCAGAGGATGATGTCGCGCAGCGGGCGGTTCTCTTCGTCGAGACACAGCACCGTGTCGCGGATGCAGGTCAGCGAGACCGCGACGATGCGGTCGAGCTTATCTCTGTTGCGCGCGAGCAGCGTTTTCGACAGCGCGGCGATCGCGTCAAAGTAGAAGTCGGGCGTCTGCTCCGCCCAGCCGGGCTGTTTGGAAAAATAGGGCGTTTCGTAAACCTGCTGCGCCTTGTCCTCGAAGCCGCCGGTCTCGTTGACCAGCAGGCACCGCGCGCTCTGGGTGCCGATATCAAAGGTCAGCACAAGCGGATGTTCCATCGTTTTTTCTCCTTTCGCTTTCCGTTTCGTTTAACACATTGCTCGTCACGATCACGTCCGCGCCGAGACCGAGCGCATTTTCCAATACGATATCGCCGCGCCCGAGCCGCGTTCTGACCGTCGTGCGGCTGATCTCCCGCATCACGTCGAAGATTTTGTCTTTCGGGATCTCCTTCGATATGCGCACGGGCAGCACCGGCACGTCGGGAAAGGCGGTGCGCACCGTGGTGCAGACCGTGCGGCGCGGGTCGCGCACCTCGCTTTCGGCAAAGGCGGCGCCGCGCTTGCAGCCGTTGCCGGTGATCTGCAGGTTGCCGTTTTCCTCGGCGATCCGCATCCGGCAGCCGCGCGGGCAGACGATACAAACCAGTTCCTTCATCTTTGCGCCTCCTGTTCCGGTCGTCTGAGGGAAAAGCGGACGACGCTTGTTTCACTGAGATTCCACTCCCCCGGCCGCAGCGTCAGCTGCTCCATCTCCGGCGGGCGCAAAAACGCGTACCGTTTGGAAAAGACCGTTTTGCCGTCCGCGGTGATCTCCAGCGTACAGCCGTTTTCCTCCTTGCGGGCGCGGAAATAAACGGTCAGCGCGTCCCCTGCCCTTTGCAGATCCAGCGTCTGCGGCACGACGTACAGCAGATCGTCCGACGGCTGCAGCTCGATCAGCCGCCGTTCCCGCGGGCGGTACAGCGCGGCGGCTTTTCCCGCCTGCGCCGCGTTTTCCGAAACGTAGTCGACGAGGTCGTTGACGTGCAGCGCGTTGCCGCAGCAGAAAACGCCGTCGACGTTCGTCATGCAGTCGCCGTCGCAGGCGGGGCCTTTGGTACGCGGATCGAGCCGGACGCCGAGCGACTGCGCGAGTTCGTTTTCCGGGATCAGCCCGACCGAAAGGATCAGCGCGTCGCAATCGACGCGGCGCTCCGTCCCGGGAATCGGGGTCATCGTTTCGTCCACTTCGGCGATCTCCACTCCTTCGAGCCGATCCGCGCCGAAGACGCGCGTCACGGTGTGGGAGAGATACAGCGGAATATCAAAATCGTATAGGCACTGGTGCAAATTGCGCGTCAGGCCGGAGGGCGTCGGCTTCGCTTCGTAAACGCCGAGCACTTCCGCCCCCTCCAGCGTCAGCCGCCGCGCCATGATCAGGCCGATGTCGCCCGAGCCGAGGATCACGCAGCGCTTTGCCGGCTGCAGGCCGAGCAGATTGGTAAAATGCTGCGCCGTGCCGGCCGTAAAGACGCCGGCGGGCCGGGTGCCGTGGATAAAGACCTGCTTCGCCGTCCGCTCGCGGCAGCCTGTCGCGAGGACGAGCGCCCTTGCGGTTTCAACCGCGACGCCGCCGCGGCTGACCGTATGGACCCGGAAGCCGTCGCCGGTGTTGTCGATCTTCGTCACGAAGGTCAGCGTTTTCACGTCGATCTCCCGCGCGCGCAGTTCATCCATATACCGTTCGGCGTATTCGGGGCCGCTGAGCTTTTCGCCGAAGCGCAGCAGGCCGAAGCCGTCGTGGATGCATTGCTTGAGGATGCCGCCCAGCCGCGCTTCGCGCTCGAGCAGCAGAACGCGCGCGCCGCTGTCGTGGGCGCTGATCGCCGCCGCGAGCCCCGCCGGGCCGCCGCCGATGACGATCACGTCATAGAAGGATGCCGTCATTGCGCACCGCCCCCTTCCCCGTCTTTCGTTCTGCCATAGGTGATCACGGACGCTGCCGATGATTTGCGGACGTCCGACAGCTCCGTGCCGAGAAACTCCGCGATAATCTTTGTCACGAGCGGCGAACAGAAGCCGCCCTGACAGCGTCCCATGCCGGGCCGCACGCGCTTTTTGATCCCATCAAGCGTCGGCACACAGATGGGCGATTGCAGCGCGTCGAGGATCTCGCCCTTGCTGATCTCTTCGCAGCGGCAGACAATTTCGCCGTAGTCGGGATTTTCGCGGATCAGCGCGTCGCGGGCGTCGTCGTCCAGTTCGCGCAATACGGGTACGCCCTTGCGGACGGGATTGAACGACGGGTTTTCTTCCACGGCCTGCGTCTTTTGCAGCAGCGCGACCGCCATCTGCGCCACGTCGATCGCGACGGCGGGCGCGGTCGTCAGCCCCGGCGACTGGATCCCGGCGCAATGGATCAGATTCTTCGTCCTGCGGCCCGGCTCGATGACGTAATCCTCTTCGAACGTCGGAGCGCGCACGCCGGTGAAATAAGTGATGATATCGCACTCCGAGAGCGGCGGCAGGGTCGTCTTCTGCTTGTCGAAGACCGTGCGGATGCTCTCCGGCCGCGTTTCGGTGTTCTCTTTTTCGTATGTTTCCACCGCGTCGGGCCCGGCCAGAAGATTGCCGTGGGCCGTGCGCATGACGCCGCCGCCCTTGGAATGGGTCTTGCCGTGGACGCTCAGATCCTTGACCGAGGCGATCGACTGGAGATAGGCGCCGGTCTTTTTGTCGAGGATCGAGTTGGTGCCGCGGCGCGGGTGGATGGAATAAAAGCGGTCGTGCGCCATCTTTGCGACCGCTTCCGCGAACACGCCGGCGGCGTTGATCACAAGCTTCGGGCGCAGCGTCCCGCGGTTGGTTTTCACGGCGGTGATGCGGCCGTCTTCGACCGTCATATCCAGCACGGCGGTGTTCAGCGCGACTCTCGCGCCGTTCGTGACGGCGTTTTCCGCGAACGCGATCGTCAGCCCGTAGGGGCAGACGACGCCCGCGCTGGGGTTATAGAGCGCGAACTTCGTTTCCGTTGTCAGCTGCGGTTCGCGCCGCAGCAGTTCTTTGCCCGAAAGCAGGACGGTGTCCTCGATCCCGTCGTGGTGTTTACGCCAGAAGGCGTACAGCGCGATCAGCGGGAACAGCGCCCGTTTTTGAAACAGCACATACTGCCCGACGCGGGAGAACGGGACGTCCAGCTCGCGGCAGACGTCTTCGTACATGCGGTTTGCCCGGCGGATATACTTGTGCTTGAGCGAGCCCTTGCCGAGGTCGATCCCCGGGTGGACTTCGCCGTCGTTGCGGCCGGAGGCCTGCAGCGCGAGATCGGCTTCCTTTTCGACCAGCAGCACGTCGAGCTTCCATTTCATCAGCTCCCGCGCGATCGAGGCGCCGGAAATCCCGCCGCCGATCACGAGCACGTCGGGCGCGTCGCCGTCGAGCGACCGGTCCTCGTCCGGCGGGAGCCGCATCGGGGCGTCCTTTGCGTTCGGGCAGGCGATATCGTTCAGCACATGGTGCGTGCTGTTCTTTTTTGCCGCAAGCTGACAGGCGGCAACAACGTCCGCCCAGTCGTCCAGTTCGCCGCGCAGCACGACGCAGCCGTCTTCGGCCGACGCCGTGACGCGGCCGCCGTATAACTGCTGCAGTTTGCGGTTCAAAGTCGCCGTTTTCATGCCGCACCTCCGTTCCTTTGGGTTCGGTTCTATCATACACCGCGCGGGGCGGTTTGTCAATCTGCGCCGGACTAAGAGTTGGTTATTGACAGAGCTGTAATTCCTATATTATAATGGAGCAAAGAACACCAACGGGAGGAACCACTATGAAGTACACGATCCTCGCAAAACTCCGTCAATGGTTCGCCGCAATCGCCGCCCTGCTGGCGGCTTTCTGCGCCGGCAAAACAACGCCCCCGCCCGAGCCTGTCCGCCCGGCAGCCAACACCGTTGCCGCCTATGACGCCGACGCCGCGGACTACCGGCTGACGATCGACCCGGACACGGCTGTGGGCGACATCAGCGATCTGCTGTTCGGCATCTTCTTCGAAGACATCAACTTCGCGGCGGACGGCGGTCTCTACGCGGAAAAGGTCGTCAACCGCTCGTTTGAATACACGACGTTCGCCCGCGGCGATCAGCTTTACGGCTGGAGCGCCGTCGGCGGCGCCGCCCTGCGCGCGGAAACCGGGAAACCGGACGAAGCGCTGAACGAAAACAATCCGAACTTCGCCGTTGTGACCAACGACGGCGACGCGCCCGCCGGCCTTGCGAACCGCGGCTTTCTGGACGGCCTGAGCATCGACAAAGACGCGGCCTACAAGCTCTCGTTCTACGCGAAGAGCAGCGATTACACCGGCCCCGTCACAGCGCAGCTCTGCGTCGGGGAGACGGTCGTCGGAGAAGGCGCAGTCGACGCGATCGGCGCGGACTGGACGAAATACACGCTGACTCTCACGGCGGGCGAAACGGCGTTCGAAAACGTGACGCTGCGCCTGCTGATCGGCAAGGGCACCGTCTGCTTCGACATGATCTCCCTGTTCCCGACCGACACCTACAAGGGCCGCGAAAACGGCATGCGCAAGGATCTCGGCGAAATGCTTGAAGCGATGCATCCGCGCTTTCTGCGTTTCCCGGGCGGCTGCGTGATCGAGGGCTACGACAAGGCGACCGCCTACAGCTGGAAGGATTCGATCGGCGTCGGCAGCGACGGCCTGCCGCTCGCCTTCAATGGGACCTACGGCGACGTCGCGGCGCGCAAACAGGGGATCAACATCTGGACGGACGTCGCTGCGACGGACGACCCCTGGCCGTGCTTTATGAGCTACGGCCTCGGCTTCTATGAGTTCTTCCGGCTCGCCGAAGACCTCGGCGCGGCCCCGGTGCCGGTGCTGAACTGCGGCCTGTTCTGCCAGATGCGCGGGCGCGGCCCCGTCGCGATGGACGACCCCGCCTTCGCGCAGTATGTCCAGGATATGCTTGACCTCGTCGAGTTTGCCCGCGGCGACGCGGATTCCACCTGGGGTAAGGTGCGCGCCGCGCTCGGCCACCCGGAACCGTTCGATCTGCCGTTCATCGCGATCGGCAACGAGAACGAGGGGGAGGACTACTACGAGCGCTTCGCCGCGTTCCGCAAGGCGTTCGACGACGCGAAAGCGGAAAACCCGTCTTTGTACGAGGGCATCGAGCTGATCTATTCCGCGGGCGCGTCCGACGCGACCCACGGCGCGAACTATATCAAGTCCTATGAATACGCCGAACAGTGGCTGCAATCGCACCCGGGCAAGACCGCGCTGGACTTTGCCGGCGCGACGGATCAGCACTACTATAACGACCCCGAATGGTTTTTGCAGAACGCGGACTACTATGACCGCGGCGTTTACGGCAGAACCGACGACGCCATCACCGCCACGCGCTACGGCGGCGCAATCCCGGTCTTTTTGGGCGAATACGCCGCGCGGTCGAACCGGCTGCGCGCCGCGCTCGCCGAAGCGGCCTATATGACCGGTCTCGAGCGCAACGGCGACATCGTGCGGATGGCGGCCTACGCTCCCCTCTTCGGCAACCTGACCGCGACGCACTGGTCGCCGAACCTGATCTGGTACAACAACCATCAGGTCACCGGCTCGATCAACTACTATGTCCAGAAGCTGTTCATGCTGAATCAGGGCAAAACGCTGCTGCAATCGACGCTCGACGGCGCGGCGGTCCCGCAAAAGGATATCGTCGGCAAGATCGGCGTCGGCACCTGGTACACGTCGGCGGCGTTCGACAATGTCAAAATCACCGACAACAAAACGGGCCGCGTGCTCGACCGCGACCGCTTCACCCTGCCGGGTTACTTCGTCAACTGGACGACCCCGACCGACGGCAAATGGCGCACCAAGAACGGCAAGCTGGTCCAGCTCGAAACCTCGATGAACTATTCCAACACCGGCTCGGTCGCCTATTTCGGCGACGAGACGTGGTCGAACTACACCTATGAACTCGACGCCCAAAAGCGCGGCGGCGAAGAGGGCTTCATGATCTCCTTCGGCGTGCAGGATACCGAGAACAATATCATCTGGAACATCGGCGGCTGGCAGAACACGGTCTCGTGCCTGCAGATTGTTGAAAACGGCGAAAAGACCGGCCAGATCCCCGGCACGGTGAAGCCGTTCACCGCCGAGGAGGGCAAGACCTATCATCTGAAAATCGTCGTCGACGGCCGCCGCATCCAGTGCTATATCGACGGTGAAAAATATGTCGATTTCAAGACCGGCTCCGACAGCGAGGCCGACGCCTATCAGGTCGTGTCGACCGACGACAGCGGCGACGTGATCGTCAAGCTGGTCAACGTCACCGGCAGCGACCGCACCTTTGCTGTCGACCTCGGCGAAAAGCAGACCGCTTCGACCGCCCGCGTCTCGCAGCTCAAAGGCACCGACCTCGACAACGACAACATCCTCGGTCAGCCGGAGGCCTGTAAGATCGAAGATTTCACGCTCGACGGCGTGTCCGCCCGGTTCAACTACACCGCGCCCGCCTATTCCGTGACGGTGCTGCGACTTTCGAAATAAACCTAACAGCGAAACCCGCCCTTCCTGAGGGCGGGTGCTTTTTTGCCTTTTGGCTTGCAAAACGGCGCGTTCCGTGCTACAATAAGGTATCAACCGAAAGGAGAGACATCTATGACAAGAAAAAAGAGAGCCTGGCTGTCCGTCGTACTGTTCGTCGTGATCTTTGCGGGACTGCTGATTACGGCGACCTTCACCGACCTGCAGGTCAGCCAAATCCTCACAAGCAAGGCGCTTGCCGCCCATACCTATCTGACCAACGCGAGCCCCTTCGGGGTCGCGCTTGAAGCGCTCGGCAGCGACCCGGTCTATCTCGCGTTCGCGTTCGCGTTTTCGCTGCTGTTCTGGTACTGCCTGCGGAAAAAGAATATGCCGGCCGTGCCGAAGACGCTGCTCGCCTGCGTGATGGGCGTCTGCGCGATGATTGCGAACTATGTGCTGGTTGACGACACGATGGGCTATATCGAAGAGCATCTCACCGGCGAATACGGCGCGTTCGTGGAACACGAGCAGCTTGCCAACCACGCGTGGCTGATGGTCATCGTCATTGTCGTCGCGGCGCTGCTGACGGCGCTGCTGCTGCTGGCGACAAAGAACTTCAACGAAGCGCAGACCGAACGGCTCTTTGCGGTCGCGGTCGCGACACTGGTCTTTCTCGTGGTTTCCACCATCGTCCTGCACGTGATCAAAAAGCCGGTCGGCCGCGTCCGCTTCCGCGCGATGAACGTTGCCGACGCCGATCCCGCCCTCGCGGACGCCTACGGCTTCTCGCACTACGCCCGCTGGTTCGAGCATCACGGCCAGTGGATCACCAAGGATCAAATGCTGGCGATGTTCGGCACCACCGACGCGCTGAAATCCTTCCCGAGCGGCCACACCAACGCGGCGGGCGCCTCCTATCTGATGCCGATGCTGAACGACGCGCTACGCATCAAAAACAAGGGCGTGCGCGCCCTGATGTGGATCTGCCCGGTCGTGATCACCGGTCTTGTGGCGGTCAGCCGGATCATTGTCGGCGCCCACTTCTTCTCCGACGTCCTTGTCGGCGGGACCTGCGCGTTCGTGTGCATGATTGTCAGCCGCGAGATCTTCGTCTGCAGAGGCGCCAACGTCAAAGCGATGTTCGACAAAGAGGCGTAAGCCACTCCGCATACAGCAATAAATAGAGAGAGACGGCGCCGCGGCGCCGTCTTCTTTTCCGGCATGGAAAAGGCTGAATTTTTTTCAGAAAAGAACTTGACAACCGCGGCGGTTTGTGCTAATATACTTTGGCACAAGCAAATGCGCTGGTAGCTCAGCTGGATAGAGTGTTTGGCTACGAACCAAAAGGTCGGGGG
>CAMZEG010000003.1 GCA_947305635.1 uncultured Clostridia bacterium
GTATCATAGGAGGTCTCTTTTTTCTATTGTCCGTTTTTGCTGGACTTGTTCATTTGCGGTTCGTCCCTTTTCTTTATTTAATCTCGTTGATATCATAAGGTGTACGCTGATAGACGAAGTAGTTCAGCCAGTTCGTGAACATCAGCGTGCCCGCGTTGCGCCAAGACATGCCGGGCTTTTTTGTCGGGTCGTCGTTCGGGAAATAGTTATAGGGAATCTTGATGTCAAGGCCCTTTTCTTTGTCGCGGAAGTATTCTTTCGCGAGCGTGTCCGTGTCGTATTCGCAGTGCCCCGTGGCGAAAAACTTGCGACAGTCCAGGTCGGAAATCAGGTGGATCCCGGCAATCTCGGAATAGGCAATGATCTGCAGATCCTTGCAAAGCGCGATATCGGAGAAGCGCACTTCCGTGTGGCGGGAGTGCGGCACATAGAATGTATCGTCAAAGCCGCGCAGCAGCGGATGGTAGAGATCCAGCGGCTTATGCGGAAACACGCCGAACATCTTTTCCGGCAGCGCGTATTTTTTGATGCCGTAATGGTAATACAGCGCGGCCTGGGCGCCCCAGCAGATATGGAAGGTAGAGTAGACGTTCGTCTTGGACCATTCAAAGATCTCGCAAAGCTCCGGCCAGTAATCGACCTCTTCAAACGCCATCAGCTCGACCGGCGCGCCGGTGACGATCATGCCGTCGTATTTTTTGTGTTTCACTTCATCAAACGTCTTATAGAATGTCAGCATGTGCTCCGAAGCGGTGTTGCGTACTTCATGGGTCGCGGTCTGCAGCAGCTCGATATCCACCTGCAGCGGCGAGTTGGAAAGCAATCGTAAAAGCTGTGTTTCGGTTTCGATCTTCGTGGGCATCAGGTTGAGGATCAGAATCTTCAGCGCGCGGATATCCTGCGTCTGCGCGCGCGTTTCGGTCATAACGAAGATGTTTTCGCTTTCGAGCCGTTCTTTCGCGGGCAGTCTGTCGTCAATTTTGATAGGCATAAAAACCACCTCCCGACAATTCTTTTGCATTATAGCACACTCTTTTCATAATGTAAAGCGCATCCGCAAAACATTTGCCGTCGTTTTGCACCATCAGCTTTTTGCCGCATAAGATGTAATGGATACCGCTTTCGCGGTGTTCAATTCATTGAAGGAGAGAGTGCGTTGATGTATCAAAAAAGCTGTGCCTATCCGCAGCAGACGTTCGCGCGGCAGAACAACTGTCAGTGCCCGGTCGACGGCGTGATCCCGGCGCTGCCCGAAGACGCGGTGGTCGCCATGGCGTATGTGCCGTTCCAGACGGACAATGCGGTATATGAACCGGCGCAGGCCCTGTCTTCCGGCACCGTCTTTCCCGTGCTCGATAAACCGTTCCTTGCGGGGTGTCTCAGATGAACAAGAACTGTCTGAAAGTCCGTTTTATGGCAATCCGCTTTTCTATCTGGGATCTGCATCTCTATCTTGACACACACCCGGACGATGCGCAGGCGCTGCGTCTGCTGGAGCAGTATGAAGCCCAGTACGCGCAGATCAAAGCTGAATACGAAGCGCAGTTCGGCCCGTTTACGCCCGGCGCAGACGGCGTCGGCACCGCGTGGCTGAAGGATCCCTGGCCGTGGGATTTTGAAAGGGGAGCATGCTGAGATGTGGGAATATCAGAAAACACTGCAGTATCCGATCCGGATTCAGAATCCGAATCCGTTATACGCAAAGATCATTCAGAGCCAGTACGGCGGCCCGGACGGTGAATTGGGCGCGTCGCTGCGCTATCTGAGCCAGCGGTTCGCAATGCCGACGCCGGAGCTGAAAGGCCTTTTGACCGATATCGGCACGGAAGAACTCGGACATCTGGAAATGGTCGGTACGATCATCCATCAGCTGACGCGCAACCTGTCGGCAGAGGAGATCAAACGCAACGGATTTGAAAGCTATTTTGTCGATCATACGAACGGCGTCTATCCTGCGTCCTCAGCAGGCGTTCCGTTTACCGCGGCGTACCTGCAGAGCAAGGGCGACGCTATCGCCGATCTGACGGAAGACCTTGCGGCCGAGCAAAAAGCGCGTGTCACGTATGACAACATTCTGCGTCTGGTGGACGACCCTGACGTGCGCGACGTGATCAAGTTCCTGCGCGAGCGGGAAATTGTGCATTTCCAGCGGTTTGGCGAAGGCATGCGCCTGCTGACGGATCAGATGAACGCAAAGAACTTCTATGCGTTCACGCCCGGCGTCGATCAGCCTGTTTCGATTCCGTGAAAACAAAGCGTTCCCCGGCAGATCTCCGGGGAACTTTTTGTGAAATCTGAAAAAAGAGTTGCTTTTTTCAGTCCCTTGTTATATAATACCTCTACGTTCTTTCCGGACGCGGTCAGTTCGAGACCTTCCTGACCTAACGCATTTGCGTTAAAATCAAAACTAAAGGAGACAACTGCATATGAAATCAAAGGAAAAAGTCCTGTGGCTGACACAGGCCGCTGTCATTGCCGCGCTCTATGCGGTGCTGACGGTTGTGCAAAGTGTTCTTTTCCCCGGATCAGCCTCGATGGCGGTTCAGTTCCGCGTCAGCGAAGCCATGACGCTGTTGTGCTGCATCACGTCCGCCGCTATCCCGGGCCTGACGCTAGGCTGTTTTTTAGCCAACTTCCTATTCATTGAGGCGCTGCCCGTGGACATGATCCTCGGCTCGCTTGCTACGCTGCTTGCCGGATTTGCGATGTACGCGCTGCGCAATGTACAATGGAAAAAGCTTCCGTTGCTAGCGGCTCTGATGCCGGCGATCTTCAACGGTATCATCATCTGCGCGGAGATTGAGATCTTCTTCATTGAGGGACCGTTTCATTTCGGCAGCTTTTTAATTCAGGGCGGCTGTGTCGCGCTGGGCGAGTTGGCGGTTTGCTTCACGCTTGGTCTGCTGCTTTACAAAGCCTTGGAGCGGCCACAGATCAGGAATTTCCTGAAATAATACATTTGAAGTTAAAAAAGCCGGAGGGTAAGACCTCCGGTTTTCTTTTTTTCTCATAGCAGCGCGGCCTGCCATTCTCTTTCCTTGAATCCGACCAGTACAGCACCGTCCGTGATTAAAAGCGGCCGCTTGACAAGCATCCCGTCCGTCGCAAGCAGCTGCATCTGTTCCTCTTCGCTCATCTGAGGCAACCGATCTTTGAGCTCCAGCGCGCGATACCGTAATCCGCTGGTGTTAAAGAAGCGCTTCAGCGGTAGGCCGCTTTTCTGCTGCCACGCTTTCAATTCGTCATAAGTCGGCCGATCCGATTTGATATCGCGCAGCGTGTAAGGAATCGCACGATCGTCTAAAAAGCGCTTCGCTCTTTGGCAGGTGGTGCATTTGGGGTAACAGATGAAAAGCATGAGTAGTCTCCTCTCAATTAATTGGATCAAAATGAGCCGCCAATCGGCGGCCCACTTTATAATTCAGATCTTATTTGCCAAAGGAGAACAGGCTCTTGAAGAACGCAGCGATTGCCGCAAAGAGCTGTGCAAAGAATCCGCCGCCGGAAGAGGAGGAAGAAGAACTGGAAGACGACGAGCTGGAGGAAGGGGGCGTTGTCAATTCAGGCTCGCTACAGCCATCAACAAAGGTGATGATAACACGGACATATCTGCCGAGATTATCGTTGTAGATTGAATAGAAAGCACCTTTGTCGTTGATAAGGCTTGATTTTGTACCGCTGCGAAGAGTTGTAATCGGTGTTCCTTCGGAATCCCAAATAGTCCAGTGCTTATTGATCGTATCGTCAATGTAAATCTTCTTGGTCGAATATGTATTGTCGGCAAGAATGATGTCATGATAGACCTTAAGCTTTGTAGCGGTGCGGGCGCCGGTAGTAGCGAGTGCAGTTGCTTCTTCAGTGTTTTTGAAGATCTTCGACACGATGGAGTCCGTCTTAACTTTTCCGAGGTTGGAAAGCATTTCTTCACCGATCGTACGAAGAGTCAGGAGCGAGACAAGCGCAAAGTCGGAAGCAACTGTATCTTCAACTGCATTTGTTTCATTCAAATAGCCCGGAGCAATATGCTCAATTTTATAAAGAGTAGCAAGAGAAGTCATATAGTAATAAACTTCTTTTGCATTGAAGAGCTTATCGCTTGCGGTGATAATGCCGTTATATACGGACTTAATTGTAGCGGTAACACCGTAGGAGTCCAATGCAATACCGACACCGATTGTAGCAATTTCTTTGCCTGCATCAGCAGTCAACTCAGCAATGAGTTCATCACGTGCGTCATCCAAAGATTTTGTGATGTTGGCTTTCAATTCAAGTGCCGCTTGTTTAATGAAATCATCGTCAACATGATCTGCAATATACTGCAGGAAATCACCGTAATAAATGCTGGCCGCCTGGCAGGAAAGAACAATGGCATATCCTTCAACGAATTTCTCATATTCGTTGTTACCAAAGTTTGCGACTTCGATCAGTTCATTCAAAACACCAACGGAAGTAGCCCATTCCGAAGACTCGGCGATATCCAAAAGGCCGGTATAATCGTTAACCGTATTTACAAGATCGGTGGCTTTTTTTGCAACCTTCAGTGCGTCGAGAATCTTTTCAAACGTCTCATTGTTGTACTCAGCTTCGATGCGGTCAATGATAGCAAGAAGGATTTCTTTTGCTGATTTCTTTTTGCCTTCGCCAGATAATACATCGTACCAAGTCGTTAAATTGGCAAATTGATAAGCAGCAATTTCATTGTTGAAGTAATCTTTACTTTTCAAATAATTGATGTGTTCAAAATCCTCACTTATGATTTCGCTGATGATCTGGTCGTTGTCGTTCACCTTCGCGAAAGCGGCCATCGGGAGAATCGTCAGCAGCATCAGCGCGGCAAGGAAAATGGCGCAAAGTTTTTTCATGTTTTTGACTCCTTTTAATAATATTTGATCTCAAATTGATCTTTAATGATTATATTCATTATTTGTTAAAAAATCAATCCCTTATAAACAATTAAAATAAAATTGTATACTTTCAACAGTTTTTGCGGCGATTTTTGGCGATTACACCTCGTATTGACAACGTTTATTCGATCATCGAAAGAAATTCGTCTTCCGATATAACCCGAACGCCGAGTTCATTGGCTTTTTGCAGCTTACTGCCCGCGTCTTCGCCGGCAAGAACGAAGGACGTTTTTTTCGAAACGGAAGACGCCGTTTTGCCGCCGCGGGCCTCAATCAGGTCAGACGCTTCCTTGCGCGTGAACTTCGAAAGCGCACCGGTCAGGACGAAGGTTTCCCCTTCGAAGCGGTTGTCGATTTTCTCAACAGTGGATTGCAGGTTGACGCCGCTTTCCCGGAACCGTTCGATCAGTTCCCGGGAAGCGGGGAGCGCGAAGAAGTCGACGACGCTTTTTGCCATGATCGCGCCGAAACCGTCAATCGAAAAGATCTCTTCCTCAGTGGCGTCCATGATGGCGTCAATTGTGCCGAAATGACCGGCAAGCAGCGCGCCTGCCTTTTGACCGATGTGGCGAATTCCCAACGCGAACAGCAGTCGGGACAAATCGTTTTGTTTGCTCTTTTCCGCTGCGGCAAGCAGGTTGTCCGCGCTCTTGTCTCCCATGCGGTCGATGGCGGCGATGTCCTCTTTGCGCAGATGGAACAGATCATCCGCCGTGTGCACCAGACCTTTGGCGACGAACGTTTCCAAAACTGCTTCGCCCATGCCTTCAATATCCATTGCGTCGCGGGAACAGAAGTGAATCAGCGTGCGCAGAAGTTGACTCGGGCAGTCTGGGTTAACGCAGCGGATCGCCGCTTCATCTTCTTCACGAACGACAGGCTCACCGCAGGAAGGGCAGAACTTCGGCATTTCATATGGTGCTGCGTTTTCGCCGTGTCGAACAACGGATACAACCTCCGGAATAATATCGCCTGCCTTGCGTATGATGACCGTGTCGCCGATGCGGATATCTTTTTCCGTAATGAAATCCTGGTTGTGCAGCGTCGCGCGGCCGACTGTTGACCCGGCAAGTAGTGTCGGCTCGAACACGCCGGTCGGCGTCAGAACGCCGGTACGCCCTACGTTGATTTCTATATCGAGCAGCGTCGTTTCTTTTTCTTCCGGCGGATATTTATACGCGATCGCCCATTTCGGGAACTTGGATGTGGATCCCAAGACGTCGCGCTGCGCGAAATCGTCCACCTTGATTACGGCGCCGTCAATATCGAACGGCAACTGTCCGCGCTGCTGCCCAATCCGGTCGATCTCCTGCAGAGCCGCGTCGATACTGTCGCAGGGCGTATAAAACGGAACGGTCGTGAATCCAAGCTTTTTCAGGTAATCGAGCGATTGTTTGTGGCTGCCTAGCGTCTCGCCGCGGATTTGCTGTACATTGAAAACAAAGATGTCCAGCTTTCGTTCCCGCGTGATACGGCTGTCTTTTTGCCGCAAAGAACCGGCCGCTGCGTTGCGCGGGTTTTTGAACGGCTTTTCGCCCTCGTTTTCCTGCTTTGCCGTCAGCGCGAGGAATACTTCTTTTGACATGTAGACTTCACCGCGGACTTCGAGATAGGGCAGGGGGACACTGATGCGCATCGGGATGGTGCGTACGGTTTTCAGGTTCGCCGTGATATCTTCGCCGACGCGCCCGTCGCCGCGCGTGGAGCCGCGCACAAAGACGCCGTTTTCGTATTCCAGGCTGACCGAAAGCCCGTCGATTTTTGGCTCGACAATATACACCGGTTTGACGTCGGCGTCGCGTACGCGCTTATCGAAGGCGCGTATATCCTCTTCGGAAAAGCCGTCCTGCAGGCTTTCCATCACTACGGTGTGTTCTACAGGGGTGAACTGCGCGTCCGCCTTGCCGCCGACATGCTTCGTCGGGGAATCGGGCGTTGCAAAGACCGGGTACTGTTCCTCGAGCGCGATCAGTTCGTGCAGCAGACGATCGTATTCAAAATCTTCGATCTCCGGCGCGTCGTTTTCATAGTAGCGTTTGTTGTGGTATTCGATCGTTTCACGCAGCTGTTTCATGCGCGCTTCGATTTGCTCCATTTTCATCCCTCAATTCTGTTTGTTTGCCATCTGTATTTTACCATGTTTTATCGAAAAAATCGAGACTTTTTGGGAAAAATATTTTTGTTTTCTCAAATGTAAAAACTGAAAATTTTTTGTTAAATTGCATAATTTTCATTGAAATGACTTCCATTTTCTGATTTATTGTGCTATACTGAACATGAAAAATGACATCCCCGTTGAGGGGTTGACATAGAAAGGAGTTGTCGTTTATGAAAATCACAGTAATCGGCAGAAAATGCACACCCAGAGATTCGTTCAAAGACAGGGCGGAAAAACGTCTGCGTAAAGTGGAAAAATTCTTCCCGGACGAAGTCGAAGCAAAGGTTACGGCGATTGTCGAAAAGAGCGAACAGATCGTGGAGGTCACCATCTTCCATGACGGGATGATCTTCCGTTCCCAGGAGCGGGCGATCAATATGAACGACGCGCTGGATCGTTGTGTGGATTCTCTGGTACGGCAGATCCGCAAAAACAAAACCCGTGTGGAAAAGAAGCTTCGTTCCGGCGCCTTTGAGGCGTTTGAGGCAATCGATACGCTGGAGAGCGAGGACAACTACGATGTGGTCCGCTCCAAGGAGATCGTGCTGAAACCGCAGAGCGTGGAGGAAGCGATTCTGCAGATGAACCTGCTGGATCACCAGTTCTATATGTTCCGCAACAGCGCGGACGAAAAGATCTGTGTGGTATATTCCAGAAAAGACGGCGGCTACGGATTGCTTGTGCCGACAACGGATTGATTTTCCGAAAAGAATGTGATACAATATCTGCCGGTGGTTCGCCGCCGGCATTTTTCTGTATTTTGAGGGATAATTATGCAGATTCGATTCGTGATTCCCTGTTTGCTGGGGCTGGAAAAACTGATTGCCGACGAGGTCAAGGCGCTTGACGCGCAGGACGTTGTCAGCGAGAACGGGCGGATTCTGTTCTCGGGTGACTGGAACCTGCTTGCGCGCGCCAATATCTGCTGCAGGTTTGCCGAACGGATCCAGATTCTGGTCGGAGCGTTCCCGGCGCGCAGCTTTGAAGAGTTGTTTCAGGGCACCAAAGCCCTGCCTTGGGAAGACTGGATCGGTTCGTCCGACGCGTTCCCGGTCAAGGGATATTCGCTGAACTCCACGTTGTTTTCCGTCAGCGACTGTCAGTCGATCATTAAAAAGGCGGTCGTTGAACGGCTGAAAACAAAGTACCGTCTGGAATGGTTCGATGAAACGGGTCCGGTGCACCAGATTCAGTTTTCGATCATGAAAGATCAGGTCAGTCTATTGCTGGATACGTCCGGCTACGGCCTGCATAAGCGCGGCTACCGGCTGGAGGCAGGCGGCGCGCCGATCAAGGAAACCTTGGCGGCTGCGCTTTGCAGTCTGTCCCATCTGAGACATTATCACACGCTGTACGACCCGATGTGCGGGTCCGGGACAATTCTGATCGAAGGCGCCATGCTTGCGCATAATATGGCGCCTGGCGTTAACCGGGCCTTTGCCTCGGAGCGCTGGGATCAGGTGCCGGAAAATGTCTGGAAGCAGGAGCGCGAACGGGCGCAGGATCTCGTACTTCGGGAAAGCGACTTTGCCGCTTACGGGAGCGATATTGATCAGGACGCGCTCGCCATCGCGCAGGCCAACGCCACACGCGCCGGCGTTGCTGAACGGATTCAGTTTGCCAGACGGGATCTTCGTGATTTTTCGCCTGAAAGCGAAAAAGGGACACTGATCTGCAATCCGCCGTATGGCGAGCGGCTGCTCGATCTGAAAGCTGCAGAGGAAATCTATAAACTGATGGGTCAAAAGTTCCCGCAACGCCGCGGCTGGTCCTATACTGTGATCAGCCCGTCAGATGATTTCGAGTATTTCTTCGGCAGAAAGGCGGACAAGCGCAGAAAACTGTATAACGGCATGATAAAATGTCAGGTTTACATGTATTTTAGATAAACCAATTGATTTCTCTTTCGTTTTTCGTTATAATAAAAAGGATAAACGGCAAAGGAGGAGATTTATGCATCAGACAAAGATTTCCGGCAGACTGTGGTTCAACATGATTTTGTTCGGTCTTGTCGGTCAGCTCGCCTGGAATGTGGAGAACATGTACTTCAACACGTTCCTTTACAACAGCATCTACTCCAACGGCGCGTCCCAGACCGCGATTGACGGTACGATGCCCGTGATGACTGCAATCAGCATCATGGTCGCGCTGTCCGCAGCGACGGCTGTCATCACGACGTTTGTGATGGGTACGCTCAGTGACCGCCTCAACCGCAGAAAGCTTTTCATCTCCATCGGTTATATCCTCTGGGGTATTGTGACCGCGCTGTTCGGCCTGATCTCCCGTGATCATATCGCCGCGCTGCTGCATCTTTCCGATGAAGTGAAGATTCTCACCGCGACGGTCTGGACCGTCATTCTGATGGACTGCCTGATGACGTTCATGGGATCCACGAGCAACGATTCCGTGTTCAACGCGTGGGTGACAGATGTGACCGCGCCCGAAAACCGCCCGAAGGTGGAGACCGTCTTCGCGGCGCTGCCGATCGTGGCGCTGGGCGCCGTCGTCAGCGTCGGTTCGCTCGCGCAGTCCGGCGTCATCGGTTACGACATCTTCTTCCTCGGCCTCGGCGGCTTTGTTGTCCTGTGCGGCATCGTCGGTCTGTTTACGCTGCAGGATCCGCCGCGGCATATTGTCTCTTCCAACGCGAATTATTGGAGCGATCTGTTCTATGGTTTCCGCCCGTCCGTGATCCGGACACACAAGCGCCTTTATCTTGCGCTGTCGACGCTCGGCTTTTTCGCAATCGCGGTGCAGGTGTTCTTTCCGTATCTTCTTATCTATCTTCAGTACATGGTATTGCCCGGGGTGCCCGCGATGGACCTTTGGGACACGTCGTATTATATCTGCGCGGCCGTCTGCGTTATCGTGCTGCTCGGCGGTATCATCGTGCTTTTGAAGCTCGGCGGCAAAAACAAAGTATACGCGATGGTTCCCGGCAGCATTTGCTTTGTCGCCGGTCTGGTCGCACTGTTCTTTGCCCATGATGTGCGCGCGGTGTTGCTTGCCGTCGCCCCGACAATTATCGGTTACGCGGTGCTGATGATCATGCTCAACGCCTCTGTGCGCGACTTTACGCCGGAGGACAAGGCCGGACAGTTCCAGGGCATCCGCATGATCTTCTATGTGCTGCTGCCGATGGTGATCGGACCCTTCCTCGGAAATCTTTCGTCTGCATCCTCCGCGGTGCAGTATACCGACGAATACGGCGTCAGCCAGAACGCGCCGACGTCTGCCATGTTCCTTTGCGCCGCGGCCGTTGCGGTGCTGGTCTTCCTGCCGCTTGGCTTCCTCATTAAAAAAGGCTTCACCCCGAGCGCGGAAGAAAACGAAGCGTAATACAATCTGAAAATATAAAGGAGTCTTTGCTTATGAAAACCTTACTGATCGGCGCCGGCGCAATCGGCGGTACCATTGCTGTCCTGACCAAACACGCCGGCTATGACGTCCGGCTGCTTTGCCACCGCAAGGAAACGAAAGAACTGATTGAAAAAGAGGGCTTCCATCTGCACGGCGCGATGGGCGACATCGATGAAAGCTTCACCTGCTATGAAAGCTACGAAGCGCTCGGCGACGAAAAGTTTGATCTGATTCTGATCGCGACGAAATATCAGGCGATGTATGACGCCGCGAAGCAGGCGCTGCCGTTTTTGACGAACGACGGCCTTGTGGTCGGTTTACAGAACGGCATTCTGACCGACGCGCTGGCCGAGATCGTCGGCAAAGAGCGCGCCGTCGGTGTGATGATCGGCTTCGGCGCGACGAGAAATGAGGCGAACGACGTGACCATGACCTCCCTCGGTGAATTCTATATCGGGATGCCCGACGGCTATCATCCGCCCAAGCTTGACGATCTGCGCGACATGTTCCTCAAGGTGCTGCCTACGCAGATTTCCGACAACATCACACGGCAGCAGTATTCCAAGCTGATTATCAATTCCTGCATCAACGCGTCCGCCGCGATCACCGGTCAGGTGCTTGGCAAGATGGTGGACGACAAACGCGCCCGCACGCTGTATCTCGCGATTGCCCGCGAAGGCATGCGCGTGGCGAAGGGGATGGGTCTCGATGTGCCGAAATACGGCAAGGCGCTGAACTATAAGCTGCTGATGCTGATGGACAACGGCTACTATAACATGTGCTGCCGTCTGATCGTTCTGCTCGTTTCCAAGCTGAAGTACAAGGACGTCAAGCCCTCCACGCTGCAGTCGCTTGAAAAGGGCGAAAAGACCGAGATTGATATCTTCAACGGCTACTTTGTCGAAAAGGGCAAGGAAGTCGGTGTGCCGACGCCGGTCAATGAAAAGCTCGTTGAAATGATCCATGAGATCGAAGACGGCAAACGCGCCATTACGCCGGACAATCTTGAAGAATTCCGCGGCATGCTTTATTGATTTGGTTGGGTTAAACAAGAGGAGAGTCTTACATGAGTAAACGTATTGCAGCGATTCTGATCGCGTTTCTGATGCAGTTGAACGCCCTGTTGGGATTCGGCGGCGTCAGCGCGCCCACGCAACCGACGGACGCGCTCTATGATCAGAATGCGATCGTTAATGTGATCGTCGAACTGGAGCAGCCGGGTCTTCTGGACTCGGTCAACAACAGTGAAGAACGCGACGCGCTGGTCGATTCGATCGAAAGCAACCCGCAGTACCGGAGCATCCAGAACGCGCAAAGCGCGCTGCGAGAGCGGATCGCGCAAACCTTTGCCGACGCCGATTTTTCGCTGAGCTACAGCTACAGCTTTGTGACGAACGGTTTTTCGCTGGCGATTCCGTACCGGTTTGTTGAAAGCCTGAAAAAGCTCCCCGGCGTCAAGGACGTCACGGTCAGCAGTTCTTACGCCGCGCCGCGCGAAGCGACCGAAACGGCCGCTGACGCCGTATACAGCGACGCCGACGCGTTTACCGGCATCGAACAGGCGCATGCCGCCGGGTACACCGGTAAAGGGACAGTCATTGCGATCCTCGATACCGGATTTGAACTCGGTCACGAGGCGTTCGCGTCCGATGTGCCGAATCCGAAGTATTCCAAGCAGGATATCGTCCTGCGTTCCGCGTTCGGCTTTTTGAATACGATCGTTCCGCAGTACGGCGCCCACTATATCTCGTCAAAGATCCCGTACCGCTGGGACTACGCGGATGTCAACAAGGGGGTGCAAAACCCGAACTCCGACCACGGCACGCATGTGGCAGGTATTGCCGCCGGCAACAGCGCGAAGCTGACCGGCGCCGCGCCCGCCGCGCAGCTGCTTTTGATGAAGGTGTTCAAAGACAAGAAAGGTTCCATGGCGGAGGAATACATGGTGCTTGCCGCGCTGGACGACTGCGTCAAGTTGAAAGCGGACGTTGTCAATCTCTCGCTCGGTTCGCCGAGCGGTCAGGAGCCGGACGATATCTTTGAAGGCGCTGTTGTCAAGCGGCTGAAGAAGGCCGGCATCAACGTCATCGCCTCTGCAGGCAACGAATCGTCGCTTTCCTCGTTCGACAATATCCCCGGCAGTCCGCTGAACATCGACCTGTTCGATTACGGCACAACAAATTCTCCGGGCAGCTACGACGCGTTTATGTCTGTCGCGTCCACCGCGATCACCTTCAATTCCCTGCCGCAGCAGGACGTGATCTCGATTCTCGGCAACGGCTCGCTGCAGCTGAGCTCGTTTTCGGCTTGGGGACCGACGGCTGACTTACGGCTCAAACCGGAAATCGCTGCGCCGGGTTCCGATATCTATTCGAGCATTCCGGAAAACAGCTACGGCTATATGAGCGGCACGTCTATGTCGACGCCGTACTATGCCGGTGTCGCTGCGATCTTCCAGCAGTATGTGAAAGAGAACGGCATGGATCCCGGCGGCAAACAGACCGCCGAGTTCGTCAACGCGCTGATGATGAGTACGGCGACGTTGTTCCGCGCGCGGAATGACAAAACGCTTTATTCGCCGCGCAGACAGGGTGCAGGGTTCGTCAATATCCCGGCAGCGGTTGCGACGCCTGCGTATCTGACGCAGGCCGACGGCGTTTCGCGCCCGAAGATGGAACTCGGTGAAGTGCGCGACGGCGTGCTGCGCCTTTCGTTCCGTGTAAATAACCTTTCCGACAGCACACTGCGCTATCTGGTAACGGAAAAGGTGATGACCGACACCTACAGGAAAGTGCTTGACAGATATGAAAACTCCATGGCTTCGAAGCTCCTGAGCAAAAACGATTACACTGTGACAAACAAAGAGGGGCTCGACGAAAACAACGTCGTAACGGTTGCGCCGCACGGTTCGCAGCTTATCAGCTTGACGATTACGATGGGCGAATCGTTTATGAAGGAGTACCGTTCGGTATTCACCAACGGCTTTTTCCTGGAAGGCTTTGTTGTGCTGACGGACGCCGACAACCAGGCGCCGACGCTTTCGATCCCGTATATGGGCTTCTGCGGCGACTGGTACAAGGATATGTTGTTCGACAACACGATCTACGATGAAGAACGGCCGTATCTCAACGGCGAGTGGGGCCTTGCCGTTTCCGACGGGAACTTCTATTATCCGCTCGGCGTCAATACCTTTGAAAACGGCAAGGAATACAACATCGATACCAAATACTGCGCGTATTCCAAGCACGCGCTGGATATGAAAAAACCCTATGTCACCGTTTCGATCGGCCTGCTGCGCAACGCGAAACGGATGGACTTCAATCTCTTTACGTCGAACGGCGTGTTCCGCTACTGCGGCTCCACGATGCTCGAATACTGCCGGAAGACCGTGAACGCAGGCTCGGCCAACCACGGCGTCCTTTGGGGCGGAAAGAGCGGTCTGATCAACGGCAACAGTTATGTTTATAAGGTGTCCACAAGGGCGCAGAATTACAACAGCGGCAGACAGACGATCTCGTTCCCGTTCGTCGTTGACAACGACGCGCCGGAGATTGTCGGCTGCAATTATGCCGACACGGCTGAAGGCCGCACACTGACCGTTCAGATCAAGGACAACCACTATGTGATGGGCTTCCAGCTTTTAACGGCGGACGACGATTCGATCACGTCCGTCTCGTTCAAGGGCGTTGAGCCGCAGAACGGCGTCTATACCTACACGGTCAATGTGTCTGACGCCGCGTACGGTTTCACCGCGCAAGAGTTGCAGAGCCTGAAGCTGTATGTGGTCGACTATGCGTATAACGAGACGTTCGGCGCCGTATCGCTGTCCGACAGCACGGTGCAGGATACCGATGTGAATCGCGCGGCGCTGGTTCGTCCGCGGACGTACGGTATCAACAAGCTGTCGATGGGTATGGATCTTACGGCCGAACAGACCGAAACGGTCAGCGGTCCGTTTTCGGATCTGATTGCAAAACTGGAGAAATGGAACTGATAATATGCTGCAGGTAAATCATGTTACAAAACAATACGGCAAGCTGATTGCGAACCGCGACGTCAGCTTTCAGATCGGGGACGGCGAAATCGCCGTGCTTCTCGGTCCCAACGGCGCGGGCAAATCCACGATCATCAAGTGCATCGCGGGTCTGCTGCGCTTCGACGGTGAGATTCTGATCGATTCGCTCGGCAACAAGACACTCGACGCGAAGCGCCGTCTCGGCTATGTGCCGGAGATGCCGGCAGTTTATGATATGCTGACAGTCGGTGAGCACCTCGAGTTTATGCTGCGCGCCTATAAAATGGAGGACGACGGCACGGCCGACCGTCTTCTGGAGCGTTTTGAGCTGCTCGATAAAAAGGATAAGCTCGGCAAAGAGCTTTCCAAGGGCATGCTGCAGAAGCTTTCGATCTGCTGCGCGCTCGTCCACCGTCCGTCCGTGATCATTTTTGACGAACCGATGGTCGGTCTGGACCCGCACGCGATCAAGCAGCTCAAGCAAGTCTTTCTCGAACTGCGTCAAAACGGCGCGAGTGTGCTGATTTCCACGCATATGATCGATTCCGTGGAGGCGTACTGGGACAAGGCGTATATCATGAAAGACGGCGCCTTCGTCGCGGAACGCAGCGCGACGGATACCAGCGAAACGTCGCTTGAAGACCTCTTCTTTGCTTTGACGGAAGGCGGGGAGGACGCATGACCGCGCTGCTTTACCTGCTGGCACACAAGGCAAAAAACCGCATCAAGGAGATTTTTCACCGCCCGGCAGAGCTGATTTTGCTGCTCGTCGGCGTCGCGCTTGTTGTGTTCGTCATCTTCACCGGAAATATCGACGCGGACGCGTCCTCGTACAGGCCGCGGGAGGAACTGAACGCAATCATTTTTGCGCTGTTCACGTTGGTGTTTGTTTTAACGGCGAAAAACGGTTTTGTCAACGGCGCTTCGATGTTTTCCATGGCGGACGTCAGTCTGCTCTTTACGGGGCCGAATAAGTCAAAAACGCTGCTCAGTTACGGTCTGTTTTCGCAGATGGGCCGTTCGCTGATGCTCGGCATTTTTATCCTCTATCAGTATTCCTGGGTTCACAGCCTATACGGCGTCACGGTCGGCGGCCTGTTTATCATCCTTGTCGGTTACGCCATGACGGTGTTTCTCGCGCAGATGGTCGCGATGCTGATCTATTCGTTCACGTCCGGCAGCGACAAAAAGGTGCGTATCATCAAAGGCGTGTTCTACGGCATCGTCGGCGCGTTTGTGCTGTATCTGGTATCACAGGTGCTGCGAGCGTCGGGTGACAACCTCTTAACGCGTGTCCTAATTGCCGCAGCGTCTCCAGTTCTGCATTTCTTCCCGGTTGCGGGCTTCATCCGTCTGGGCGTCGTCGGCGCGTTGGACGGGAACCTGAAAGCTATTCTGATTGGTCTCGGCTGTTTTGTCGCGTGCCTGATTGTGTACTATCTGCTTGTTTCCTTGCTGAACATGGATTACTATGAAGACGTGCTCAAAGCGACGGAGGTTTCTTTCTCCGCGATTACCGCGCGCAAAGAGGGGAAGGCGCAGGAGATGGCGCCGCGCAATGTCAAGGTCGGCAAAACAGGGCTTGGCAAAGGCTTTGGCGCGTCCGCGATCGCGCAGAAGCATGTGGTGGAAAACCGCCGCGGCAAGGTGCTGCTGCTCGATCTCTCCTCGGTGATCATGGCCGTCATTACGATTGCGTTTTCGTTTTTTATCAAGGATATGATCGCCGGTCTCACGATGAGCATCTATCTGCTCGTGATGACGATCGGCACGGGACGCTGGTCAAAGGAGCTCGTTTTGCCGTATGTCTATCTGATTCCGGAACCGCCGTTCAAAAAGCTATTATATATGCTGAAGGAACAGGTCCCGGCGCTTCTCGTTCAGTCCGCCGTGACGTTTATTCCGTTCTATTTCATTTTCCGCTGCGGATGGCCGGCTGTCATCGGCTTTGTGCTCGCGCGGTCCGTCGCCGGATTTCTGTTCATCGGTGTCGATCTGCTGCTGCACCGCTGGTTCGGCGTCGGCGGCAACAAGGCGCTGTTGATCATGCTGTATTTCGGGCTTTGTACGTTGTCCGCGGTGCCGGGTATCATTTTGGCTGTTGTGCTGTATCAGATGATGTTCCTGCCGTTGTCGCTTTGCGTGACCGCGATGGCGCTGTTTGACCTGCTGCTTGCGTTGGTCCTGCTGTTCTTCTCGCGCAATGTGCTTTCGGTTTCGGAGTTCAATAACAAATAAGGAGCGTTTTTATGAAGGGTATTATTCTTGCCGGCGGCTCCGGCACAAGGCTGTATCCGATCACGAGCGTGATCTCGAAACAGCTGCTGCCGGTCTATGACAAGCCGATGATCTTTTATCCGCTGTCGACGCTGATGCTCGCGGGAATCCGCGAGATCCTCATTATCTCGACGCCGCATGATCTGCCGGCGTTTAGGCGTCTGCTCGGCGACGGGTCCGATTTCGGTCTGTCGCTGTCCTATGCGGAGCAGCCGTCGCCGGACGGCCTTGCGCAGGCGTTCTTGATCGGCGAAGACTTTATCGGCGGCGAGCCGTGCGCGATGGTGCTCGGCGACAACATCTTTTACGGCAACGGGTTCTCCTCACTGCTCCGGCAGGCTGCCGCTGACGCTGAAAAAGGCAAGGCGACGATCTTCGGCTATTATGTCGAAGATCCCGAGCGCTTCGGTATCGTCGCGTTTGACGAAAGCGGAAAGGTTGTTTCGATCGAGGAAAAGCCGAAGCAGCCGAAGTCCAATTACTGCGTGACCGGTCTGTATTTCTATGACAACACTGTCTGTGAAAAAGCAAAACGCGTGAAGCCCTCCGCAAGAGGGGAACTGGAAATCACCGACCTCAATGTCATGTATCTGGAAGAGGAAAAGCTCTCTGTCAAACTGCTCGGCCGCGGCTTTGCGTGGCTGGATACCGGTACGGTGGAAAGCCTTTCGGAAGCGTCCAATTTTGTGCGCATGGTCGAAAGCCGCCAGAGTATCATGATTTCGGCGCCGGAAGAGATTGCGTACCGCAACGGCTGGATCGACCGCGAACAGCTTTTGCGCGCGGCTGAAAGCTACGGCAAATCGCCGTACGGCGCGCACCTGCGCAAGGTTGCTGAAGGCAAGTATCAATATTGAGCCCAAACAGAAAGGAACGAACAGCATGAACGAAATGTATATTACCTGTCTTGATATGGAAGGCGTGCTTGTGCCGGAGATCTGGATCGCCTTCGCGGAAGAGAGCGGCATTCCCGAGCTGCGCAAAACAACGCGCGACGAGCCGGATTACGATAAGCTGATGCGCTACCGTCTCGATATCCTCAAAGAGCACGGTCTCGGTATCAAGGAAATTCAGACGGTCATCGAGCGGATCGAGCCGATGGAGGGCGCGAAGGCGTTTCTCGATGAGCTGCGCTCGTTCAGTCAGGTCATCATTCTCAGCGATACTTTTACACAATTCGCCGCGCCGCTGATGAAAAAGCTCGGCATGCCGACGATTTTCTGCAATACGCTTGAGATGGCGCCCGACGGCGAGATCACAGGTTTCCACATGCGTGTTGAAAAGTCGAAGTATACGACCGTCAAAGCGCTGCAGTCGATCGGATTTGAGACGATCGCGTCCGGCGACAGCTACAACGATCTCGGTATGATTCAGGCGAGCAAGGCGGGCTTTTTGTTCAAGAGCACCGAACAGATCAAAAAGGATTATCCGGAGATTCCGGCGTTCGAAGAATACGATGAACTGCTTGCCGCGATCCGCAAGGTGATCCTCGGCTGATAGCCGCGCAAGTTATTGTGTATTTTTGCTGATTTTTTTCAAGAAAAGCACTAAATGTTTTGCAGCCGATCTCGTTGACTTTTTGTATTATGTATGGTATAATTCGTACAACAAATCTTTAAGACGATACAGAGAGATCGGCAAGATGGCATGAAACGAAACCGGCAAAGGCCGGTTGATACAGTCTAATTGCGCCTTGCCGAGCGGCAGGGCGCTTTTTCTTTGTGCGGTCGTCGGAAAGGAACCCGATATGGCGAACAGCAAAAAGATTCTGAATCTGCAAACGGATTTTTGCTTTGCCGACGTCCTTTCCTGCCTGCCCGAAGCGGTGATTTCGTCGCTTCGCGGCGGACGTTACGCTTTATTCCCCGGCTTTTGCGACGTGCATGTGCACTTTCGTGAGCCGGGCTTTTCTTATAAGGAGACGATCCGCACCGGTTCAATGGCAGCGGCGGCCGGCGGTTATACCGACGTTTGCACAATGCCGAACCTGAATCCGGTGCCGGACAGCCTGGAGCACCTTCAGTCGCAGCTGGATCTGATTCGAAAGGACGCGGCGGTTCATGTGCATCCCTACGCTGCGCTGACCGTCGGTGAAAAAGGGGAGACTCTGGCCGACCTCGACGCCCTTGCGCCGTATGTGGTCGCTTTCTCCGACGACGGACGCGGCGTGCAGAGCGATAGCCTGATGCGGCAGGGCATGCAGCGTGGGAAAGCGCTCGGTAAAGTGTTTGCGGCGCACTGCGAAGTCAACAGTCTGCTGCGCGGCGGCTATATCCACGACGGAGCATACGCGAAGGTGCATGGCCACCGAGGGATCTGCAGCGAAAGCGAATGGCGGATGATCGAGCGCGACCTGCGGCTTGCGAAAGAGACAGGCTGCAAGTATCACGTCTGTCATATCTCGACGAAGGAAAGCGTGGAGCTGATTCGAAAAGCGAAGAAAGATGGTGTGGATGTAACATGTGAGACAGCCCCGCACTATCTGACGCTGACGGACGACGATCTGCAGGAAGACGGCCGCTTTAAGATGAACCCGCCGCTTCGGTCGAAAGCGGACCGGGAAGCGCTGCTCGAAGGTCTGCTCGACGGCACGATCGATTTGATCGCCACCGACCACGCGCCGCATTCCAGCGAGGAAAAGGCAAAGGGACTTGCCGGCTCCGCGTTTGGCGTCGTCGGACTGGAAACCGCGTTTCCCGTGCTATATACAAAGCTTGTCTTACCCGGCATAGTTTCGCTGCAAACGGTGATCCGCGCCCTGACAGACGCGCCGCGCGAACGTTTTTCGATTCCGTCGGACAACAGCTTTTCCGTTTGGGATCTCGATCAAAAATGCGTCGTGGATCCGGAACGGTTCCAATCCAAAGGCAGAGCGACGCCGTTCGAGGGCGAAACGCTTTGCGGCGTTTGCAGACTGACGGTCTGCGACGGCAAAATCGTATATCAAAACTTGTAAATAGACAGCAGGAGGTACCATCATGGCAAAACGTTCGGATATCAAAAAGGTTCTGATTATCGGCTCCGGCCCTATCGTGATCGGGCAGGCCGCCGAATTTGATTACGCGGGCACACAGGCGTGTCTCGCGCTCAAGGAAGAAGGGTATGAGGTCATCCTCTGCAACTCCAACCCCGCGACCATCATGACCGATACGACGATTGCGGATAAGGTCTATATGGAGCCGCTGACGCTCGAATATATTGCGAAGATACTGCGCTACGAACGGCCGGACGCCATCGTGCCCGGCATCGGTGGCCAGACGGGTCTGAACCTCGCCATGCAGCTCGAACGCAAGGGTGTTCTGCGCGAGTGCCACACGCTGCTGCTCGGCACAAGCTCCGACAGTATTGAGAAAGCGGAGGACCGCGAAAAGTTCAAGGAGTTGTGCGAATCGATCGGCGAGCCTGTCATTCCTTCGGAGATTACCTACAGCATTGAAGAAGCGAAGGAAGCCGCCAAACGGATCGGCTATCCGGTCGTTTTGCGTCCGGCGTTTACGCTCGGCGGCACCGGCGGCGGTTTTGCCAACAATGAGGAAGAACTGGTCGACATCGGCATGAACGGCTTCGCGCTTTCTCCGGTCCATCAGGTGCTGATTGAAAAGAGCGTCAAGGGCTATAAAGAGATCGAGTTCGAGGTCATGCGCGATTCCAACGATACCGCGATCACGATCTGCGGCATGGAGAACGTCGATCCCGTCGGCGTGCACACCGGCGACTCGATCGTCGTCGCGCCGATCATGTCGCTGAACGATCATGACCTCAAGATGCTCAACGATTCCGCGATCAAGATCATCCGCGCGCTGAAGATCGAGGGCGGCTGCAACGTGCAGTTCGCGCTGAACCCCAATTCCAGCGAATACTTCCTGATCGAGGTCAACCCGCGCGTGTCTCGTTCTTCCGCGCTTGCTTCCAAGGCGAGCGGCTATCCGATCGCGCGCGTTACGGCCAAGATCGCGCTCGGTATGGCGCTTGAAGAGATCCCGGTTGCCGGCGGCACGGCCGCAATTGAGCCGCAGCTCGATTACGTTGTCGCGAAGTTCCCGCGCTTCCCGTTCGATAAATTCGCGAGCGCGTCCAATATACTCGGCACCCAGATGAAAGCGACAGGTGAAGTGATGGGCATCGGCTCCAATCTGGAGGAATGCATGCTCAAATCCGTGCGTTCGTTGGAGATCGGCGTCTGCCATTTCTATATGCCGAAGTTCGAGGTGATGACGAGCAAGGCGCTGCGCGAGTATCTTACCGATTTCACGTCCGACGGCATCTTCGCCGTCGCGGAACTGCTGCGTCGCGGCGAACCGATCGACAGCCTCTATAAGTTGACCGCGATCACACCGCTGTTTTTGGAATCCATCGCGCGGATTGTTGCGATGGAGCAGACGCTTGCCGATCATCCCGGCGAGATCGACACGCTGCTTGCCGCGAAGAAGCTCGGCTTTTGCGACCGTTATATCGCGAAGCTTTGGAACTGCGGCGAACTGGACGTCGCGCACCTGCGCAAGCAGAACGATATCCGTCCGGTATTCCGGATGGTCGACACGCTGCACACCGGCGCGTACATTCCGTATCTCTATTCGTCCTACAGCGGCAAGAACGATTCGCGACTGACCGAAAAGAAAAAAGCCGTCGTCCTCGGCGCTGGCCCGATTCGCATCGGGCAGGGCGTGGAGTTCGACTATTCGACCGTGCACGCTGTGACGACGATCCGCAAGTGCGGCTATGAGTCCATCATCATTAACAACAACCCCGAAACGGTTTCCACCGACTATACGACGGCGGATAAGCTCTACTTTGAGCCGCTTACGCCGGAAGATGTGATGAGCATTGTGGAGTTCGAGCAGCCGGAGGGCGTGATCGCTTCGCTCGGCGGCCAGACCGCGATCAACCTCGCTTCGCCCTTGATGGAGCGCGGCGTCAAGATCATTGGCACGGACTGTGCCGCGATCGACCGCGCGGAGAACCGCGACCTCTTTGAAAAGCTCCTGAAAGAGCTGGATATCCCGCAGCCGGAAGGACAGGCGGTGACGAAGATCGAAGACGGCGTTGCCGCCGCCGCGCGGATCGGCTATCCCGTTTTGGTGCGCCCCTCGTTCGTGCTCGGCGGCCGCGCCATGCAGATCGTCGCCAACGAAGAGCAGCTGCGGCCGTATCTGAAATCCGCGGTGGCAATCGACGTGGACAAGCCCGTGCTGGTCGACAAGTACATCACCGGCAAGGAAGTTGAAATTGACGCCATCTGCGACGGCAGAGACGTCTTTGTCCCGGGCATCATGGAACTGGTCGAACGCACCGGTATCCACTCCGGTGACTCGATCTCGGTCTATCCGACGTTCAGTATCTCCGACAAAGTCAAGGGTATCATCCTGCAGTACGCGAAGAAGCTTGGCATCGGCATCGGGATCGTCGGCCTGTATAACATCCAGTTCATCGTCGACGAAAACGACAAGGTCTATATCATCGAAGTGAATCCGCGTTCCTCGCGCACCGTGCCGTTCCTCTCGAAAGCGACCGGCTACAGCCTTGCAGATATCGCGACGGAAGTCATCATGGGCAAGAGCCTGAAGGAACAGGGCATCTTCGACCTGTATCCAACCGAGAAAAAACGCTGGTATGTTAAAGTGCCGGTCTTCTCGTTCAACAAGATCCGCGGGCTTGACGCGTATCTGTCGCCGGAAATGAAGTCCACCGGTGAAGCGATCGGCTACGACGATCAGCTCAACCGCGCGCTGTATAAGGCGCTGCAGGCCTCCGGCATGCATCTGCAGAATTACGGTACCGTGTTCGTCACGATTGCCGACAAGGATAAAGAGGAAGCGCTGCCGCTGATCCGCCGGTTCTATAACCTCGGCTTCAACATCGAAGCAACCGAAGGTACGGCGCAGTTCCTCAAGGCGAACGGCATTCGCACCCATGTGCTCAAAAAGATCAAGGAAGGCAGCGACGAGATCCCTCGCTCGATCCGTCAGGGCTACATCGCTTACGTCATCAACACCTCGTCCGCGGGCGCGGCTGACAGCCACAACGACGGCTATCTGATCCGCAAGAGCGCAACGGAAAGCAACGTAACGATGTTCACATCACTCGACACGGTCCGCGTCCTTCTGGATGTACTGGATGAAATCACCCTTCGTATTTCAACGATTGACGCCTGAGGTACCTATGAAACAGTGTATCTTTACGATTGAAAAGAATATCGCGCTGACGGAATCCGTCTTTGAAATGCGGCTCCTTGGCGACACAAGCGCGTTCTCGCGCCCCGGCCAGTTTTTGAACATCCGGCTGGAAGGACTGTTCCTGCGCCGCCCGATCTCCGTCTGCGATTATGATGAAAACGGTCTGACGATTGTTTATAAAGTGGTCGGCATGGGGACGGCGCAGCTGTCGCGGATGCATCCGGGTGAAACGCTCGATTTGCTGACCGGTCTCGGCAACGGCTACGACACGGCAAAATGCGGCGATCATGCGCTGCTGCTCGGCGGCGGCGTCGGCGTCCCGCCGCTCTATGGGCTTTGTAAAACTCTTATTGCTGAGGGAAAGCAGGTTTCTGTCGTTCTCGGCTTCAATACAAAAGAGGAAGTCTTTTACGAAAACGAGTTCCGCGCGCTCGGCGCTGATGTGACAGTGACGACTGTCGACGGCTTATATGGCATAAAAGGCTTCGTGACAGATGCGCTTCCTGAGCGGTATGATTACTTCTTTACCTGCGGTCCGGAGCCGATGCTGAAAGCGGTTGATAAGGCGACTGCTACAAGCGGCCAGTTTTCGTTTGAAGAACGCATGGGCTGCGGCTTCGGCGCGTGCATGGGCTGCTCTTGCAAAACAGTGACCGGCTTCAAGCGCATCTGCAAAGACGGCCCTGTACTCGAAAAGGAGGAGATTCTATGGGAAAGCTGAGTGTTGAGCTTTGCGGAATTCCGCTGGACAACCCGATCATTCCTGCCTCCGGCACCTTCGGCTACGGGTATGAATTCGCAGAGTTATATGATATCAACTGCCTCGGCACATTCTCTTTCAAAGGCACAACGCTGCACCCGCGGTTCGGTAATCCGACGCCGCGGATCGCGGAATGCACCGCCGGTATGATCAACGCCGTCGGGCTGCAGAATCCCGGCGTCGATGCGGTGATCGCGGAAGAACTGCCGAAGCTTGCAAAAGTATTTCATAAGCCGGTCATGGCGAATGTCAGCGGCTTTTCCGTTGAAGAATACGCCGAAACCTGCAAAAAGCTGGACGAGCTGTCGCAGGTCGGTTGGCTGGAGGTCAACGTCTCGTGTCCGAACGTGCACGGCGGCGGCATGAGCTTCGGCGTCGATCCCGTGGCCGCCGCTTCTGTCGTGAAAGCTGTGAAAGCAGTGACAACGAAGCCGGTGATCGTGAAGCTTTCGCCCAATGTGACGGATATCGTCGCGATTGCGAAAGCCTGCGAGGACGCCGGCGCGGACGGCATCAGCCTCATCAATACGCTGCTCGGCATGCGGATCGACCTGCGAACAAGAAAGCCGATCATTGCAAACAAGATGGGCGGCTTCTCCGGTCCGGCGATCTTCCCGGTCGCGCTGCGGATGGTATATCAGGTCGCGCACGCGGTCAGCATCCCCGTTATCGGTATGGGCGGCGTGCAGAGTTCCGAAGACGTTATCGAAATGATGCTAGCCGGCGCGACGGCGGTCGAAGTCGGCACGGCGAATCTGATCGATCCGTTTGCGTGTAAAAAGATTATCGATGATCTGCCGCGCGTGATGCAGCGGTATCATATCGCGTCCCTTGCGGACATCATCAAAGGAGTTGATTAAGTTGGGTAAAGACGTCATTATCGCCTGCGATTTCGCTTCGGTGCAGCAGACATTTGATTTCCTCGATCTGTTTACAGAAGAGAAGCCGTTCGTAAAAATCGGCATGGAGCTTTTTTACGCGGAAGGCCCCGCGATCGTGCGCGAAATCAAGCGGCGCGGACACAAGATCTTTTTGGATCTGAAGCTGCATGATATCCCGAACACGGTCAAAAAGAGCATGGCTGTGCTGTCGAATCTCGATGTGGATATCTGCAACCTTCACGCCGCGGGAACGGTGCCGATGATGGAAGCCGCGCTCGAAGGCCTGACGCGCCAGGACGGCACGCGCCCGTTGCTGATTGCTGTCACGCAGCTGACCAGCACAGACCAGCAGCATATGGAAGACGATCTCTGGATCCATGCGCCGATTGCGGACGTTGTGATGCACTACGCGGAAAACGCAAAAAAAGCGGGGCTTGACGGTGTGGTCTGTTCGCCGCTGGAAGCACTGAAAGTGCACGAACGCTGCGGAAGCGACTTTTTGACCGTAACGCCTGGTGTGCGTTTTGCGGACGGAGAGCTTGGCGACCAGAAGCGCGTGATGACCCCGGCGCAGGCGAAAGAGATCGGCTCCGATTATATCGTGGTCGGCCGTCCCATTACAGCTGCGGAAGACCCAGCGGCGGCGTTCCGTCGCTGCGTCCGTGAGTTCGTTGATTAAAGGAGGAGATACGATGGAACTTTCCAAATTGATTGCGCAGGATCTTTTGAAGATCAAAGCGGTATTTTTCCGGCCTGAGGCGCCGTTTACCTGGGCGAGCGGCATTAAAAGCCCGGTGTACTGCGACAACCGTCTGACGCTGACCGCGCCCGACGTGCGCACAGACGTTGAAAACGGGCTGGCAACGCTGATTCAAACATATTATCCGGACGCAGAGGTGCTGATGGGCACGTCGACGGCCGGGATCGCTCATGCGGCAATTACGGCGCATCTGCTCGGTCTGCCGATGGGCTATGTCCGTTCCGGCAACAAGGATCACGGCAGACAGAACCGCATTGAGGGCAAACTCGAGCCGGGTCAAAAGGTCGTTGTCGTGGAGGACTTGATTTCCACAGGCGGCAGCGTGATCGAAGTCGTCGACGCGCTGCGCGAAGCGGGCGCCGAGGTGCTCGGCATTGTCAGTATCTTCACTTACGGCATGCAGAAAGGGCTTGACCGGCTCGCTGCGGCAAACGTCAAAAACGTGTCGCTGACGAACTTTGATGAGATCGCAGCGGTTGCTGCGGAACAAGGGTATATCGCAAAAGAAGATATCGAACGGCTGATCGCGTTCCGCAACAATCCGTTGGACGAAAGCTGGATCGGAGGGAAAGCATGAGATCGATCATTGATATTCTGGACCTTTCCGTTGCGGAGCTGGACGAACTGCTCGCGGTCGCGACGGATATTATCGCGCAACCGGATCAGTATCGCGATGCCTGCGCGCATAAAAAGTTAGCGACGCTGTTCTTTGAACCGTCGACGCGCACGCGCCTTTCGTTTGAAGCGGCCATGTATGAACTCGGCGGCAACGTGCTTTCCGTCACAGGCGGCGCGACGTCGTCCGTTGCGAAAGGGGAGAGCATCGCCGACACAGCGAAGACCGTCAGCTGCTATGCCGATATCATCGCCATGCGCCACCCGAAAGAGGGCGCAGCGCTTGTCGCTGCACGAAACGCATCGATTCCGGTGATCAATGCCGGCGACGGCGGCCACTGCCACCCGACGCAGACGCTCGCCGACCTGCTGACGATCTACCGCGAAAAGGGCGGCTTCGACGGCCTGACGATCGGCCTTTGCGGCGACCTCAAATTCGGTCGTACCGTGCATTCGCTGATCAACGCCATGAGCCGCTACCATAACATCCGGTTCATTCTTGTGTCACCGCAGGAACTGAAACTGCCTTCATATGTGAAGAACGATACGCTGAAAAAGTACGGCCTGCCGTATACGCAGACAACCGATCTGCAGGAGCTGCTGCCGGAAATGGACGTTCTCTATATGACCCGTGTGCAGCGAGAGCGCTTCTTCAACGAGGAAGACTACTTAAGGTTAAAGGATACCTATATTTTGACGCCTGACAAGCTGCGCAACGCAAAACAGGACCTTTGCATCATGCACCCGCTGCCGCGCGTCAACGAAATCAGCGTCGCGATCGACGACGACCCGCGTGCATGCTATTTCAAGCAGGTGCTCAACGGCAAATATATGCGCATGGCGCTGATTCTCAAGCTTTTGAAGGAGGCTGCTTTATGAATATCGATTCCATTCAGAACGGCATCGTGATCGACCATATCAAAGCGGGGAGTGCCATGGAGCTTTACGACCTGCTCGGCCTTGACGCGCTCGACGTTTCCGTCGCGATCATCAAGAACGTCTCCAGCCGGAAAATGGGCAAGAAGGATATCATCAAAATCGACGCAGATATCCCCGTCGACCTCGACGTGATCGGTTATGTCGACCCCGGCGCGACGATCAACGTGATCAAGGACGGGCTGCTTGTGGAAAAGAAGACGCTCTCGCTACCGCAGACGCTGACGAACGTGCTTAAGTGTAAGAATCCGCGCTGTATCACCTCCTGCGAACAGGAACTTGACCATGTGTTCCGGCTGACGGACGAAGCCAAAAAACTGTACCGCTGCGTGTATTGCGAAACAAAGGCGAATTGACGTTTTTCACGCATGTGAACGAAATGACTAAAAAACAGGGTATCTGCGTTATATTTTTCTATATATATGCAGATTGACGCGTTCGACCACAATATGTTATAATCCAATTATGTTTGATGCTGAACAATTCGGTTTGTTTTTCGTGACTGACGGGTATAGTGTGGAGCACCACATGGGAGCGGAAAACAAAATAAAAACGCCGACCGTCTGGGCACACGGAACTTGAACGCAAGGAAAGTGTGCCCTGTTTTGTTTTTTAGGAGGATGTTTATGAAAAAAGTTGGAATCATCATGGGCAGCGACAGCGATCTGCCGATCGTGCAGAAAGCGATCGACACGTTCCAGACGCTCGGAATCCCGTTCGAGGTGCACGTCTATTCCGCGCATCGCACGCCCGAACAGGCACGCGACTTTGCGCGTTCGGCCCGCGAAAACGGCTTCGGCGCGATCATTGCCGCGGCCGGCATGGCGGCGCATCTCGCCGGCGCCATCGCCGCGAACACGACCTTGCCGGTGATCGGCATTCCCTGCAAATCATCCACACTCGACGGCATTGACGCCCTTTTGTCCACTGTGCAGATGCCTTCCGGCATTCCGGTTGCCACAGTCGCGATCAACGGGGGAGTCAATGCTGCTTTGCTTTGCGCCCAGATCCTGGCCGTCGAGGATAAAGCTCTTGCCGCCATGCTGGACGCGAAACGCAGCGCCGACGCAGAACTCGTTCTTGCGAAGGACGCAAAAATCGCCGCGCAGTTCGGCTGCTGAACGCCGCGGTATCACAACGTTAATAATCATTCCGGGAGGATAAATCAAAATGGAAAAACTGAATCAACTCTATGAAGGAAAAGCAAAGAAAGTCTTCGCGACCGATGACCCCGAGGTGCTGCTTGTCTCCTATAAGGACGACGCGACAGCCTTCAACGGCATCAAGCGCGGCACGATCGCCGGCAAAGGCGCGATCAACAACCGCGTCACGAACTACATGATGCAGCTTTTGGAAAAGGAAGGCGTGCCGACGCATTTCGTGAAGGAGCTGTCCGACCGTGAAACGCTTGTCAAGAAAGTGACGATCGTTCCGCTGGAAGTCATCATCCGCAACATTTCCGCCGGTTCGTTCTCCAAGCGCTGCGGCGTGGAGGAAGGCATCGTCTTTGACGAGCCGACGATCGAGTTTTCCTATAAAAACGACGAACTCGGCGATCCGCTGATCAACGCGTATCACGCGGTCGCGCTGAAGCTTGCGACATGGGACGAGATCGAGACGATCAAGACGCTCGCTTTCAAGGTCAACAGCTTTATGAAGGCCTTTTTCAAAAAGGTCGGCGTCGATCTTGTCGACTTCAAACTGGAGTTCGGCAGACTGTCCGACGGTACGATCGTGCTCGCGGATGAAATTTCGCCCGACACCTGCCGGTTCTGGGACAGCGAGACGCACGAGAAGCTCGATAAGGACCGCTTCCGCCGCGACCTCGGTCATGTGGAAGACGCTTATCAGGAAATGATGAAACGTATTTTCGGCGAATAAAACTTTCGGAGGTAGCCTATGGGTGGCTTTTTCGCGGCAACCGGAAAGAAGGACGTCATCTCCGACGTCTTCTTCGGCACCGATTACCATTCGCATTTAGGTACGCGCTCGGCCGGTATGGCGGCCTACGATCCCGTGATCGGCCTGCAGCGCAACATTCACAGACTCAACAACACGCCGTTCCGCACGAAGTTTGACCATGTGCTGTCCGATATGAAGGGCTGCGCCGCGATCGGCTCGATCAACGATTCCGATCCGCAGCCGCTGCTGATCCGTTCGAGCATCGGCACCTACGCGATCTGCACGGTCGGTGTGATCCAGAACGCGGACGCGCTGATCAATCAGTACCTTTCGTTTTCCGGCGGTCACTTCGACGCGATGACGGGCGGCAAGGTCAACACCAACGAGCTGACCGCTGCGCTGATCAATCAGAAGAGCAGCTTTACGGAGGGCATCCGCTTTGTGCAGGAGGAAGTCGAGGGAACGGTTTCGATCCTGATTCTGCGCGACGACGGCGGTCTGATCGCCGCGCGCGACAAGGTCGGCCGGCTGCCGGTACTGATCGGCAAATCCGACAACGGCTACTGTGTTTCGTTCGAATCGTTCGCGTACCGTAAACTCGGTTATACCGACGAACGCGAGCTCGGCCCCGGCGAGATCGTGGAGGTGACGCCGGACGGTGTGAAACAGCTGGCCCCTCCGGGCGACAAGCTGCGCATCTGCGCGTTCCTTTGGACGTATTACGGCTATCCCAATTCCGATTACGAAGGCGTCAACGTCGAAATGATGCGCTACCGCAACGGCGCGATCCTCGCGCAGAATGATATCGACAGCGGGACGGCGCAGGATATCGACTACGTCGGCGGCGTGCCCGATTCCGGTACCCCGCACGCGATCGGCTACGCGAACAAGAGCGGTATCCCGTTTGCTCGTCCGTATATCAAATACACGCCGACCTGGTCGCGCTCGTTTATGCCGACCAATCAGGTGGACCGCAACGAGATCGCAAAGATGAAGCAGGTTCCTGTCCAAAGCCTGATCGAAGGCAAGCGGCTGCTCTTCGTCGACGATTCCATCGTTCGCGGGACACAGCTGAAAGAGACAGTAGAATTCCTCTATCAGAACGGTGCGAAGGCCGTTCACATGCGTTCGGCCTGTCCGCCGATCATGTACGGCTGCAAGTTCCTCAACTTCTCCCGCGCCACGAGCGATATGGAACTGCTCGCGCGCCGCGTGATCGTGGAACTGGAAGGGGAGGAAGGCCTGCAACATATCGACGAATATGCCGACGGCGCGACCGAGCGCGGCAAACAGCTGCGCAAAACGATCTGCGACAACTTCCACTTCGATTCTTTGGAATTCCAGACGCTGGACGGTGTGATCAAAGCGATCGGCATTGACGGCTGCAATCTTTGCACCTACTGCTGGAACGGAAAGGAGTAACCATGAATCAGCAATCGAAATCCGACGCTTACGCTTCCGCGGGCGTCGATATCACGGCGGGTTACCGTGCTGTTGAACTGATGAAACGGCACATTGCACGCACGATACTGCGGCCGAGCGCCGATATCATCGGCGGCTTCGGCGGGCTATTTCCGCTGGACGTCGCAGGGATGCAGCGCCCGGTGCTGGTGTCCGGCACCGACGGCGTCGGCACCAAGCTGAAGCTGGCGTTTTTGCTGGAAAAGCACGATACGGTCGGCATCGACTGCGTCGCGATGTGCGTGAATGACATCATCTGCTGCGGCGCCAAACCGCTGTTCTTTCTCGATTACATCGCCTGCGGCAAAAATGTGCCCGAACGGATCGAGCAGATCGTGTCCGGTGTATGCGACGGTCTTGTGATTGCCGGTGCCGAATTGATCGGAGGCGAAACGGCCGAGATGCCCGGGTTTTATCCTGTCAATGAATACGACCTTGCGGGCTTTGCGGTCGGCGTGGTCGATCAACCGAAAATCATCGATCACAAGACGATGCGGCCCGGCGACGTGATGATCGCGCTGCCGTCCTCCGGCCTGCACTCCAACGGCTTTTCGCTGGTGCGCAAGGTCTTCGATGTGGAAAACACCGATTTGCGTGCGCCTGTCGAAGCGCTCGGCGGAAAGTCACTCGGCGAAACGCTTTTGACACCGACGAAGATCTACGTCAAACCTGTACTCGCTTTGCTTGACAAGCTTGCCGTCAAAGGTATCTCTCATATCACGGGCGGCGGTTTCTATGAAAATATGCCGCGCTCCATTCCGGACGGTCTGGGCGTAGTCATCCAAAAGAGCGACGTGCGCGTGCTGCCGATCTTCGATCTGATCCGCGAAACCGGCGGTATCAGCGAACGCGACATGTTCAACACGTTCAACATGGGCGTCGGCATGGCTGTCGTTGTCGCAAAGGACGACGCGGACGCCGCGCTGCAGATTCTGAAAGAAAACGGCGAGGACGCCTATATCCTCGGCGAAATCAAAGAAGCAAAGGACAAGGTGACGATATGCTGAACAAAATCACCAGCGGCATCTGCGCCGGTATTCTGATTTCAATCGGCGGCAGCATCTTTCTTTCCTGCGAAAACAAAGTCGTCGGCGCGCTGCTGTTTACCGTAGCGCTGCTTTGTATTTGTTATAAGGGCTATTCGCTGTTCACCGGCAAGGTGGGCTATCTGCCCGAAAAAGCTGACAAGGAAGCGTTTTCCGTGCTCCTGCTCGGTTTACTCGGCAACACGATCGGCACGATCTGCTGTGGCTATCTGCTGCGTTTCGCAATCCCCGCGATCGGCGCCGCCGCCGAAACGCTCTGCAGCGGCAAACTGGAAACCCAGGCGCTATGGCAGACGCTTGTCCGCGCGATCTTCTGCGGCATTCTCATGTACCTTGCCGTCAGCATCTTCCGCGACAGCAAGACGCCGATCGGCATTCTCTTCTGCATCCCCGTGTTTATTCTCAGCGGCTTTGAGCACTCCATTGCCGATCTTTATTATTTCGCGACGTCCGGTATCGTTTCGCTGCGCGCGTGCGCGTTTTTGTGGACGGTCATCGCCGGCAACGCCATCGGCGGCGTGCTGCTCGGCCTTTTGATGAAGTGCGGCGGAAAGGAGAAAGCGCATGGCTGAAAAGACCCGGATCGGCGTACTCGTTTCCGGCGGCGGGACAAACCTGCAGGCACTGCTTGACGCGCAGGGCAGTGTGATTAAAGACGGCGAAATCGTCGTCGTGATCTCGAACAAAGCCGGCGCCTACGCACTGGAGCGCGCCGCGAAATCCGGTGTCGACGCCTGTACCGTACTGAAAAAGGATTGCGGGTCGCAGGCGGCGTTCGAAACCGCGATCAAGGCGGTTTTGGCCGAATATAAGGTCGATTTGATTGTGCTCGCTGGCTTTCTTTCCATTCTATCCGCCGGTTTTACCAACGCCTATCCGAAGCGGATCATCAACGTGCACCCGTCGCTGATTCCGTCGTTCTGCGGCGCTGGCTTCTACGGACTGAAGGTGCATGAAGCCGCGCTGGACTATGGCGTCAAAGTCACCGGCGCGACGGTGCATTTCGTCAACGAAGTGCCCGACGGCGGCGAGATCATTTTGCAAAAAGCGGTCGCGATCCGCAGCACCGACACCCCCGAATCTTTGCAGAAGCGCGTGATGCAGCAGGCGGAATGGAAGATCCTTCCGCGTGCCGTGCAGCTAGTTTCCAACCAAATCCGAAAACTGAAAGAGGAGTGACAGATATGGACATCTACAAAATCAACGACATGGCAGAACTAATCACCGGCAACCCCTATGTCGGCCGCGGTATCGTGATCGGCAAGAGCGCCAACGGCAAAAAGGCCGCGATCGCGTATTTCATCATGGGCCGCAGCGCGAACAGCCGCAACCGCATCTTTACCGAAAAGAACGGCGAAGTGTTCACGGAGCCGTTTGACGCGTCCAAGGTGCAGGATCCCAGCCTCATCATCTACGCGGCGATCCGTCAGTTCGAGAACAAATTGATCGTGACCAACGGCGACCAGACCGATACAATTTACGATGCGCTCAAAGCCGGCCATGCCTGCATGAACCGTGCGCTGAAAACGCGCGAGTTTGAGCCCGACGCGCCGAACTATACCCCGCGTATCAGCGGCGTTGCGACGTTCGAAGACGGTGATTTCTCCTATGAAATGAGCATCCTCAAATCGGCGGACGCGAAAGGCACTGCGTGCAACCGCTATCTGTTCTCCTATCCGTCATTGCCCGGTCTCGGCCATTTCATTCACACCTATGTGACCGACGGCAACCCGATCCCGACTTTCCAGGGTGAACCCGAACGCGTAGCAATCGACGATGATATCGACGTCTTCACCGATAAGCTTTGGAACGCGCTGGATGAAAACAACAAAATCTCGCTGTATGTCCGTTTTGTCGATCTTGCAACCGGCGAAGCGGAAAACCGCATAATCAATAAAAACAACTGAGGAGAGAGCGACATGAAAGAATTCGAACTCAAATACGGCTGCAATCCCAATCAGAAACCCGCGAAGATCCTGATGCACGACGGTAGCGACCTGCCGATCGAGATTCTGTCCGGCAGGCCCGGCTATATCAACTTCCTCGACGCATTCAACGCCTGGCAGCTGGTCAAGGAGCTGAAGGACATCCTCGGCCTGCCCGCCGTGACTTCGTTCAAGCATGTCAGCCCGACGTCCGCCGCTGTCGGCATTCCGCTTTCCGATAAACTCAAGAAAGCCTGCTTTGTGGACGATATCGAAGGTCTCGACGCTTCTCCGCTTGCCTGTGCGTACGCCCGCGCCCGCGGCACCGACCGTATGTGCTCGTTCAGCGACTGGGTTGCGCTTTCCGACGTCTGCGACGCCGTGACAGCGACGATGATCAAGCGCGAAGTCTCCGACGGCATCATCGCACCGGGCTACACAGACGAAGCGCTCGAGATCCTCAAGACGAAGAGAAAGGGCAACTATAACATCGTGAAGATCGATCCCAGCTATGTACCCGATCCTGTCGAACGCAAGCAGGTGTTCGGTATCACGTTTGAGCAGGGGAGAAACAACTTCCGCATCGATCGTGACCTGCTCGGCAATATCGTGACCGCGAACAAGGATCTGACCGATGAAGCGGCGCGTGACCTGATCGTTGCGCTGATCACGCTGAAATATACGCAGTCCAACTCCGTCTGCTACGCGGTTGACGGACAGGCGATCGGCGTCGGCGCCGGCCAGCAGTCCCGTATCCACTGCACACGGCTCGCCGGTTCCAAGGCTGACACCTGGTTCCTGCGTCAGAGCGACAAGGTGCTGAATCTCCCGTTCAAGCCGACGCTCGGCCGCCCCGACCGCGACAATGTGATCGACGGCTATATCAACCAGAATGAAGAGGACGTCTGCGCCGACGGCAACTGGCAGAAGTACTTCACGGAACAGCCGTATCCGTTCACGAAAGAAGAGCAGGCCGCGTATCTCGCGACAATTGACGGCGTCGCCCTCGGTTCCGACGCGTTCTTCCCGTTCAGTGACAACATTGAGCGCGCGAAGAGAAGCGGTGTCAAGTATATCGCAGAGCCGGGCGGTTCCATCCGTGACGATCTCGTGATCGACTGCGCCGACAAGTACGGCATGGTGATGGCGTTCACCGGCATGCGTCTGTTCCATCATTAAGCATAAAGCAAAAGGAGAAATCCAAATGAAACTTATGGTTGTTGGCGGCGGCGGCAGAGAGCACGCCATCATCAAAAAGTTAAAAGAAAACCCGACGGTTGAAACGATCTACGCGCTGCCCGGCAACGGCGGCATGACGGACGACTGTACGCCCGTCGCGATCATGGCGACGGACATCGATGCGATCGTCGCGTTCGCGGTGGAGCAAAAGATCGACTACGCCGTTGTCGCGCCGGATGATCCGCTGGTGCTCGGCTGTGTCGACGCGCTCGAAGAAAAGGGGATTTCCTGCTTCGGCCCGCGCGCAAACGCCGCGATCATCGAAGGCAGCAAGGTCTTTTCCAAGAACCTGATGAAAAAATACGGCATCCCTACCGCAAAGTACGAGGTTTTTTCCGATCTCGATGCCGCGCTTGGCTATCTGGAGACCGCGCCGCTGCCGACCGTCATCAAGGCGGACGGCCTCGCGCTCGGCAAAGGCGTGATCATTGCGCAGACGAAACAGGACGCGCAGGACGCCGTGATCGCGATGATGGAACAGAAGAAGTTCGGCAAGAGCGGTGAAAACGTCGTGATCGAGGAATTCCTGGAAGGCCCGGAAGTGTCCGTCCTCGCGTTCACCGACGGCGACTGTGTCAAGCCGATGATCTCGTCCATGGATCACAAGCGCGCGTTTGACGACGACCGCGGCCTGAATACCGGCGGCATGGGCACGATCGCCCCGAACCCGTATTATATAAAGGACGTTGCCGACCGCTGCATGCGCGAAATCTTCCTGCCGACGATCGAGGCCATGAAGGCGGAAGGCAGACCGTTCAAGGGTTGTCTCTACTTCGGCCTGATGATTACGAAAGACGGCCCGAAGGTGATCGAATATAATTGCCGCTTCGGCGATCCGGAAACGCAGGTTGTGCTGCCGCTGCTCAAGAGCGATCTTCTGACGATCATGCAGGCGACGACGAACGGCACGCTGCGCGACACGGACGTTGCCTTCTCCGACAAGGCGGCTTGCTGCGTGATTATGGCGTCGAAGGGCTACCCACTTTCCTATGAAAAAGGGTTCGAGCTGACGATCCCGGACGCGATCAAAGAGAACGTCTACGTCGCGGGCGCGGTGCTGAAGGACGGCAAACTGCTGACCAACGGCGGACGCGTCCTCGGCGCGACGGCAACAGCCGACACGCTCAAATCCGCAATTCAAAAGGCATACGCCATGGTGGAAACCATTCATTTCGATAACGCGTTCTATCGCCGTGATATCGGCAAACGCGCCCTGCAGGCGAAGGAGGGCTGAACTTGGTCTATCGAGTCTTTGTGGAAAAGAAAAAGGCCTTTCGCAACGAAGCCGCCGCGCTGCGCTATGATGTGCGGCACCTGCTCTCGATCAAGAGTCTGCAGGAAGTCCGGCTTTTGAACCGCTACGACGCGGAGGACATTACGCCGGAGCTGTTTGATTACGCGGTAAAAACCGTGTTTTCCGAACCGCAGCTGGATGACGTCTATGAATCGCCCGACCTTTCCGGCGCGACCGTGTTTGCGGTGGAATTCCTGCCCGGACAGTTCGACCAGCGCGCGGATTCCGCGGCGCAGTGCATCCAGATCCTGTCGCAGGGCGAGCGACCGCTTGTCCGTTCGGCAAAGGTCTATGCGCTGTACGGCGACCTCAGCAATGATGAGTTGGCCGAGATTAAAAAGTACGTCATCAACCCGGTGGAGGCGTGGGAAGCGTCGCTCGAAAAGCCGGAAACACTGAAAAATCAATATGATATCCCGACGACGGTAAAAACGCTCGACGGGTTCAACGATCTTACCAAAGAGGAACTTGCGCAGTTTATACGCGACTACGGTCTCGCGATGGATGCGGACGATATTGCGTTCTGTCAGCAGTACTTCCGCTCGGAACAGCGCGATCCGACGATCACCGAGATCCGTATGATCGACACCTACTGGTCCGACCATTGCCGTCATACGACGTTTTTGACCGTGATCGACAACGTGACGTTTGAAGATAAGCTGCTGCAGGATGCGTATGACTCTTATCTTGCGGTCCGGCGGGATCTCGGCAGAACAAAACCGATCTGCCTGATGGACGTCGCGACAATCGCCGTTCGCGCCTTGAAAAAGGCCGGCAAGCTTGACAAGCTGGATGAATCCGAAGAGGTCAACGCCTGCACGGTGAAGATTAACGTCGACGTCGACGGCGTCAGTGAGCCGTGGCTGCTGCTTTTCAAAAATGAAACGCACAACCATCCCACGGAGATTGAACCGTTCGGCGGCGCGGCGACCTGTATCGGCGGCGCGATCCGCGACCCGCTCTCCGGCCGTTCCTATGTTTACGGCGCGATGCGTGTTACCGGCGCGGCCGACCCAACCGTGCATGTGCGCGATACGCTGCCCGGTAAGCTGCCGCAGCGCAAGATCGTGCAGACCGCTGCTGCGGGCTATTCCTCCTACGGCAACCAAATTGGTTTGGCGACCGGCATTGTCGATGAGATCTACCATCCCGGCTACGCGGCGAAGCGCATGGAAATCGGCGCAGTGATCGCCGCGGCGCCGCAGGAAATCGTCCGCCGCGAAGTACCCGCGCCGGGCGACAAGGTTATCCTGCTGGGCGGTTCCACCGGCCGCGACGGCATCGGCGGCGCGACAGGTTCTTCCAAAGCGCACAACGCCCAGTCGGTCGAAACCTGCGGCGCAGAGGTGCAAAAGGGCAACGCGCCTGAAGAGCGCAAGCTGCAGCGGCTGTTCCGCAACGGCGATTGCTGCCGGATGATCAAGCGCTGCAACGACTTCGGCGCCGGCGGCGTCTCTGTCGCGATCGGTGAACTCGCCGACGGGCTTGATATCAACCTCGACCTTGTTCCGAAAAAATATGAAGGCCTCGACGGGACGGAACTCGCGATCAGTGAATCGCAGGAACGTATGGCGGTCGTTGTGGAAGCGAAAGACGTGGAAGCGTTTCTTTCTCTTGCCGCGCAGGAAAACCTGCAGGCCTGCGTTGTCGCAACGGTGAAGGCCGACCCGCGTCTGACAATGCGCTGGAACGGCCAGACGATTGTCGACGTCAGCCGCGACTTTCTCAATTCCAACGGCGCTGACAAGCACATCTCCATCGCGCCCGCGAAACTGCAGGCTTTTGATAAGCCTGTCAGCGGATCGTTTACCACGAATATGGAAGCGATCGCGACTGATCTCAACACCTGTTCCAAACGCGGCCTTTCGGAACGTTTCGATTCCACGATCGGCGCAGGTACCGTGCTGATGCCGTTCGGCGGCAAGTATCAGCTGACGCCGATTCAGGCGATGG
>CAMZEG010000004.1 GCA_947305635.1 uncultured Clostridia bacterium
AATGACATATTTGACAAGAATGGTTGCGTTTTTGATCACGGTGTTTCTGGGCCTGTTCAGCGTTGTGGGCACACCGACATGGAAGCGGGAAGCGCCGCTTCGGGTGGCAGCCTATATCGTTGTCAGCGACGTGGAAGCGGCAAAAGCTTTAGACGATTCTCATCTTGATGATTTGACGGATATTATTCTGATCGGCAACACCGGCTGGTTCGGAACGGACGGAAAGCTGCATATGGCAGAAGCATTCGGCGATGTTGCCGCCTGGTTTCGTGCCCGCACGGCAAAGAACCACACCCGATTGCTGGTGACGATCGGCGGTCCCGGCGCTTCGGAAGGCACGGACGTTACAGAACGGTTTGAATCGCAGGCGGCAAACCATAAGCTGGCATTTGACAGCGGTGTGCTGGAAACTGAGATCCGGCAGATGCTGGAGACCTATGCGCTCGACGGCGTCAACTTCGATTATGAATTTCCGGGCACGCCGCAGCGCGAAAAGGAGTTCAGCGCGTTTCTCGTTTCGCTGGATAAGGTGCTCAAAGACGATTATCTGATCACGGCCGCGCTGTCCTCGGGCTGGTGCAAAAACACGACGCCGGAAGCGATTGCGGCGCTGGATACCGTGCAGTTGATGGATTATGATCTTTGGGACAGAACCGGCGCGCACGCCACGCTGGGTATCGGGAAGGGCTGCGTAGAGGAAATGCTGGAAACCGGGTTTTCCAAGGAGCAAATCGACCTCGGACTTGCCTTTTATGCGCGGCCGACAACGCAGGAAGCGTATTGGTATGATTACAAGGAGTACTATAAAACCATGGACCGCTACGGCTTTGCGCCGGACGAAGCGCACGGCTTGACGGCGAGCTTTAACACCCCGCGCGAAACCTATTTGAAAACGCTTTGGGCCAAGCGCAACGGGCTGGGCGGCGTGTTTGTCTGGCACTATGCCTGCGACGTGCCGGCGGACAACTGTGCGTCGCTGTTCAATCAGGTGATGCGGGCGAAAAACGGCTTGCTGCGTGCAGGCAGATAGGACTGCTCAAGCCCTGCCCTGCGGCGGCGCAACTGATGAATCAACAAAAAATCCTGCTTCGGAGCATCGACCCTGTCCGTTGTTTCTTTGCGCTTTTACGCGATCATTTGTATGCTTTCGACAGCCGCTCCTTGGCTTCCTCCTCGGTGATCTTGCCCGTGTTGCAGTCGATCATCACCTGCACGTCCTTGTCCCTGAGATCGTAGAACAGCCAGACAAGATAGGCCAGCAGGCCGCCGATCGCGGGGATCAGCATGTAGATCAGCCAGAGCATGTTCAGCGCGTGCGTTGTCTGCGTCACGCCGCTTTGCTCCAGCTCCTGGAACGAGCCGACCTCCACCATCTGCCAGCCGACGGACTTGAGCCCCAGCAGGAACAGCCCGAGCGCGCTCGCGATCGAGCCGGTCAGCTTTGCCATGAACGTCTGGACCGCGAAGGTGATACCCTTCGCCTCGGTGCCGCTCTTGTAGCGGCCGTACTCGGCGCAGTCCGGCGTGAACATGAACATTTCGAGGCCGACGACCGAAAGCGGGATCGAGCGCAGGGTGAACAGCGCGATATAGACGATCACGTTCCCGTAGCCGACGAGCCATGTCACGACGCTGAAGATCACATACAGCAGCATGCACACGCGGTAGACCTTCATCTTGTCGAACCGGCGGATCAGATTCGGCAGCACGAGCGCGATGACCAGCTGCGGGATCGTGCCCACGGCGCCGACCACGAGCGAAAACAGCGCGCTGTGGAACAGATAGTAGGAGACATAGAGGCCGAACGCGTTGCCGACGTTCAGCGCGGAATAGAAGAACAGGCCGAAGTAATACAGCAGCAGATACTTGTTGTGCACGAGATAGGAGAGCATCCGCCGGATCGTAAACTGCTCCTCGCTTTCCGCGTGGAAGCGCTCCTGCAGCTTGAACGACGCGGGCAGCATCAGCGCAAAAGCGATCACACAGATGATCAGCGTGATGACGCCGTAGTTCATGCCGACCTTTTCGCTGACCAGCACCGTTGTCAGCGTGGACGTGATGCCGACGCCGATGTAGGTGGAAATGCTCTTGTAGGACTGGACGGTATTGCGCTCGTCCACGCTCTGGCTCATCGACGTCAGGATGCCGAAGATCGGCACGTCGCACAGCGTATAGGCGGTGTCCCAGAGCATATAGGCCACGGCGAACCAGCCCAGCTTCACCGCCTGCGAGCTGCCGGCGGGAATGGTGAAGGTCAGAATCGTCGTGATCGGGATCAGCACGGTCGACACGCGGATCCAGGGCAGATACTTTTTCCCGCTTTTGAATTTGACCGCGTCAAAGATCACGCCGAACAGCGTGTCGTTCACGGCGTCCCAGATCTTGACCGCCAGCATCACCGCGGCGGATTTGATCGGGTCCACGCCGAGAAACAGCAGATAGGTCGTGAGACACACATTGAACAGCGTGTAGATCATGTTCTGCCCGGCAAAGTAGGAATAATAGCTCAACCGCTCGCCCGGTTCGGTGGACCAGCCTTCGCGCGTGGCGAAGATCTCTCGCACTTTGGCTGCGATTTGCATAGGCGTCCCTCGTTTCGTTTCAGATTGGGGGTCTGTGCGGTTACGGCAGGCGGAAGCCCGCGGCAAGATACAAAGCGTACCAGTCCTCGCGCGTCAGTTCGACGTCGGCGCCGGCGGCGATCTCGCGGATCCTTTGCGGCGTCACGGAGCCGGAAATCAGCTGCATGTTCGCCGGGTGGCGCAAAATCCACGCGGCGGCGACGGCGGTCGGCGAAACGCCGTACTGTTCGCCCAGCCGCTGCAGCGCCTCGTTCAGCGCGGGGTATTTCTCGTTGTCGCCGATGAACGGGCCTTCGAAGAAGCCGCCCTGAAACGGCGACCACGTCTGGATGGTGATCCCTTTGATCCGCAGGTATTCCAGCGCGCTGCCGTCGTGCATCACGGATTCCGCGTTCTTCATATTGACGTTCAGCCCGGATGTCACAAGCCCGGATTCCGGCAAAGAGAACTGCAGCTGATCCGCCACGATCGGCTGTCTGACCGCGGTTTTCAGCAGCTCGATCTGCATCGGGTTATGGTTGGAGACGCCGAAACGGAGCACCTTGCCGGCGCGTTCCAGCTCGTCGAACGCCGCGGCGACCTCCTCGGGCTCCATCAGCGTGTCGGGACGGTGCAGCAAAAGCACGTCGACATGGTCGGTGCGCAGGCGGCGCAGCGAGCCTTCCACAGCGGAAAGGATATGCGCTTTGGAAAAGTCGTAGCAGCCCTTGCGGATGCCGCATTTCGTCTGGATCGTGATCTTGTCCCGCATGGACGGGTGCGACGAAAGCCAGTCGCCGAAGACTTCTTCACACCGGCCGCCGCCGTAGATATCCGCGTGATCGAAAAAGTCGATTCCGCAGTCCAGCGCCGTACCGATGACCCGGTCCGGCGTTTCTTTTGCATCCGTCAACCGCATGCAGCCCATGGCGACGGCAGAAACCGGCAGTTGCCCGCCGAGCAGTCGTTGTTTCATTGTTGTGTCCTCCTATTATGTCGCTGCGTCTTCCGGCAGCACGGATAAAATGTAGTCCGCGATCTTCGTGCTGCGCATGATATAGCCCGTGTGACCCGCCTTCGCAAAGATCTTCAGCTTTGCGCAGGGGATCGTCTCGGCGATATGCGCGGTGTGATCGGGTTTGATCACGTCTTTTTCTCCCGCGGTCACGAAGGTCGGCACCTGAATGCGGCGCAGCATCTCGTCCGTGATGTCCGGTTCGCGCAGCATGATGCGCATCTTGTCGCTGCGGTCGACATGGCTCCAGAGTCGGAAGAACCGCAGCGGGAGATCTTTGGTGCTGTCCGGCCGCAGGCTCGCGCCGCTGACGATGAGGGCGGAGAGCAGGTCGGGACAGCGGGACGCGAGCAGCAGCCCGATGATTCCGCCGTCGGAAAAGCCGTAGAAGACCGGCTTTTCGAGACCGAGCACTTGGATAAACTGCAGCATATCCTCCGCCATGTCCTCGTAATGCAGCGTTTTCACCTTCTGGCTTTTGCCGTGGTCGCGGGAATCCGGGAGATAGACCGTGTAGCGCTGCGCGAGCGTCTTTGCCGCGCGGCGGAAGATTCTGTGGTCCATGCTGTTGCAGTGGACCATGACGAGCGGTTTCCCGCTGCCGATTGTTTCATAATACAGCCTGACGCCGTTGACAGTGATATCCATCCGTTATCCTTCCAGCAGATAGGTTGCGATATAGTCGGTGTCCGGATCGGCCGCAAGACCGGGGTCTTCAATTGCGAACGCGGCGGGAATGCCACATTCCTGCGCGGCCAGCGCGAAATGGCAGAGCGCGATGCCGAGATCCACCTTCTGGATATCCCAGGCGTCCGGCGCGACGGCTTTGCTGTGCTTTACATAAAAGTGGACCCGGTCGCCGCAGACAACGGCGCGCCACGGCTGTTTGTTGACGGCGGACGGGGCAAGGCGCACCGCTTCGAGCACGTCCTGCAGTTTGCCCGCATTTTCAGGCGAGAGGGGACGGTCGAACGCACCTTCAAAGAACAGCGTTTCGAACGGCAGACGGCTGTCCGCCCTGACGCCCTTGCGCATCACGGTTTCGCGCAGCGACATCTTTTTTGCCGGATAGCCGAGCGGCGTGACGCACGGCATCACTTCGCCGTCCGCGAGGCTGACCGCCCGCTCAAATGCGTCGCGGTCCATCGTCCCGGCGATCCAGGTGGTGCCGACGCCGATCGACGCGGCATAGAGCACGATCTGCTCCATCGAATAGCCGAACGCGGCCTCGGCGTTCGGAACGCGCCGCATTTTGCCGGCAAGGAAGGCGTCTTCGCCGACGATCACGGGGCTGGAAAGGCCGGTCTCCTTCCCATCCAGCAGCTGCCAGGCGATCGGGAGCTGAAACGGATTTTCGGCGGCCGCGGCATACGCCATGATGCTTTGAATATCCCGCTCGCGCAGCGGCTTGCCGTCAAAGGTGCGCACGCTTCTTCTGGTGTGGATAACGTCGATGACAGACATGGTCAGCACTCCTTTCGTTTACCGTACAAATACGCGGCGGATCACGGACAGCAGATGGAAGAAGCGTCCGTACAGATTCACGAAGATCGTGAAGATCCCGGTGCCGCGCGCGTCGGCGCCCGGCGTTTGAATCACGGGTTCGGTTTCGCTGCCGATGCCGTTGTCAAACAGCGTCTGCAGCACGACCCGCGCAATCTTTTCGTTGCCCTGCGCGCTTGGGTGGATGCGGTCCTTGGCGAAGTCTTTTTCCGAATCGGTCAGTGCCTGCGCCACATCCGCGACAAGGATCTCTCCCGGATTTGCTTCGGCAAAGGCCCAAAGCTTCGCGTTGAGCCGGTCCGCGCCGCGTTGATAGACGTCGCCGACATAGCCGGTCTGCGGATTGTAAAGCGTCTGCAGCACAATCGCCGTATCCGCGTTCAGCGCGCGGATCTCGTTGATGATCGTGCCCAGATCCTCGTAAAAGCCAGCGGCGATCTCGTCAAAGCGGGCGTAATTCTGCGTGACGATCCCGTCGTACAAAAGCCCGTTGATATTGCCGAGCAAGAAGTTGTTGCCGCCGATGGAAATGCTGATGATATCGGCGCTTTGAATCGCCGCGCGGACAGCTTCGGTTTCCATCCTGCGCAGCAGGTTGGCGGTGGTGTGTCCCGGCACGGCATAGTTTTCATAGGCGTAGCCGTTGGTGTCGGCGACGATTTTGCCGTAGACGGCCTCTTTCGGGTTGGAAAGCCCGGAGCCGTACGCGATGGAATCGCCGAGCACGACATAGCGGGTCGGTTCCACTGCGCCCGCTGTCAGACTCAGCAGGCTCAGCAGCAAGGCGATGCAAAGGAATACAGAGAGAACGCGTTGTTTCATTATGGGTGCCTCCTTCATGCTTTTGTTTTGTTTCAGCGCGCCGCGGCGTCGCCGTAAGCGCAAATATCAGCGGGGTTAAAGCGCAGCGCGGCGCCGCCTCCCTTTTCGCCGAACACGTCATAGTCGCCCCAGACGTCGTTGCGGACGTAGGATTCATTGTGGGCGCCGTCCGGGTTCAGGAAGTAGTGGCCGTTTTCGCGGTGCGCCGTACGGATCTGGCGGATGAGGGCGCAAAGAGACGTGCTGCGGATATACGGGATCATGTCCAGAATGTCCGTCAGCCGGTGCAGAGAGCCTTCGCCCTCGCCTTCAACTTCTTCAAGTGGAGAGCCGCCGCACAGCACGTTGAGGATCTCATACGTTTCCTGCAGCTGTTTGTCGCAGCGCAGATGCTGCGCCGTCATGCCGCCGAGACTGTGGCCGGCGAAGACCAGCGCCGCGCCCGCGGGGACGGTCTGCAGCAAGACGTCTTTGACAAACGCGGCATAGACGCCGGTGCCGCCGCCGTTCTGGCTGTTGACCTGGCCGCCGACCGTTTTCATGCCCAGCAGCGCGACGAGATAGACGTTGCGGCTTTCGCCGTCCTTTGTCAGAACGGCCGGCACGATGCGCAGCGGCGTCGTGTACGCTTTGCTGACGATGACAAAATCCAGCAGGTCGGCCGCCGTCGAAAAATCGGCCGGCGGCGTTCCGGCAAACGCGACGAACGCGAAGATAAAACAAAGGATCAGACAAAGAAGCGCGGAAAGCGTCTTTTTCATTTCGGTCACCTCTTAAAGAATATAGCGGAACAGGTAGATTATAACATTGGCAATGTTGTTCAGAACATAGCGCAGCAGAGAGAACAGATAGGGGAACGAGAAGTTCCATTCGCGCGGGGTGTCCAGCGCGTCGAGGAGCGAATCGTCGTACTGCCGCTCCGGATGCAAAAACGCTTTGGTGTGCATCTTGCCCTTGCAAAGGTGGCGGACCGCTTCGCGCAGCGCCGTGCCGAAGCCGACCGGATCGCGCCGGTACGCCTCTTTCATGGCGATCACATGCGACGGCTTTTGCAGCGACCAGACGCCGGTCAGCATCGTGTCGTTGCCGTTGTAGACGGCGATGACGGGACTCATGTAGCCTTTGCCGGTGAAGTTGATGGAGTAATCCGAGATTACATAGCCGTCAAAGCCCCACTCCTTGCGCAGCAGATCCTGCAGCAGGGCGCTGCTCGCGCCGCACCAGTCAGGGCCGATCCGGTTAAAGGCGCTCATCACGCCGACGGTGCCGCCTTCCTTGACGGGCCGCTCGAACGCACGCAGATACAGCTCGCGGATCGTCTGCTCATTTGCCCAGGTGAACAGTTCGCCGCGGTTGGAATCCTGATCGTTCATCACGAAATGCTTGACGGTCGTCACAAGCTCATAGCGGTTGGCGCCGCGGATGATCGCCGTGCCGCAGACGCCGGACAGCAGCGGATCTTCCGAAAAATATTCGAAGTTCCGGCCGCCCATCGGGTTGCGGTGCAGATTCACGGCGGGGGCGTACCAGACATCCTCGCCCATCGACGCCGCTTCCTTGCCGGCTCCTTCGCCGAGCCGTTCGGCCAGCGCGGCGTTCCAGGTGCAGGCGATCGCCGTTTCACAGGGATAGGCCGTGCCGCTGTCGACATAGACAAGGCCGTGTCTGCCCTTGACGGAGGATGGGCCGTCGTTGTCTTCCGTTGCCGGAATTCCGAGCCGCGCGACGCCCTGCGTTTCATAGCCGGAATGGATCACGAGGTCGATCATTTCGTCGAGCGTCAGCTGGTCAAGGAAGGCTTCCCACTTGCTTTCGTCGGCGGCAACATCCCGCAGCGTAATCGGCGTGTCGTATTTGACGCCGATTCTCGGCGCTTCTCCGCCGGTTGCGGGGGCGGGGAGGACGTCTTTGTTCTTGACACTGTCGTCCGCGGTCAGCTGCCGCAGCGCGGGCACGGCGCCGTCTTTGCGCGAAAGCACGGACAAGCCGTTATCGGCGGACGAGAACAGGTTGCGGATCGGCGCGCCGGTTTTGTCGTCGGTCTTGTAGACGGTCTCCTCCAACCGGAAGGTCGTTTCGGCGCAGGGCGCGCGGACGCTGTCGCCGAAAAAGAGCCGGTACTCGCCCGCGTCGAGGACATACGCCTGCTTGTCTGCCTGATCGTAGGACGCCATCTCGCGCAGCGGCAGAGAAAGCGTTACGCGCTCGCTTTCGCCGGGCATGAGCAGCTTCGTTTTCGCAAACGCGCCGAGGACCACGGCGCTTTTTTCAATCCCGCCGGGCGTGTAAGGCGCGCTGTAATAGAGCTGTACGACCTCCTTGCCGGGACAGTCGCCCGTGTTGCGGACCGTGACCTGCGCCTGAAGGGCGTCGCCGGTACGGACGAAGGAGGCGTCCGTTTTTGCAAAGGCGGTGTACGAGAGTCCGTAGCCGAACGGGAACTGCACCTTTTTCGGCGCGAAAGTTTCAAAATAGCGGTAGCCGACGTAGATGCCCTCGCTGTATTCGACATAGTGCTCGCCGTTGTCGTAGGCGTGGGTGCCGAAGCAGACCGAGGACGGGTGATCTTCGATTTGGTACGCGACGGTGTCCGCGAGCCTGCCCGAGGGGGAGACTTCGCCCGAGAGCACCTTCGCCGCGCCCTCAAAGCCGAATTCGCCGGGGATCCAGACCAGCAGCGCGGCCTTGATACTGTCGTATTGCTCCAGCCAGCCCATCTCCATCACGTTGCCGGTGTTGAACAGCACGATCACCTCGGAGAAAGCGGACGTCACTGTTTCCACCAGGCGCGTTTCTTCTTTGGAAAGCCGCAGCGTGTCGGCGGAAAGGTCGCTGCCCTCCGCGCTGGTGCGGCTGATCACGAGCAGCGCCGTCTCGCTGAACGCGGTCGCCTGCCGCATGACGGCGTCGGTCAGATACTTCACCGGCATTTCGTCGAGCGCGCTTTTCGCGAGCGCGAGCTGCAGGAGATTGTTGATCACCGTGTTGTCCGTTTTCGGCGAAAAGGCGCGCACATGCTTTTCGTAAAGCTGTTTCAGCGCGGGGTTGTACGCGATGCCCGCGCTTTCCAGCGCTTCATACAGACTGACGGGATCGTCGGTCGTCACGGCGCCCGAGCCGGCCCCGCCGTAAAACGGCTGAACGGAGCCCGCGCCGAAGACGTTGACGCGTTTATGACGCAGCGGCAGCGCGCCGTCCTCGTTTTTCAGCAGCACGACGCCTTCGCTTTCGATTTCGACGGCGAGCGCTCTGGTCTCGGCGGCGACGGATGCGTCCAGCGATCCGCTTTTTCCCGCGGCAAACAGCGCCCAGACGGGCAGCATCAACAGGCAAAGCAGCCCGGCGGCGATTCTTTTTTTCATGTGCGACCTCTTCCTTTTTTCATCGGTTTTTTTCATTATATCGGGTTTCAGACAGAACTGTCAACGGCAGACGGGAGGTTTAAGAAATTTTTAAACCTTCCCGGCGTTCTATAATAGAAAACGGACTGCTTTCACACAGTCCGTTTCGTGTTATTTCTGGGGATAGACCGGGTCCTCCGGCTTGCGCTGGGTCAGCTGCATGAAGTCCACCTTCATCAGCGGCGTCTGCGGCAGCTCCTTGAGGAAGATGATCTCGCGCGGGACATAGAACTTGGAGAAGTTTTCGAGACACATCTTGCAGATCGTCTCCCGGAACGCCTCTTCGTCCACGCTTTGCTTGAGCGAGACGAACAGCCGCACGATGGAGCGCTCGTTCTGCCAGCCCTGCACCGCGCAGACGTCCTTGATCTGGGGCAGTTCGGACAGCTTCTTTTCGATATCGGAGGGATAGACGTTGTAGCCGGAGATGATGATCATGCGCTTTTTGCGGCCCGAGAAGAAGAAATAGCCGTCGTCGTCGCGGTAGCCGAGGTCGCCCGAGAGGACCCATTTGACGCCGTTTTCGTCCGTGTAAAGGCCGAGGTCTTCGGGACCGTCGGGCGTGTAGTAGCCTTCCATGATCGTCGGGCCGGACACGACGATTTCGCCGATCTCGCCGTTCGGCAGTTCCTTATGATCGTCGTCCCAGATCTGCACCGTTACGCCGCGCAGCGCCTTGCCGATGGAGCCGGGCCGGTAGTCCGTGTTGGAATTCGTGCAGCAGACCGAGCCGATCTCCGTCAGGCCGTAGCCCTGCCGCAGGCGGCCGACCGCGCCCCATTTTTCAAAGTAGCCGTTGAACGTGTCAAGGAAGACGTCACTGCAGTCGTCGCCGCCGCAGAACATCAGCCGGACGTTATTGAGCCACGGGCCCTCAAAGTGCTTTTCGCGCATCAGCTTCTGGAACATCAGCGGGATGCCGCCGTAGCCGATGACAAGGTTCTGCTTGCAAAGGCGGTTGAAGATCCGCGCGTCGAACTGCATCATCGGGATAATCCGCGCCGAGTTGCAAAGCGCCATATGGATCGCGACGCAAAGGCCGAAGCAATGGAACATCGGCAGCACGATGATCTCCGCCTCCTCGCCGGGGTCGTGGATCTCGTCGAGGTCGGACACGCGCTGCACCAGCTCGTTGATCGCGCGGTGCGTCAGCTTGATCGTTTTGCTCTTGCCCGTCGTGCCGCCGCCGTTGAGATAGACCGCGGTGTCGTCGGCGTTGTTTTCCACCGGCGTGAACGTGCCCTGGCTACGGATAATATCGCGGTAGGGCGTCGCGTTTTTGAATTTCGGGAAAACGGCCTTGGCGATTGTTTCGCCGGCCATGGTGCCGTATTTTTTGATCCCTTCGGCATAGTCAGACGAAGAGCAGACGACGCAGGGCAGCCCGCTTTCGTTGATCGTTTTCACATGGTCCTTCGAAAGGATGTCGAGGATCATCACGCCTTTGGCATTGACGTCCGCAAGCGTCTCTTTCAAAAAGGCCGTGCTCATCAGCGGGTGAACGATGTTCGCGATCACGCCGATCTGCGAAAGGGCGTAGAAGGTCAGAATCCCCTGCACGGTCGTCGTCATAAAGACGGTATAGACGTCGCCGCGGCGCAGACCCAGTTCATTCTGGAAATAGGCGGAGAGCGCGTCGATGTCGCGGAACATCTCCGACTTGCGGTAGCGCACGCCGAAGTGCTGCATCATCCAGACGTCGGGATAGATGGCAGTGCAGCGTTTGAGATAGGCAAAGCAGCTTTCGTTTTCCACAGCGGGAAGCATTGAGAGAACCCCCTTGAGAGATTTCGCCGAGTTTACAATTACACATTTTAACGAAATCTGTACCAATTTGTCAACGAGGTTCGCAAATTATTAACAGGTGTTAAACAGATAATTTACACTTTCGTCAAAGAAAGCGGACTTTTTCAAATGCAACAAATCATTGCGTGACTTTTTTGCGTTTTTGTGCTATGATAAAGGCGGAAAGGAGGAAACCCGTATGACCAAAATTTCCAAAAATATCAAACGCGCGCGGTCCCGGCGTTCGCTGACGCAGGACGCGCTTGCCGAACGGATTCATGTGACGCGGCAGACGATCTCCGGCTGGGAGACCGGCCGCACGCAGCCGAGTCTGGATATGCTTTTGCTGCTGTGCGACGCGCTGGACGTTCCGGCGGAGGAGCTGCTTTACGGCGAAAAGCGCAACACGTCGCTCGAGCCGCCGGCCGGGTACCGCGGCACGGTGAAGATCGTGTTCACGGTGCTGGCCAGCCTGTTCATCGCCGCCGGCGTGCTGCTGGTGTTCCTCAACGGCTGGGAATCGCTCCCGCTCTGGGTGCGCTACAGCTGTTCGTTTTTGCCGCTGCTTCTGGGACAGGGGTACGCGCTGTACGTCCTGCTGCAAAAGCGCGACAGCGCCGCCCACGCGGAAAGCGGCGGCGTCCTCTGGTCGCTCGGTCTGGTCGCCACAGCCGCCATGCTCTGCGCGCTGCAGCGGTCCGTTCCCGATTACCCGACGCTCGCGATCCTGGGGTCCTTGCTGGTGCTGCCCGCGTTTTTACTGCTGCGCTCGCTGGCCGGGCTGGTGATCTTCTTCGGCGGCATTACCTCGTTCGCCTGTACGGCGGTGGAGGACTGGAAGGCGCTGGAGCCGATGACGGAGCAAAACGCGAAGCTGACGGTGTTGCTGATCTTTGCCGCTTTGACGGCCGCGGGCCTTCTCGCGGCGAAGGCGGTGCTGCCGAAGCTCGACGCCCAGCGGCGGCGCGTCGGTCTTTGGTTTTGTCTCTTCGCGGGCGCCGCGTGGGCGGTCGGCTGCGCCGCGCTGCTCGATACCGGCGTGTTCCCGATGCTGCTTTCGTGCGCGATCGCGCTTTACGCGCTGGACGGCGTCGGCGGCGAACGGCCGCTGGCCACGCGCTATCTCTCGCTGCCGTTCGCGCTGGCGCTGCTGTTGATCGCCTCGGCGGGCGTGCTGTTCTCGCTGCCCTATGAATGGAAGTTTACGCCCGTGATGCTGGCCGGTTTCGCGCTATTGGCGCTGCTGCCCATTGCGGCAGTCATCGCCAACCGCAAGGTGCTGCGGCACGACCCGCTGCGCGTTTTGCAGCTTTGCATCTTCTTTGCCGCCAAGGTATTCTATACCGCCATGTTCCTGACAGAGGACGACGCCGACACGCGGCGGACGGTGATCTTTCAAAGCATGACGCTCGTGCTCGCGGCGCTGCTGATTTTGCAGGGCGCGAAGGAAAACGCGCTGTTTAAGATCAATCTCGGCTGTCTGTCGGTCTGTACCCTCGCGGGCTTCTTGATCTGGCACGCGGAGTTTGACCTCTGGCTCAAGGGCGTGATCCTGCTTTGCTTCGGTCTGCTGCTGCTGGTAATCAATAAGGCGGCGCTCTCGCGCAAGCAAAAGGCGATGCAGGCCCTGCAGGCGAAACCCGAAGAAGGGCAGGTGACCGACGCATGAAAGCGAAACGAATCATCGCGTGGCTGCTCGTCTGCGTGCTGCAGCTGAGCGTCTGTCTGCTGATTCCGCTGCGGGGACTTTCCGAAGAGCGGAAGATTGAGGAAAAGGGCGAAAGCTACCGCTTTGCCCTGCGCGCCGCCGCGGTGCACGGCAGCGGACGGCACACCGAAGTCAATCTGGTGTTCCCGCAGGTGCTGCCGCTGCCGGAGGAAGAAACGGCGTGGGAAACGACCGTCCGCGTCCTTGAGACCGGCAGTGACGGACTGACCCGCCTGCGCGAGCACGGCATCACATGGGAAGCGGCCGAAGGATACCTGGAGCCGCCGGTCTGGGACCTTTACGGAGAGGCGGCGACCAGCTATGTTTCCAACCGCGTCCGAACCGATCTGGACAGTCTGCGGCAGATCATGGAGGACCTGCTGTCCTATGTCTCGACTTCCCCGGACGGCAGGCTGTCCGATTACTGGCGCAGCCGGCTGACAGAACAGGCGCAGGCGCTCGAGGAACCCGCTCTGCGCGACCTCGCGCTGCGGCAGATCGACGCGGAAAACGGCGAAGAGCTGTTCGACAGCTACGTTTCGGGCGTCCTCTATGAAGACACCGTCTACTGGCAGGAGGTCTGGATCGCCGGCATCCACATTGCGACATTGCACAACTGAGACACAATAGCAAACCCGCCCGAACACCGGGCGGGTTTTTTGATAGGCTGTTTCTTAGATGTGATAGAGATTGTCGTTCTCGTAGTCCGGCTCGCAGGTGAGGTTGATCCCCAGCTTGCGGAAGACGCCGGCGTCGGCCGTGGAGAGGATCACCGAGCAGTGGGCGTCCGTGCCGTGCAGCTGCGGCAGACACCGCAGCGCCAGCGCGGCGGCCTCGTCGCGCGAGGCGTTGACCGAAAGCGCCACGAGCGCCTCGTCGATATGCAGGCGCGGGTTCTTGCTGCCGAGATAGTCGACCTTCAGCGCCTGTACCGGCTCGATAAACGAGGAGGGGATCAGGTCATGCGCGTCGTCGATCCCGGCGAGGTACTTCAGCGCATTGAGGATCAGCGCGGTCGTCGCGCCGAACAGCTTTTTGGTCTTGCCGGTGAGGATCGTCCCGTCGCGCAGCTCGATCGCGGCGGCGGGGGCGTCCGTTTCGGCGGCGACGGCCTTGGCGCGCGTCACGACCGCGCGGTCGGCGACGGTAACGCCGGCCTTGTTCATGACCAGCTCGAGCCGCTCGATCTCCTTCGCGCTGTCGTAGCCCTTGCGCAGATCGCACAGCGCCTTGTAGTAGCGGCGGATGATCTCCTGGCGCGAGGCTTCGCAGACAGCCTTGTCGCTGATGATGCAGTTGCCGACCATGTTGACGCCCATATCCGTCGGGGATTTATAGGGCGATTCGCCGTAGATCTTTTCGAAAATCGCGTTGAGGACGGGGAAGACCTCGATATCGCGGTTGTAGTTGACGGTCGCAACGCCGTAGGCCTCGAGATGGAACGAGTCGATCATGTTGACGTCGTTGAGGTCGGCGGTCGCGGCCTCATAGGCGAGGTTGACCGGGTGGTTCAGCGGGAGGTTCCAGATCGGGAAGGTTTCGAATTTCGCGTAGCCGGCGTTGATGCCGCGCAGGTGCTCATGGTACAGCTGCGACAGGCAGGTCGCCATCTTGCCGCTGCCCGGGCCCGGGGCGGTGACGACGATCAGGCGGCGCGAGGTCTCGATATATTCGTTTTTGCCGTAGCCCTCGGGAGAGACGATCTTTTTCACGTTGGAGGGGTAGCCCTCAATCTTGTAATGGGTGAACACGGAAAGGCCGAGCGCGGTCAGCTTCGCCTTGAACGCGTCGGAGGACGTCTGGCCGTTGTACTGGGTGATGACGACCGAGCCGACGTACAGTCCCACCGAGCGGAAGAGATCGACGAGCCGCAGCACTTCCAGCTCATAGCTGATGCCGAGGTCGGACCGCAGCTTTTTGCTTTCGATCGCGCCTGCGGAAACGGCGATGACGATTTCCGCCTCGTCCTTCAGCTGCAGCAGCATCCGCAGCTTGCTGTCCGGCTGAAAGCCCGGCAGAACGCGTGACGCGTGGTTGTCGTCGAACAGCTTGCCGCCGAACTCCATGTACAGCTTGCCGCCGAACTGGCTCATCCGTTCGCGGATATGCTCGGACTGCATCCGGATATACTTGTCGTTGTCAAACCCAAGTTGGAACATACTCACACTTCCCCGTCTTTTTCCATTCGGTTCAGTATAGCATATTCAGCGCCCGTTTGCAAGGCTTCGAAACAACTTTCGCGGCGGCTTATTCAATTTTCTTCGTTTTCCGCCGCGGCCGTCCGCCGCAAAACTTCCAGCGCCGCCCAGGCGACGACCTCCTCCGGCGTCGGCGCTTCTCCCGCGCAGGGGATCGTGTCCCAGATCTCGCTGCCGCAAAGGGCGCAGTTGAGCCGCCCGCAGAGGATCGCAAGCTCCATCTGCCTGCGGATTTCGGGGGAGAAGGTCTTCATAAACAGCGGGGACTGGTTCGGTTGGTTCGACATGACAATCGCTCCTTACAACAAGATTTTGTGTTTGCGCTGCCAGTATACCACAGCGCGGCGTCGAAGCCTGTCGAAGCATGGCGCGCCCGCGAAAAAAACCGAAAGCGCCGTCTTTTGCCGCCGGGACTTGACGGGAAACGGCGGAATATGGTACATTGGTACGGGTGATGACGCATGACGCGAAAACAGGAAAGAATCTATCGAACCGCCCGGCGGCTGCTGCAAAACAGCACGCCGCTGCGCGAAGACTGCGGCCTGCTTTGCGACAAAGCCTGCTGCAAAGGCGACGACTGCACAGGGATGCTGCTCTTCCCCGGGGAACCGACGCCGTTTCGCGTGATCGAACAAAACTGCCGCCGGCTTGCCGTCTGCGGCGGCGTCTGCAAACGGGAGGAGCGCCCGCTTTCGTGTATGGTGTTCCCGTTTCTGCCGCTGCCGGCGGATGACGGACGCATCCGCGTCAGGGTCGACGCACGCGGCCGCGGGATCTGTCCGCTCGCGCGCCACGCGGGGGAGGCCGCGATCCGTCACCGCTTCTTGCACCGCGTCCGCCGGGTCGGGGCGCTGCTGCTGCGCGACGAAGAGACCCGCGCGTTCCTTTTTGCGCTGCGTCGGGAAGCCGAAGAGACCGAAGCGCTGCTGAAACGCTTTGAAAAATAATTTTGAAATACATATTGTCTCCGGCGAAATTTTGTGCTACAATATATAGGATAACTTCTGTTGAAGGGAAGGAACCAGCCTATGAAATGTCCGTTTTGCGCCTGCAGCGAAAGCAAAGTGATCGATTCGCGTCCGACCGATGAGGGCGAACGCATTCGCAGAAGACGGGAGTGCATTGCCTGCGGCAAGCGCTTTACAACCTACGAAATCATTGAGACGGTGCCGATCATCGTTGTCAAAAAAGACAAGTCGCGCGAAGCGTTCGACCGCGTCAAGCTGTTCAACGGTATGCTGCGCGCGTGTGAAAAGCGGCCGGTGTCGATCGCGCAGATCGAAACCGTCGTCTCCGAAATCGAGCAGGAGCTGCAAAACTCGCTCGACCGCGAGGTGACGAGCGTGCGGATCGGCGAAATGGCGATGGAAAAGCTCAAGGGACTCGACGAGGTGGCGTATGTCCGCTTCGCGTCGGTCTACCGTCAGTTCAAGGATATCAACACTTTTATGGAGGAGCTGGCCAAGCTGCTCGGCGAAAAGTAAGGTTCTGTTTTGCAATAGAAAGCCGTCCCCGCGACGGCTTTTTGCGATACCCTGCATTGATTCTGTATCAGGAAACGGGGGAAATATGATGAAAGAGACCAAAAAGGAAGTCCGCTATGTCGGCGTTCGGGAGAATTTGCTGTTCGGTCTCGCGAACGGGGGACAGTGCTTCAGCTACGGGATGTTCTCCGGTTCCTATCTGTCGCTGTTCTTCGTCAAGGTCTTCGGCATTCCGACCGGCGCCGTGGCGACGATGCTGCTGATTCTCGGTATCTGGGACACGGTCAACGACCCGATCATGGGCGGCATTGTGGACAAGACCCGCACGCGCTACGGAAAGCTGCGGCCCTGGCTGCTGTTCGTCCCGATCCCGCTGGCGATCAGCACGATCCTGTTCTGGGGCGGTCCGCTGCTGCTGCAGAACACGCGGGAGCTGACGGTCAAGATCGTCTACATGTACATCTCCTACCTGATGTGGGAGTTCTTCTACACGCTCGGCGACGTGCCCTACTGGAGCCTTTCCGCCGCGCTGAGTCCCTCTCCCTCCGACCGCACCCGCGCGATTGCGACGGCACGCTTTCTCAGCGGTCTGATCGGCGGTATCGCGACGGTGGTGATGCTGCCGGTGATGATCGACCTTTCCAATAACGGCAAGATCGCATGGTCGCTCAAGGAGGTCTTCGCGGCCTGCGGCGTGGTTTCGGCGGTGTTCATCGTGGGGCTGTTCAGCCTCGCCGGCCTCTTCGTCAAGGAGCGCGTGGTCCAGCAGGTGGAGGAGACGAGCTTTTTCGACGCGTTCCGCTTTCTCGGCAAGAATAAGCCCTTGCTGCTGATTATTCTCAGCAACGTTCTCGGAACGGTCTCTGCCGTGGCGGGCGTCTTCGGCGCGTTCTATTACACCGAGGTGCTCAACCTGATGAGCTGGAGCTCGGTCATCTCCGTCGTCGGCGGGCTCGGCGGTCTGGTCGGCATGGCGACGATCGCGCTGGTAAAAAAGCGCTTCGACAACCGCCAGCTGATGATCATCAACAAAGTGATCCCCGCGATTCTCGGGACACTCGCGTTCTTTGCCGGCAGCCGGCACTACGACGTGTGGTACATCGTGATCCCGATCATCGCGGCGAAGAACATCCTGTCCGGCGTGTTCGACGCCTACAACTCCGTCGTCTCGACGGAAATCATCGGCGATACGGTGGACTACATGGAATGGAAGACCGGCATCCGCAACGAGGGCATGGCGTTTTCCGTTCTGACCTTTGTGGGCAAGCTGCAGGGACGGCTGTCGACGTCGCTCGGTACGGCGCTGCTGCCCGTGATCGGCTATTTCGTGACCGAGCAGGTTTTGCCGGACGGGACGACCGAGACGATCTCCCGCTGCACCGAGGCGTTCGGCCAGCCGACGCAGTTCTGGCTGTGGGCGTTCTTTACGGTGTTCCCGGCAATCACGAGCCTGCTTGCCATTATCCCGTTCCATTTCTACTCCCTGCGCGGCGACAAGCTGCGGGAGATCCGCGCCGAAATGAAGCTGCGAAGAGAGCGGCTGGCGGAAGCGGAAGAGACGACCGGAGGTGCAATCGATGAAAGAGGATAAATTCTGTCCGCACTGCGGTGGCAAACTGAAGCTGTTTTATCTCAAGCAGACCTGCCCGCACTGCGGGGTCAATCTGCTGACCTACAATATGGAAGCGCGGCTGGAACAGGACGCGCAAAAGGCCGCCGCGGAGGTCGACGCGCTCTGGAACAGGCTGCGCCGCCTCGACAAGGCGCGCCTCATTGAAAAGCATTACACGAAAAAGGGCAAGCCCCTGCCGTGGGAAAGCGCCGAAGAACAAACGCCGGAAGCGTAACAAAAAAACGCCGTGGAACACGCCACGGCATTTTTGTTATTCTGTTTCGGTTTCCGCTTCGAGTCTTCCCTCCGGCGTGTCGCGGTAGAACTGCGTCTTCGGGTTCGGGTGCGGATTGCTGTTCCAGAGTTCTTCGGCAACGGGCGCCCATGCGGCGGCGAACTTGTCGCACTTCGCGCACAGCGCGTCGGCGGTCTCCTCGCCCTCAAGGTTGGTCGACTTCGCCCCGGTCTGTTCGATGATGCTGCGCAGACACTGCGGGTTTTCGAGCATCGGGCAGGGCCGCAGATGGTTGTCGTTGAACGGCTGGCTGTGGTAGTACGCCATGAACAGCGGGCTTTGCAGCCCCTCAAGCAGCGTCTTTTCGCGGATGTTGGAATCGGAGAAGTGGATGAACACGCAGGGCTCCATGTCGCCCGCGGCGTTGATGTGGAAGTAGCGCCGTCCGCCGGCGATACAGCCACCGACATATTCGCCGTCGTCCTGGAAGTCCATGACGAACAGCGGCTTGCCCGTTTCGCCGTTGCGCGTCTGACGCAGCCAACGGTACATATACGCGCGCTGCTCCGGCGTCGGGATCAGCTCCGGCAAAGCGTTGGAGCCGACCGGCATATAGTTGAAGTAGAAGCCGAACTTGACGCCGAGCGAGACCATCTTGTCGAGGAACGCTTCGCTCGTGACCATGTCGACGTTTTCGCGGGTGTAGCAGACGGACATGCCGAAGAGGATGCCCTTTTCCTTGAGCAGCGCCATCGCGCGCACCGCCGCGTCGTACATCCCTTCGCCGCGCCGCGCGTCGGTCGTTTTTTGGCTGCCCTCAATCGACAGCGCGAGCGTCATGTTGCCCACGCGCAGCAGTTCGTCGCAGAACGCTTCGTCAATCAGCGTGGCGTTGGTATAGGCGAGGAAGGCGCAGTCCGGATTCTCTTCGCAAAGCGTGATGAGGTCCTTTTTGCGCAGCAGCGGCTCGCCGCCCGTGAGCATATAGATATGGGTGCCGAGCGCCTTGCCCTGCGAGACGACGGAGCGCATCTCATCGAGCGAAAGGTGGTTCTTGTGGCCGTATTCCGCGGCCCAGCAGCCCTTGCAGTGGCAGTTGCACGCGCTGGTCGGGTCCATCAGGATGAGGAACGGGATGTTGCAATGGTAGACGTCGCGGTTCGCGCGGACCTTCTTGGTGCCCTGAATGCCCGCGCCGACACCGGCGGCGAGCAGGAACTTCTTGAGATAGTCGTGATCCGTGTCGCGCAGCAGATTTATGGCAAAATCATAGTAAACGCCCTTGCCCGCACGGATAACTTCCTTCATGCCGTCGAGATTCTTCTTGGGAAAGATCCCGCCGAGCAGAAATTCCGTACGGTTCAACAGCCGCAGAATGTTCTTCTGCGGATCCTTGTTGATATAACGCAGCAGCCGGTCCAGCGTGAAGCCGGCCGCCCTGCGTTCGAGCGAATCTTTGAGTTTCATAAAACACCTTTCCGGGACGTTCGTAAAAGCGAAACATCCTTTCGTCCGTTCTCAGTTCATTCTATTATACCACGAAAAATCAAAAAGTCCACTCTTTTTTTGCGCGGAAGCGGAAATGTCAAAGAAATTGAAGATCTTTTCTTCCATTTAGGGTTCGTTTATGTTATACTGGATAAGATAATACAGGAGGTATGCGCATGAAAAAGAAGATCTGGCTGCTGCCTTTGGCGCTGGGCGGCGCGTTTGCCGCGCTGGAAGCGCGCGCGAGCCGCGGCAGCTGCGACACGGCGCCGGACGCCTTATTGATTCTCGGCTGCCGGGTCCGCGGGACCGAGGCGGAGGAGATGCTGCGTATGCGCGCCGAAACAGCGGCCGCGTATCTGCGCGAGCACCCGGCCGTGATTGCCGTGCCCTGCGGCGGCGTCGTCCATGACGACCAGGAAAAAAGCGAAGCGCAGGCGATCAGGGAGATCCTCTTGGAAAACGGGATCGACGACGGGCGGATTCTGTTGGAGGACCGGTCGACGACGACCTACGAAAACTTTGTCAACGCGGCGGCGCTGCTGGCGGACAAAGGGATCCCGACGGATCGGATCGCGTTTTTGTCAAGCGAATTTCACCTGCTGCGCGCCGGTCTGATCGGCCGGCTGGCGGGTGTGCGGGCGCAGTCCGTGGCGGCCCCTTCGCCGCAGAACGAGAAGCTCAAAAACTATTTGCGGGAGGCGGCGGTATTCCCGCTTCTGCCGTTCGAATACCTGAAAAAGAAATAACGGAGGCGCAAGATGGCAAACGTACAGATGAAGGCCTACAAGGTTCGGGAGCTGGTCTTTCAGAACAAGATTCAGGGCAAGGTGCAGCTCAAGCTTTCCAACAAGGTGTCGCACAACGTGCGCTACATGCAGCCCGACCTTTGCGAAGGGACGATGACCGTCGAGGTCTTCGACAAGGAAAAGCCCGACGTGCTGAACGTCAAGGCGACCGTGACGGGGCTGTTCCAGATCAAAAAACAGGTGGAAAAGGAATTCATCCATGTCGATACGTTCCGCGAGCTGTTCCCGTTCGCGAAAACGCTGATCACAACGGTCTCCGCCAACGCGGGGATCCAGCCGATCATGGTGCAGGACGTGGATATCGAATCGCAGGAGATCTACCGCTTCGATCTGCCGAAGCGCCGCCCGAAAGAGGAGGATAACGCATGAGCAGCCTTTTGGATCAGCTGAACGACGAAGCAGAAAGCGCCGTCGTGACGATTACGGACACCGACGGACAGACGGGAGAATATGAATTCCTTGACCTCGTGTTCCTCGGCGAACGGCAGTTCGCGGTCGTGTCGCCGACGGATTCCGACGGGGACGTGGTGATCTTCCGCGTGATGCAGTACGACGACAGCGAAGCCTATATCCGGGTGCGCGACGACGTGACGCTGCTGCGCGTGTTCGACGTCTTCCGGCTCAAAAACGAGGACGAGTTTGATTTTGATTAAATTTCAGTGAATTTCTCGGCTTTCTGTTGAATTTTAACGCTGTTTAGAGTATAATATTTTTTGATATATCCACCGGGAGGAAACAAGGATGGCAAATCAGCTTTTTTCCACTCAGCCGGAAGGCTACAATATTGAAGAAGTGGACCGCTACATCGAAATGCTGCAGGAGGAGTACCGCAACGCGATCGCCTGGGGCGAGGAGATGGAAGCGAAGTACCAGGAGATTGAAACCGCGCTTAAGGAAAACGGCATGTATTTCACGGTTCAGCCGGACAACAAGGACGAAGTGGTCGCGAGTGTGTTCATGCAGCTGACCGAAACGGTCAACCAGACCAAGGCTGCCGCGCAGGAAAAGGCCGAAGAAATTGTTGCCCACGCGAACGAAAAGAGCCGCGGCATCGTACGGCAGGCGATGGAAAACTCCGTCCAGATCCGTACGGAAAACAATATGATTATGGATAATCTGAAGAGCATTCGGGATATGATTGAGGTCGTTTTGGAAAAAGGGATCCAGTGATCCGCCGAAACGCAAAGCCAGAAAAAGGATGTGATGAGGTTTGGCACCTTACAGACCGAAAAGCCTGGACGAGCTGAATCAGGCCTACGATAAGACCAAGGCGCAGCAGCCGGCGAGCCGACCCGCGCCGCAGGCGCAGCAGCAGCCGGCCCGTTCAATCGCCGACACGGTGCGTGCGCGCGAAAATAAGGAAGCGCTGTCCGGCGCGGTAGACGACTTTATCAAGCAGTTTTCCGCAAAGGAGCCAGCGCCGAGCGCCTATACCCAGGCGCAGCAGATGGCGTCGACGCCCGCCGAAACGGCCGCCGAAGAGCTCGCGAAGGAGACGAACCGCGCGTTTGACGACGTGCTGTCGTTCCCGGAGATCAAGATGACGCCGCCGGAACCGCCGGCCTACCACCGCTATACCCACGAGGAAGCCCCGATCAAGGAGGGCGACCTCTCCGGTCTGATGGACGAGTATATCGCCGTGATGACCGACCAGAACGGGGAAGAGGAAAACCGCCGGTCCTTCCTGCGCCGCCGCAAGGAGAGAAAGAAGAACCGCCAGCCGCAGCATTTGGACAGCGAGGCGTCCGGCGATCTGTTCGATCTGCCCGCGGCCGAAGCGCCCGCGCCGGCAGCGCCCCCGGTGGAAACACCGCCCGCGCCCGCGGCGACGCCGTATGTCGCGCCCGTGACGCCGGTTGCGGTTCCGTTTGAAGAACCCGTCGCGCCGGTGGAGATTCCGGTGGAAGAGCCTGTTGCGCCGGTCGAAATTCCGTTTGAAGAGCCTGTCGCGCCGGCTGAGATCCCGTTTGAGGAGCCTGTCGCGCCGGTAGAGATTCCGTTTGAGGAACCCGTCGCGTCGGTGGAGATCCCGTTTGAGGAACCCGTTGCGCCGGTCGAGATTCCGTTTGAAGAGCCTGTCACGCCGGTGGAGATTCCGTTTGAGGAACCCGTCGCGCCGGTCGAGATTCCGGTGGAAGAGACTGTTGCGCCGGTCGAGATCCCGTTTGAGGAGCCTGTCGTACCGGAAGAGATTCCGGTCGAAGAACCCGTCGCGCCGGTGGAGATTCCGGTCGAAGAGCCTGTCATTCCGGAAGAGATTCCGTTCGAAGAGCCTGTGACACCGGTGGAGATTCCGTTCGAAGAGCCTGTGACGCCGGAAGAGATGCCGGTTGAGGAGCCTGTCATTCCGGAAGAGCCGCCGGTGGAAGCGCCCGCGCCCGAGCCGATCGTGCCGCAGGTGCCGGAATATACGCCGTATCGTTCGCCGCTGGAAGACCAGCCGATCGTCCCCGCGGCACCGAAGCCGAAGAAGCCGATCAATATGGAACCCGAGCCGGTCTTTGACCCGCACCGCCTGTTCAGCGACCTCGACGACGAGGAAGCGGAACCCGACGTGCTGGTGGAGCCGATCGGAGACTTTGCGCCGGAAGCGCCCGCGATCGAGGAAGAGATCCTGCCCGCGGCGGAAGCCTTCCCCGCGCCGGAGGAAGTCCCGGCCGAACCGCCTGTGCAGGAGTTCGAAGACGTTGTCAGCTACAGCGACGAGACGCAGGACGACCGCTTCACCCCGCAGGCCGAAGCCGAAGCGCCCGCAGAGGAGCCGGAAGCGCCCGCGCAGGAACAGCCGCAGGACGACGAGGAGCTTGACCTTGCTGCGCTGGATCTGCAGCAGGAGGTTGTGATCCGTCCGTCCAAGGTGAAGGTGTTCTTCAAGGTGCTCGTGACGCTGCTGATTTTGCTCAGCCTGCTCGCGACCGCGGCTGTCGGCCTGACGAAGCTGCTGAACATCAACACCGGCAAATCGGCGGTCGGCGACTATTACTTCTTCGCCGTTTCGAACGATTACGCCAATGTGGACATCCACGGCGGCGACCTGATCCTTGCCAAGCGCAAGCTGCCGCTGGACGTCGGCGACCGCGCGGTCTATGTCGACCCCGACACCCGCTCGTTCTCCTTCGGCAAAAACGAGGCGAGCAGCGCTGACCCGGATCTGTACAACGCGCTGCTTTATAACCTGTCCGGCATTGTCGTCCGCGAAGAGAACGTCCTCGGCGTTGTCCAGACGACAGTTCCGCAGGGCGGCACCGTTGTCCGCGCCGTGCTGGCCAACTACAATACATACCTGCTCGTCTGCCTCGGCGTGTTCGTCTTTTTGCTGCTGATCCGCGTGATCTTCCTGCGCAAGAAGAGACGATACCTCACGATTGAGGAACTCGCGCAGCAGCAGGAGGCCGCCGCGCAGAAAAAGAGCAAAAAAGAAAAGCCCCAGAAGGCGAAGAAAGCGAAAAAAGAGTCCGCGCCGGCCGTAAAGCCCGCCGCGCCGGCCGCGCCGCCGGCAGGGGAAGAGACCGACCTGTTCAGCGACATTGACTGAGAAAAGAGAATACACCGTTCAACAATCGAACGGTGTATTTTTTATGCTTTCGAAAAGCTTATTTCTGCGTCAGTTCGTAGGTGTCCTCCGCGATCATCAGCTCTTCGTCGGTCGGGATGACCAGCAGCTTCAGCGCGGAATCCGGCGTGGAGATCTCCACTTCCTTGCCCCGCAGCGCGTTCGGCGTTTCGTCGATCTGCGTGCCGAGGAAGGTGAGCTTGTCCGCCACGCGGGTGCGGTACTGCGGGTTGTTTTCGCCGATGCCGCCCGTGAAGACGACGGCGTCCGCGCCGCCCATTGCGGCGACAAAGCCGCCGATCAGCTTCGTCAGCTGGTGGCAGAACATGGCTTCGACCAACATCGCGCGCGGGTCGCCCTGCTTGGCGCGGCTCTCGATCGTGCGGTTGTCGCTCGTCGCTTCGTTGTTCGGGTCCTCCGTCGTCAGACCGAGCATGCCGCTTTGCTTGTTGAGCAGGGCGTCGACCTGATCCGGGGTGAGGCCTTCTTTTTTCATAATGAACGGGATGATCGCCGGGTCGATGGAGCCGGAGCGGGTGCCCATCATGATGCCCTCAAGCGGGGTCAGGCCCATCGTGGTGTCAACGCATTTGCCGCCCTTGATCGCCGCGAGGGACGAACCGTTGCCGAGGTGGCAGGTAACGATGCGCAGCGTGTCGGGGTCGTACTTGCCCGGATATTTTTCGCAAAGGAACGCGGCGGTGCGCTTTGCGATATAGCGGTGGGACGTACCGTGGAAACCGTAGCGGCGGATGCCGTATTCCTTATAGTAACGGTACGGCAGCGCGTACATATAGGCTTCTTCCGGAATCGTCTGGTGGAACGCCGTGTCGAAGACCGCGACCTGCGGAATGCCCGTCATGATCTTTTCGCAGACCTCGATGCCCATCAGATTCGCCGGGTTGTGCAGCGGGCCGAGGGGGATGCATTCGCGGATCGCTTCCTCCACCTGCTTGTTGACGAGCACGGAACCGCTGAACTTTTCGCCGCCGTGCAGGACGCGGTGGCCGACCGCCGCGATCTCCGCCATGGAGTCGAGCACGCCGAACTCCTTGCCGGTCAGGGTGTCGATCAGCGTGGTGATGGCCGCGCTGTGGTCCGCGCCGGGGGTCAGCGCCATTTTGTCGATCACTTTCACCAGCTTGCCGCTTTCGTTCGGCAGCTTATGGGTGAAGGTCGGCAGCGGCGTACCGAGCTGTTCAAAGATACCGTTGCAGAGCACCTGGGCGTCCGGCATTTTGAACACGGTATATTTCAGCGAGGAGCTGCCCGCGTTGACGATCAATTCTTTTACACTCATGATAGAAATCTCCTTTGTTTTCAGATGACAATCTATCATACCATAAAGAATCTGCCGATTGCAAGCCCTGCGGCGCATTTGGCGCAAAAACTTTTCGCAAACGGAAAAAACAGGCGGCTTTTTCGGTTGCCTGTTTGCCGCGCGCTTACGGCAACTTGCACAAAGGGAACGGCGCATCTTTGTTGAAACGGAGAAAAACGGGCCGACAGATTGACTTTCCACGGGAAAAAGGGTAGGATTAAACCAGACCAAGGAAAGGCGATGATTCTTTTGAAGACAACGAAAAAACTGTTTGCGGTTTTGCTTTGCGCGCTTTTGGCGCTGCTGCCGTGCGCCCTCGGCGCCGCGGCCGCGGACGAAACGAAAACGGCGAACCTCCTTTGCTACAACGTGGCAGGTCTGCCGAATATCGACGATCTGCTCGGCCGGCCGGACGCGCCCAACGTGGCGCGGGATCAGCTGCAGCTCGGCAGACAGCTCAATGCGAGCGCCTACGACGTGATCGCCGTGCAGGAGGACTTCAACTACCACAATTATATGGCGGACGAGCTGACAAGCTATCCGAACAAGACCAACCATACGGGCGGCGTCCCGGGCGGCGACGGACTCAACGTCTTTGCGCGCGTGCCGGTCTATAACGAGATGCGCACCAAATGGGACAGCCTGTACGGCGTTATTGACGACGGCGCGGACGAGATGACCCCGAAGGGCATTCTCTATACCGTTCTCGATTTCGGCGACGGCGTGCTGGTCGACCTCTACGACATCCACGCGGACGCCTACGGCGACGAGGGTTCCTGTGCGGCGCGGCGCGACAACTTCCGCCAGCTGGCCGAAGCGATTCAGAGCCGCGGCACCGACCGCCCCGTGATCGTGACCGGCGACTTCAATGCCTCGATCCACCAATGGAACGACGACGGGCTGTATGAACTGCTCTATGAAGGCTGCGGCCTCAAGGACGCGTGGGTCGAGCTGCATAACGGCGGCGACTACGAGAACTTCGATTACTGGGAAGAGACCGTCGGCGGCGGCTGGCCGGACTACTGGGGCGTCTGGGACTCGCTTGAAAAGTTCCTGTACCGCGACGGCGGCGGCGTCAGCGTTGCCGTGACTTCGTTTGCGTATACCGAGTTTCTGAACGAAGGCGGCGTGAGCATCTCCGACCACAAGGCGGCCGAAGCGACCTTCACCTTTACGAAGACGGACGACTTTTCCGAAAGTGACGAGCCCCTTTCCGTCACGCCCGCGCCGAAAACGCACGAGTTTATCCTCAAAAAGCTGTTCGCGATTCTGCTCGATCTGCTCAAGGGCCTTGCCCATCTGGACGAAGCGAAGGCCTATTTCGGCCTGTAAGCGGTCCGGCAGGGGGATGCTGAGATGAAACATTTCGATTATCTGACGGCGGTCATGCGCCGTCTGCAGGCGCTGGTGCTGGCGACCGCCTTTCTGACCGGCCTGTTCCGCGCTCCGGCGACGGGCGCGCAGCTGGACCACAGCACCGACAAAACGAACTACCCCTATGTCTTCGTCCACGGCTTTTTCGGCTGGGGCCAGTATGACAAGGGGAGCGACAAGCTGGCCTACTGGGGCATGTTCACCGGCGATCTTGTCAAGAAGGTCGATTCTTCCGGCTTCACCGCCGTCGCCGCGTCGGTCGACACCGTCGGTTCCGCGTGGGACCGCGCGTGCGAGCTGTACGCCCAGCTGACCGGTAAGCGCGTCGATTACGGCAAGGCGCACAGCGAACAGTTCGGCCACGACCGCTACGGCGAGGACTTTACCGGCCGCGCGCTGCTCGAGCAGTGGGACAGCGAGCACAAGATCAACCTGATCGCCCATTCCTTCGGCGGCCCGACGAGCACGCTCTTCGCGTCGATCCTCGCCTACGGCGCTGAGGAAGAGATCAAAGCGACGACCGACGGCAGCCTGTCCGACTTCTTCATAGGCGGCAAACCCGACTGGATCTATTCAATCACCGGCCTTGCCGCGGCGTTCAACGGGACGACGCTGCCGATGAGCCACCAGGCGCTCGACGATATCAGCGTCTATCTCAACGCGCAGCGCGACGAACAGTACGCCGCGGTGCCGGACGCCCTGCGGCAGATTCCGGGCTTTTTGACGACGAAGCTCTTCGACGCGCTGGAACCGATCGCCTCGGGCGAGGTCGCCGACCCTGACACCGGCCTTTGGGATATGGATCCCGACCAGTCCGTGCTGCTCAACCGGTCGATTAAGACCGTGCCGGGGATCTACTACTTCTCGGTGCCGCACGACGCGACGAAGCAAAGCGACGACGGCAGCCACCGCGTGCCGGACAAGGAAATCTGCGATACGTTTTTCGTGCCGTTCGTCTATGTCCTCGGCCATACCGACACGGTGACGAAGGGCGGTATGGTGCTCGATAAACGCTGGCAGAACAACGACGGCCTTGTCAATACGATTTCGGAGACCGCGCCGTTCGACAAAGAAAGCGATACGGTGGACGAAGCGCCGTCCGTCGCCCTCGCCGCGAACGGGTTCTCCAAAGGCGTCTACCATGTCTTCCCGACCTACAGGGGCGCCCACATGGCGCTGCTCGGCAACGTGCTCAGTAAGAGCGACGAAGGTATGCCGTATCTCTATGATCTGATGCTGATGATCAACGCACTTTGATCGCGGCTGCGCCGCGAGCAGAAGTGCACAGTGCACAGTGGACAGTGCACAGAAAAAGCCACCCCGCGGGGTGGCTTTTTGCTGTTGACTAACGACTGACGACTAATGACTGTCGACTGTTGACTGTGCGGCTTCGCCGCACTCACATCGCAAAATCCGTAACGTCGATGAACGTATACGCGATGCCCTCTTCGTCATAGGTGCTGATCGTGCCGACCATCGAGATCGGAGTGTAGGCGTCGATCTTGTCCGGCACCGGATCGCCGTAGAACTCGATGCCCCACGCTGCGCAGCAGCCGGTCTCGTCGTAACCGAGGACGTAGTTGTAGTATTGATCCGTCGGCTCATAGTAGGTCTGGTCGTAGACGCCCGTGACGCGGATCGTCTTGCCGAGATAGGACGACGGGTCCTGTGTGATCGCCGTCATCTGGGCGGTGATCATGTTTTTGTTGAGGCCCTCGAGGTCGATATCCACCTTGTAGTCCGCAAGCTTTGCCGCGAGGGCGGCCTCCTGCTCCACGTTTTCGCTCACCGCGAGGGACGAGGTGGTGATATCGGCGCCGGTTTCCGGCACGGAGATTGTTGTGCCGGGGTCGGTCGTGTTGATCACGTCAACGTTGCCGCTCGGCGGCGCGGTCGTGTCGGCCGGTTCGGGCTGATTTTGTCCGCCGCAGGCGCACAGGGCGAAGACAAGGATGCCCGCCATCAATAGTGCAATCAGTTTTTTCATGCTTTTCTGCCTCCTTTGCAAAGGTCGATGACGACACAGACGAGGAAAACCGCGAGGTCGGCGGCGACGATGGTCGAGCCGACCGGTGTGCCGTAAAGAATAGAAATCAGGATGCCCGCCAGCGCGCAGCAGACGGAGATAATCGCCGCGCTGATAATCACGCCGCGGAAGCTCTTGAACAGCCGCATGCCGCACAGCGCCGGGAACACGATCAGCGCCGAAATCAGCAGCGCGCCCACGAGGTTCATCGACAGCACGATGACGACGGCGGTGATGACGGCGAGCAGGGTGTTGTACATCGAAGCCTTGGTGCCGGTGGCGCGGGCGAAGCTTTCGTCAAACGTCACGGCGAAGATTTTGTTATAGAAGAAGATATAGACGAAGATCACGACAAACGCGAGCGCGGCGCACAAAATCACGTCGCTGCGTTTGAGCGTCAGGATCGACGTGGAACCGAAGAGGATGGCGCAGACGTCGCCGCTCAGGTTCGCACTCTTCGATTTGAAGATGTTCAGCAGCAGATAGCCCATCGCGAGCGAGGAGACCGACAGCATCGCCACGGCCGCGTCGCCCTTGAGCTTGCCGCCGCCGCGCAGCAGCAGCACCGCGGACAGCACCGTGACCGGCAAGGTCAGATAGATCGGCGCGATCGAAAACAGCATCGCGACCGTCATGGCGCCGAACGCCATGTGCGACAGGCCGTCGCCGATCATCGAATAGCGCTTGAGGACGAGCGTCACGCCCAGCAGCGCCGCGCACAGCGCGACGAGCACGCCGACGACCAGCGCGAATTTGACAAAGTCATAGGCAAAGTAGAGTTGCAGCTTTTCAAGCATGGCCTTCACCCGCCTTTCCCAAGAACAGACTGCCGAGTGCCGATGCGCGGTATTCCTCGACCGTGCCGAAGAAGTTTTCGCCGCCGCTGACTTGCAGAATGTGGGTCGCGTACTGCAGCGCCGCGCCGATGTCGTGCGAGACCATGACGATCGTGATCCCGTTTTCGCGGTTGATCTTCTGGATCAGCGCGTAGAGATCCGCCGTCACGATCGGGTCGAGTCCGGCGACGGGTTCGTCGAGCACGAGCAGCTTCGTTGTGGCGCAAAGCGCCCGCGCCAGCAGCACGCGCTGCTGCTGCCCGCCCGAAAGCGCGCGGTAGGAGCGCTTTTTGAGCGCGGCCATATCCAGTTTTTCCAGCCACTGCTGCGCCGTCTCTTTTTGCGCCTTCGTGTAAAACGGGCGCAGACCGGAGCGGTTGAGACAGCCGGAGAGCACCACTTCCCACACCGTGGCGGGGAAGTCACGCTGCACCTGCGTCTGCTGCGGGAGATAGCCGATCTCGTTGCGGGCGATCGCATCGGAAAAGACGATCGACCCGGCGAGCGGGGCGCGCAGGCCGAGCAGCGTTTTCATCAGCGTGCTTTTGCCCGCGCCGTTTTCGCCGACGATGCAAAGGTAGTCGCCCTCCGAGAGCGTCAGCGACAGGCCGGTCGCGACCGGCTTGCCCTCATAGCCGACGCTGACGTCGGTGAGCTTGAGCAGTTCCATCAGTTGAGCACCTCGCTAAGTACGTCAAGATTGTTGGTCATAATGGAAAGATAGGTCGTGCCCGTCGCGATATCGTCGGGCGAGACCGACTGGCAGGAGTTGAGCACACGGATCTCGGCGCCGCTCTGGCGGCTGACCGATTCCGCGACGGCGCCGTCGCTGCCGTCGATCATCAGGATGTAGGGCAGTTCGTTCTCTTTCACGACGTCGACGAGCATCGTCATCGTCTCAAAACTCGCTTCGGTTTCCGCAGAGCAGCCGGAGAACGCGGCGTAGCAGGTCAGGCCGTAGTCGTCCGCGAGATAGCGGAACGGGAAGCGGTCGGCGAAGAGCAGCGTCTTGCGCGACGCCTTGCCGATCGTGTCGGCGTAGCGGCTTTCCAGCGCTTGCAGCGCTTCGAGATAGGTTTCGCTGTTGGCGCGGTAGAAGTCGGCGTTCGTTTTGTCGAGTTCACAGAGCGTGTCGGTCAGCGCGGGGACGATCATGATCACGTTCTTGAGCGACGTCCAGACGTGTTCGTCATATTCCGGGCCTTCCTCTTCCTCGTGTTCCTCTTCCTCCTCCTGCATGCCGGGGAGGGCTTCCTCCTCGACGGCGTTGACAAGGTCGATCAGCGAAACAACCTTGAGGTTCTCGTTCGCGGCGGACGCGATCACGTCCTCGGCCCAGTCGTCCGATTCGCCGCCGATGTTGACAAACAGGTCGGCTTTGGAGATCTTCATGATATCGTCGGCGGTCGGGGTATAGCTGTGCAGATCGGTCTTGGAATCGAGCAGCAGCGTCAGGTCGATTTTGTCGCCCGCAATCGTTCGCACGAAGTCATAGGGCGGGAAGATCGAGCACACGACGTTCAGCTTTGTCGTGTCGGTTGCGGGTTCGGTGGGGTCGGGCTGCTGAACGGGCGTTTTGCCGCAGGCGGCAAAGCACGAGAGAATGAGCAGGGCGGACAGCAGCATTGCAATTGTTTTTTTCATGGGTAAACACAGCCTCCTTACTGAAAAAGGGTATAGAAATAGACACAACGGCAAAAAACCGTTCCGAAACGGCTTCTTTTACTCGTTGTGTCGTTACCAGCTGAGTTTTGTTTTGAGCGTGACGGGCGTTACGACATGGCGCGGCTTGCCCGCCGTAAACCGGGCGAAGAGCACGCCGAGACAGACAAGCCCGAGCAGCAGCACGAAGACGCAGCCGAGCGCGTCCGCAGTCTGCAGCAGGCTGCCGGCATTCGCCGCGACGGCGCAAAGAGTACAGTGCGCCGGATCGTGACCCGTATGGGTATGGCCGGGGAAGGCGGACAGCGAGAGCACGCAGACAAACGACAGCAGAATCGCCGCCACAAGCAGCAGCGCCACGCATTTTTTTGCGCTGTTCTTCATGTTCCCGCCTCCTTTTTTGCAGCGTTCAAAACTGAATGCTATTATAGCACACGGCGTCGGGTTTGTCAAATCCGCTTCACGTCGGTGTGTGCCTTTAATTCTAAGCTACATGCCTAAAAAGAACCTCAAACTTTCCCGTTTCTTCATTGACAAATCCGGCCCCGCGGTGTACAATAAAGCAAAATGACCCCTCCCCGTTTTTGAAAGCGGGGCTTTCTGCGTGTTCTGAAAGGAGAAAAAGATGTCCGCGTTTACCGAACTGCTCAGGCATAGCCGGGAATGGGACGCCGTGTGCGACGCGCTGCGCGTCGGCAGGGCGCCGCTTGGCGTGCTCGGTTTGGCGAACGCGCAAAAGGCGCACTGGATCTCCGCACTTTGCGAAACGCTGAATAAACCGGCGATCGTGCTCTGCCCGGACGAAAACGCGGCGAGCCGGCTTTGCGAGGACCTCAACGCCTTCGCGGGTGGTGCGGTCGTCTATCCCGCGCGTGATTTCCAGTTCCGCACCGCGGACAGCGCTTCGCACGAATACGAGCAGCTACGCATCGGCGCGCTGTCGAACCTTTTGAGCGGCAAGGCAAAGTTCCTTGTGACGACGGCGCAGGCCGCCTGTCAGCTGACGATTCCGCGCCAAACGCTGCGGGAGCACACCGTTGTGCTGCGCGAAGGGGAGGACTGCCAACTTCAAACAACGGTCGCGACGCTGCTGGCCGCCGGGTACGCGCGCGTCGAGCAGGTCGATTTTATCGGCCAGTTTTCGGTGCGCGGCGGAATTCTGGACGTCTTTCCGCCCCACGCGAAAAAGCCGCTGCGGATCGAATTCTGGGGAGACACCGTCGACGCCATCGCGTCGTTCGACCTTGAGACCCAGCGGCGCGAGGAGCGCCTCACGGAAATCACCCTCACCCCGGCGACGGAGGTGCTCTTCCCTTCAGACGAAGCGCTCAAAGAAAAGCTCGCTTCGTTCTTGCCGACAATCAAAGGCAAGGGCAGCGTCAAAGCGAAGGCGACGATCATGCGCGACCTCGAGCAGCTGGAAAGCGGCGTGCGCCTCTCCTGCGTCGACCGCTATCTGTCGCTCGCCTACGAAAAGCCGGAAAGTCTCTTCGATTACGCCGCCAACGCGCTCTTGTTCGTTTCGGAAAGCGCCGGCGTGCGCCAGCGGATGGAGAGCGCGCAGAAGCTGCTGCTCGAAGACCTCAGGCTGATGGTCGAAGAGGGGAACATCGTCAGGGGGCTCGACACCTTCTCGCTGACGCTTTCGCAGCTATTGGACAACTATACCGCGTTCGGCGCGGTCTTTCTCGACAACCTCGCGCGCGGCAGCTTTGACGTGCCGGTGCGCCATCTGACAACGGTGGAGACGACCGCGGGCGCCCCGTGGGACGGGACGCTGTCGTACCTTTTGGAGGATCTCGAACCGCTGCTGAAAAAGAAAGAGAGCACCGTCGTCGTTGCCGCGGGGACGGAAAAGAGCGCGAAGGAGCTCGCCTACGACCTAGAGACCGAGGGCGTCGCCGCGCTGTATTTCCCGGTCGTGCCCGCCGCCTTCCCGCAGGGCCGCGTCAGCGTGATTCCGGGTGTGTTCTCCGGCGGCTTCTCCTATCCCGCGCTGAACGTTTCGGTCTTCACCCACCGCCGGGCGGGACTTTCCGCCGCGGCGCAGAGGGCGAAGCGCCGCTTCAAGGCCGGCAAGGGGATCGCCTCGCTCGAAGAGATCGCCCGCGGCGACTATGTCGTCCACGCCGTCCACGGCATAGGCGTCTTCGACGGGATCAAGACGATGACGATCGACGGCAAGGTCAAGGACTTTATCAAGATCAGCTACCGCGGGTCGGACGTGCTGTATATGCCCGTCACGCAGCTCGATCTCGTTTCGAAATACATCTCTCCCCGCGACACCGACAAGCCCGTCAAGCTCAACCGGCTCGGCTCGGACGATTGGAAAAAGACCAAGTCGCGGGTACGCACGGCGGTGCGCGACCTCGCGGTGCAGCTGACCGCGCTCTACGCGCAGCGTCTGCACGCGAAGGGTTTCGCGTTTTCGCCGGATATCGATATGCAAAGCGACTTTGAGCGGCGCTTCGTCTTTGACGAGACGGACGACCAGCTTGAGGCGATCAACGAAATCAAGCGCGACATGGAGAGACCTTACCCGATGGACCGGCTGCTGTGCGGCGACGTCGGCTTCGGCAAGACCGAGGTGGCGCTGCGCGCGGCGTTCAAATGCGTCGCAGACGGCAAACAGTGCGCGATCCTCGTCCCGACGACGATTCTCGCGTTCCAGCACTACGGAACGATCAAAAAGCGGTTCGACGGCTTCCCGGTCGAGGTGGAGATGCTTTCACGCTTCCGCACGCAGACCGAGCGCACAAAGATCAAAAAAGCGCTGCGGCGCGGCGCGATCGATATCGTCGTCGGCACGCACGCGATCATCGCGAACAATGTGGAATTCAAGGATCTCGGCCTGCTGATCGTCGACGAGGAGCAGCGCTTCGGCGTCGCCCAGAAGGAAAAGCTCAAGGAGCGTTTCCCACTCGTGGATGTGCTGACGCTGTCCGCGACGCCGATTCCCCGTACGCTGAACATGGCGATGAGCGGGATCCGCGATATGTCAATCCTCGAGATGCCGCCCGCCGACCGCCACCCGGTGCAGACCTATGTGGTGCCGCACGATATGGGTGTGCTGTGCGAAGCGATGGATCGCGAGATCCGCCGCGGCGGCCAGGTCTATTATCTTCATAACCGCGTGGAGACGATCGACCGCACGGCGGCAAAGATCAAGCAAATGCTCCCGGACGCGCGGATCGGCGTCGGCCACGGCAAAATGAGCGAGGACGAACTCAGCGAGGTGTGGCGCAAGCTGCTCGAAGGGGAGATCGACATCCTCGTCTGCACCACAATCATCGAAACGGGCGTCGACGTCCCGAACGCGAACACGCTGATCATCGAAAACGCCGACCGGCTCGGTCTCGCGCAGCTGCACCAGATCCGCGGACGGGTCGGACGCAGCACCCGCCGCGCCTTCGCCTATTTCACCTACGCGCCGCAAAAGCAGCTGTCGAGTGAGGCGCAGCGCCGCCTGAGCGCGATCCGGGAATACACCGAGTTCGGCTCCGGCTTTCATATCGCGATGCGCGATCTGGAGATCCGCGGCGCGGGCAACGTCCTCGGCGCGCAGCAGCACGGCCACATGGAGGCGGTCGGCTACGATCTGTACCTGCGGCTGCTTTCGCAGGCGGTCGCCGACGAAAAGGACAGCGGCGAAGAGACCGCGGGTGAAGAGGACGGCTGTCTGATCGACGTCGCGATCGACGCGCATATTCCGGAAACCTATGTGGATTCCGTCAAAAACCGGATCTATCTGTATAAACGCATCGCCGCCGTCCGGACGCAGGAGGATGTGACGGACGTGATCGACGAATGCATCGACCGCTTCGGCGAACCGCCGGAAAGCGTCCGCGGCCTGTGCGAGGTGGCGCTGATCCGCGCCCGCGCGACGGCGCTCGGCGTGACCGAAATCTCGCAGCGCGGCGCCAGTCTGCTGCTCTTTGTGGACACGATCCGCCCGGCCTGTATCTCCATGCTCGGCACGCTGATGAAGGGCCGGATCATGGTCAGCGGCGGCAAACGGCCCTATCTTTCGGTCCGGATGCGCGACGAGAGCGCGACCGCCGTTTTGACCCAGGTGCTCAAAATCATGGAAGCGGCGCAAAACGAGCAAAACGAGAATGAAACGGGAGGTGGCAGCATTGACCCAGTCCAAACGCGATAATCTGATCGGTAGTCTGCTGTTGACGCTCTGCGCCGTCGTCTGGGGCAGCTCCTTTGTGGCGCAGTCCGAAGGCGCGCAGTTTGTCGGCCCGTTCACGTTTATCTCCATCCGGTCGCTGCTCGGCAGTGCGTTCTTGCTGCCCGTGGCCCTCTGCGTGGACG
>CAMZEG010000005.1 GCA_947305635.1 uncultured Clostridia bacterium
TTACGATCTCAGCCGCCGGTGTGCCGTAATCATACGCGGTCGCTTCTTTCAGAACCGTTTCGCCGTCCTCATCGACAAACGTTACAGTATACTTATTAACCGTGCTGCTATAAGTCGCGGTGTAAGTTGCGTTTCCGGTCACGTCAGCAATTGTCGGAGACCAGCCCGCAAAGGTGTACGTGTACTGTGCAGTGGCCGCCTTCGTCGGATCGGCGGGCTTTACGATCTCAGCCGCCGGTGTGCCGTAATCATACGCGGTCGCTTCTTTCAGAACGGTTTCGCCGTCCTCATCGACAAACGTTACGGTGTAGGTGTTCAAAGGCAGCGCCTCTGTCGTGATCTCCGTTGCAGCAGCAATGGTGATCGCCGTACCGCTTGCAACCTCGATTCCGTTCACTTTCAGCCTCGGCGTAGACTGATCGTAGCCGGTTGTTGCCGACGCAGTAACGGTGAAGGTTGTGCCGGCTTCGTAAGAGCCGGTCGTAACACCGGTAATCTCGGTGCCGATGCCCGGAACCACGCTCACATAGTAGTAGGTGAGCGTCTTTGTCGCTGTAAAGGTCTGCTGTTTGTCTCCTTCACCGATCGTCGCAGTGGCAGTGAAGGTCTTGTGGCCGTCCGCGTCCGCACTTGCAGAAACGTTTTCAGTCAACTCAACCGAAGCGGTCAGGGTCTGCGTATCGTCGTTCGATATGCAGGTCACGTTCACCGTGGCGGTGAAGGTGTCGCCGCTTCTCGTCCAAGTCCAGTCGCTTGCAGCCGGTTCCGCATAGGTGTGGCCCGTGGCGGGATCGCCGGGCACCGTCTTCGTTTGCGGATTCGTGTAATCTGTGCCGTTGTTGGTCACTTTCGCGGTATACACCGTATAGCCCGCCGCTGTACAAGTCGGATTTGTCGTCTCAAAGGTGACAGTCACTTCCGGCGTAATTGTGTTCGTGCAGTCATCACAGGTGAAGGTGGCAACAACGGTGTTGTCGTCCGTCCATGCGCCCCAGCTCGGCGCGCCGGTGTAATGGTGGCCAGTGGCCGCCTGGCCGATAACGGTCTGTTCATTCGTGTGGCCGTCATAGCTCGCAGTATAGACTGTTTTTTCCGCTTCGGTGCAATTCGCGTCGGTATGTGAAGATGTCACATCTGCATCATAAAACACGGTGTGGTTTTCATTACGGCTGCATATGTACTTTGCCTGTGCCGTTGCCGGTGTGGCGGAAAGATTCCAAACGAAGGAATCAAACACGTAATCGTGGTCGTTATTGACCGGAATATCCTGCACGTCCTTTGTCTTTGAGCTAAATTCAGAATTATCAAACGACGCCGTATAGGTTGTATAGCCCATTTCGGAGCAATTGGCAGGCGTCTTTTCTACGCCGACGATTTTGCCGTTATCGACCGTAGCTTCTTCAGATTGTGGGTGATCGCCGTAATTGCAGGTACGGCTTGCGGTACAGGTCTTGCCGTCCTCTGCCCATTGATAGGTCGCCGGGTTCCAGCTGTGGATGTCATTTGTCGTGCCGTGCTCTTTGCCGCAGGTGCTGCAGATTGCCTTGTTCGTGCAGTTTGCCGTACCGCCGGAGCAAGCGATTGTACCGGCATTGATTTCGACAGCATCGTCGATCTTTCCGGCAGAGATCTCAATTGTACCGGTGCTGTATTTGCCGCTGCCGGTCGTAGGAACGGTATAGGTGTAATCTACGTTTCTGGTCAGCGTTGTTGAGCCGATCTTAACTTCAATACTGTTCGGATTCAAATGATAGTCGCTGTTTGGCGTTACCGTTGCCGTCAAAGCATCGCTGCCGCCCACCGTAAAGGGGGATCCTGTTGTATTGGAGTTGGAATAGGTCACATTATAGTTATTCTGCTTCCAGACCGCATACAGCGTTGCGTCGGCGTTGGCAGTATAGGTATCGCCCGGAGCATATGTGGCTGAAGTTGCGGTTTGATCTGTGCTCCAGCCGAGGAAGCTATGACCCATGCGGGTGGGTTCCGTCGTACTCAGTGTGATATCTTTGTCATAGTATTTATCCTGAGCAGCAGGCGCGCCGGAACCGCCGTTGGCGTTATAATTCACCGCGTAGACCGCTTCAAAGCGGAACGGATAAGAGCCGGTGGGCAAGTTGCCGTTTGCGGTTGAATTATGATAGGCTTTGACGCCGAACAGATACTTTGTTCCTGCTTCAAGCACTTTTCCGATGAAAAAGTTGCGGTTCGCTTCGCCGACAAAGTCATGGTGGCTGTTGCCGCCGTCGTCGTCATATTCAAGATATGTTCCTTGAGAATGGTAAGTGCTATCATCGTAGATTAAGACAAAGGGATCAAGAGAAGTCGCCGTTGAAGTGCTGTAGAGCAAATACGTCCGCGTCTCGGTCGGTGTGAATGTATAATACTGAATCTCCGATGGAGCAGTAATCGTCGCGGTATTATCGCTGTTTACCGTCAGAGCTGTCGGATTGGTCGGGTACCACAAGGCGTAATATGTTGTACTAGAATTCGGAACGGTAATCGTATCGGATGCCATGTAAGCCTTTGCTTCATTACCCTGACCGTTTGTAGACCACGCAATCAACTCATGATCGCTTCGCGTCAGACCGGACTGATTCATATATAAGGTATGACCGGCTGGTAACGTCTTTGTGAATGTGGTTGCACCTCCGGTTGCATTGAATGTGATATCAACCGCTTTACAGACCTTCAACGGATATGTGCCGGTATTGTGCCTATTATACGCTTTAACGATATACGTTGTTCCTGCTGTCAAATTATCGGACGTAACGATATAGGACTGGTAGGAACCGAAATTACTTTGCGATCCCGACAGCAGTTCTCTGATTTTATTGTCACCGATATCGTCTTTACTATAAAGAGCATTGGACTCATGTCCGCTCAGATTCGAGATCTTCGGGGTATAAATATAGAGATACGGGTCGGGTGTATTGTCGGTGTCATAGGTGAAGAAAATATACTTTCCATTTTCAGACGGCGTAAAGGTATAATACCGGCAGGCGCCGTCGGTAGGATTCACCACGACCTCGGTATTCAGCGAAAGTGCGGTGAGCGCGTGCAGCTTACTCTTTGCGGTGTTCAAAGTGGAATAGACATCACTGACATCCGTGCGGGTGGGATCGCCCAGCACCGTGGCGGCGCTTCTCCATGCAGCGATAAAGCTCTCATATTCGTCTCCGGGATAGACCGTGTTGGTGTATTGGTAGCAACTCTTGATCAGGTTGCGCAGATCCGCTTTACTAACTGTGATAACATTAAGGTAGTTATCCAATATGCAGAAGCAACGATCGCCATCATCATGCGTTCTCAAACCGCCACGAATATAAATCCAGCCATTGGTAACGCTCGTGTTGATTCTCGCGTCTCTAATGATCCAGTTTTTACCTCTGTTTGTGGTTCTGTCACCGGCATAAATATCAACGCCGGCATCATACTCACTTGGAGTAGTCGTTGAACGAGTATACCAGTTCCTGCCGGATGTGATCCTGTTGTCAGCATTTTGCAGTTTTCCAACATAACCGCAAACATTTCCCGTTGCACCCTCACAGTCTGAAACATAAAGACCGCAGACAAGGTTCGGGATCTGATTCAGATTGGTATAACGGCTCGTATCGACATTAATATAGGCTTCGGCGGAGCGTTCAAACACAGCCAAAGTTTCGTTGCCGTAGTTATAGCCGTATTCTTTTGAGGTATACCAGCCGCTCTTTGTCGGAAGACCGCACTGCTGGTTGCTGTTGAACCAACTATCAGGGCTTGTCTCACCGTCTCCTAGTGTCGGGCCGCCAAGCAGAGGAAGAAAGTTGTTGTACGGGTAATATCCGCCCGCAGCAGATATTCCGTGAATACCACTAACCCACGACATACCGGAACCGAAAGAGTCAACACCACGCGTGTTTTTGCATTTACCGGCTGCAAAAACCGGTGACAAATACGGCGCATAGGCCACCGTATAGGCGTGGAGATTGTGCTGAACGCCGCTGGTATCGGTCACATTGATCGTCCACTCCAACAGACTTGACTGTGAAGAAGAAAGACCGCTGGATAGCGACATCGTAAACGACGTATCTGAAAACAGACTGCCGCTCTTGGATGCGCTCAAATCGCTCAGACTGGCTCCGTTCACAGAGACCGAATTGATCGAGCTGATCTGCGGACTGTAAACGAAAAACTTACCGGTCGTAGCACCGTTACTGGCGTCAAGTGAATAGCCGCCCGCACTGTCAACCGTATTATTGACATAATACTTTACAACGGTTGTGGCAGTATTATAGTTGTTCTGCGGCGTCATATACACCGTTTCCGGCACACCGATTACAACGTTGGTGAGCGTTGCCGCACTCGCTGTCGGCGCAACAAACACCCAGGCGCTCATCAGCATGAGCACCGTCATCAACAGCGCAAGGCTGCGCCGGGCGGTTGAGGTTTTTTGTTTCGTCATAAAATGACTCCTCCTTTTTCTTGATGGAATGGCTTATATACAGTTCGGTCTCCTTCGGTATAGACCTCCACTTATACAGTATTATTGTACAATTACAATATTGTATTGTCAATCCGTAATCTTGAATAAATTATGTCCGGGCGGAGAATTTTGGAACCCGTTTTTGTGCAACTTGCCGTAGCGGCGGCACAGCGCCCTTTTTCGCGGCAACCTGCTGCCTTTGCAGCGCCGGTTCCCCGCGTCACTGACGGCTGACAGCAGGCGGCTTTCGGCTGCTTGATCACGGATCGGCACTTGACAAACACGGCGGGATTCGGTATGCTATCTGGTGAAAGGTGGGATTTCCATGAGCGTGATCAAATCGCTTTACGACACCATGCCGGACGGCAGAGAGGTGTATCTTTTCAAAATCGAAAACAACAACGGCGTCTTCGTCGAGCTGCTCACCCGCGGCGCGACGCTGAACGCCTTCGTCTGCCCCGACCGCGACGGCGTGATGGGCGACATCCTGATGGGGTTCGACAGTCTCGCGGGGCACCTTGCCACGACGACCTACGCGGGCGAGATCATCGGCCAGTACGCGAACCGGCTTTGCGGCGGCGCGTTCTCCCTCGGCGGGACGGACTACCGCGTCACCAAAAACGAAAACGGCGTCACCTGCCTGCACGGCGGCGACGAATACAACAGCGCCCTCTGGCAGGCGATCATCACCGACGACAACGCCGTCGAGTTCGCCTACCGCAGCCCCGACGGAGAAGAGGGCTTCCCCGGCAATGTAGACGTCACGGTGCAGTACGTTTTGACCGACCGCAATGAGCTGGAGATCCGCTACCGCGCGACGACGGACAGGGAGACGATCGTCAACCTCACGAACCACGCCTATTTCAACCTCGGCGGCACGGCAAACGGCGACGTTCTCAATACGGTGCTGCAGCTCAACTGCGACTGTTACACCCCGACCGACGCGCAGTCGATCCCGACCGGTGAACTGCGCCCTGTCGAAGGAACCGCGTTCGACTTCCGCGAGCCGAAGAAGATCGGCCGCGACATTGACGATAACGACGAGCAGCTGCGCCAGTGCAGAGGTTACGACCACAACTTCTGCATCAACGGGGAGGCGGGCAAGCTCCGCCTTGCGGCGAAGGCGCAGGACGAAAAGAGCGGCCGCAAGCTGGAGGTCTGGACCGACCTGCCCGGCGTCCAGCTTTACACGGGCAACTTCCTTGACGGCAGCGAGACCGGCAAGGGCGGCATCCCTTTGCAAAAGCATTACGGCTTCTGCCTTGAAACGCAGTTCTACCCCGACACGCCGAACCACCCGGATTTCCCGCAGTGCACGCTGCAGGCGGGAGAAACCTTCCAAAGCACCACGATTTTCAAGGTCTGAGCAAAACAATAACGCCGCCTGTCTTTTCCGGACAGACGGCGCTTCTTTTTTTGTTGTTACTTCACGAACGCGGCAAGGCCGGCCTGCGACGTTTCCTTGTACCGGGCGGAGATATCCTTGCCGGTGCGGTACATCGTCGCGACGACCGTGTCGAACGAGACGCGCCTCGTGTTGGAAAGGAAGTTTGCGAGAGACAGCGCGTTGATCGCGCGCATCGCCGCGACCGCGTTGCGCTCGATGCACGGGATCTGCACGAGGCCGCACACCGGGTCGCACGTCAGGCCGAGCATGTGCTCCATCGCGACCTCGGCGGCGTATTCGATCTGCCCGAGGCCCATCCCGAACAGCTCGCACAATGCTGCCGCCGCCATTGAGCAGGCGGTGCCGATCTCAGCCTGGCAGCCGCATTCCGCGCCGGAGATTGAAGCGTTCGTCTTGACGAGATTGCCGATCAGCCCGCCGACCGCCAGCGCGCGCAGGATATCGTCGTCGGAAAAGCCGCGCTTGTCCTGCATATATTTCAGCACGGCAGGCACCACGGCGCACGAGCCGCAGGTCGGCGCGGTGACGACCGTGCCTGCGCCCGCGTTCTGCTCGCTCGCGGCAAAGGCGTAGGCGCAGACGAGGCGGTTTTCCTTCGTCGTTTCGCTTTCGTCGATATGGGTCTGCTGATACAACAACTGCGCCTTGCGTTCGACGCCGAGACCGCCGTCAAGGACGCCGCGCGTCGTCAGTCCGTCGAGGATCGACTGCTGCATCGTCTGCCAGATCTCATGGAGATACGCGCGGAAATCTGCGCCCTCCTTTTGAAAGACGTAGTCGCTCAGCCGCAGATTGTTGGCGGCGCAGTAGGTTGAGATGGCCGCGAAGGAGTTTTCGTCATAGATTTGCGGGTTGCTGTACTGCGGCGCGCCGACGACTTCGATCTCTCCCCCGCCGACGCTGAGGATCCGCGCGTGACCGATCGTTTCGCCGTTTTGCAGCGCGTAAAAGTCCATCGTGTTCTCGTGCTCAATCGGCGTGTCCGGCGTTCCGGCAAAGCGCACCTCGGCCGGTACGGGCTGCAGCGCGTCGCGGATCGCTTCGTCGGTCTTGTGGCCCTTTCCCGTTTCGGAAAGCGAGCCGAAGAGATCGACCCGGAACGCGTCCGCTCCGGGGTACATCGTTTTGAACAGCCGCGCGGCCTTGTCCGGCCCCATCGTATGGGACGAGGACGGCCCGCGCCCGATTTTATAGAGATAACGCAAAGACTCCATCAGTTTTGCCTTTCTACCATCTTGTATTCGTCATAGAGCTTGAAAAAGCCGCAGTCGGCGTTCGTGCCGCGCATATACTGCTCTATCTCGTCCTCGTCGAGCGAGACGTCGCAGTAATAGACCTCCTCTTCGTCGTCATACAGATAGTGTGCGCAGAATTCGCAGGTGTTTGCCATGTCGGGTCCCTTCTTTACGCTTCATACTGCTTGGCGAAGGCCTCCACCTTTTCGCGGAAGACCGGGCTGTTTTCCTTGACGTCCTGGACGTATTCGTGCATATCCAGCATACCGCGCCGCGCTTCGATCAGCGCCGCCGCGATCGACGAGCAGTGGTCGCTCACGCGCTCGATATACGAGACCGTCTCGCGGCCGGCAGTGCCCGCGGTCAGACCCAGCGAGCCGTCGCGCATACCTTCGGTCAGCGACTGCTTAAACCGGTCGGAGAGCTGGTCGATAACCTGCTCGAGCGGTTCGACGTCCGAGGCGGAATTGACGTCCTCGTTGCAAAACGCGTCCGTCGTCATCTGCACCACGGCCCTTGCCGCGCGCAAAAGCGCGTCGATATGCGCTTTGACCGGCACGCCGTTTTCCGTGTTCAAAAGCGAAGCGCAGTCTCTCACATGGACCGCATGGTCGCTCACGCGCTCAAAGTTCGCCGTCATCTGCTGCAAAAGACCGAGCAGGCTGCTGTCCTTTTGCGAAAGCGGGCGGGAGCTGAGCTTGAGCAGATAGGTGTCGATTTCATCCTCGAGCGTATCGAGCGCCTGTTCGGTCTGCTCAATGCGGTCCGCCGCGTCGCGGTCAAAGGCACGGAACTGATCGATGGCCAGCGAAAAGGCGATTTCGCTCTCGCGCGCCATCCTTTGCGCGACGTTCTTGGCCTGGACCAATGCCAGCGAGGGGTTGACAAACAGACGGGTATCGAGCGCTGTCGCCGGCGCTTCCTGCGTTTCGGGGCCGTCCTTGACCAGCTTGCAGACCAGTTTTTCCAGCAGACCGGACAACGGCAGCATCACGGCGGCGGTGATCACCATAAAGCCCGTGTGCAAAATTGCGATCCAGACGGCGCTGATGCTCTGTTCCGCCACGCCCGGCACAAACAGCCGGAACACATACCATAAGACGAGGTTGATGACAGCGCCGAAGACGTTGAACAGCAGGTGGGAAAGCGCCGTCCGCTTGGCGTTTTTGCCCGCGCCGATACAGGAAAGCAGCGCCGTGACGCAGGTGCCGATATGCTGGCCGAGAATGATCGGAACCGCCGCCGCGAATGACAGATGACCCGTCAGCGACAGCGCCTGCAAAATACCGAGGCCGGCCGCGGACGACTGTAAAAGCGCGGTCAGCGCAAGACCGGCGAGCAGACCCAGCGCCGGGTTTTCCAGCGCGAGGAAGATCTGCCGGACCTGCTCCATGCCGCCCAGGGGCGCGAGCGCGTCGGCGGCAAAGATCATCCCGTACATCAGCACGGAGAACGACAAGAGGATCGTCCCGACGTCCTTTTTCTTCTGGTCGCGGACAAACAGCAGCAAAACCACGCCGATCAGCGCGAGCACCGGAACAAACGACGTCGGTTTGAGGAACTGCAGGAAGACGAGGTCGCTCTGCATCCCCGTCAGAGAAAGCAGCCAAACCGTCGCCGTCGTGCCGACGTTGGCGCCGATCACAAGCGGGATCGCCTGCGACAGCGTCAGCACCGCGCCGTTGACCAAGCCGACGACCATGACGGTCATTGCGGACGAGGACTGCACCACGGCGGTCAGCAGCGCGCCGAACGCGCACGCGCGCAGTTTGTTATCGGTGAATTTCGAAAGCAGGCCGCTCAAAACGCCGCCCGCCTTTTTTTCGAGCATATCGCTCATCAGCCGCATGCCGAACAGCAGCATCGCCACGCCGCCGAAGAATTGCAGCACATCAAAAACTGTCATAAGGAGCCTCCGCTGTTTTACTGATTAAAACAATAATAGCAGCTTTTGACGGCGTAGTCAAGCAAAGATTCAAAAAGGCGGTCCGGCGCGTGCGCGGCGGCACGGCCGGACGGAAAAACGGCGTCCCGTCGGACGCCGTTTTCAGTCGTTATATACCGTGCCGCACAGAGGCTTGCCGTCGCGGTCAAGCAGCGGGGTCAGCCACGCGCAGTAGCCACTTTTGATAAACAGGTACTGCACGCCGGTTTCCTTGTCGAGCAAAAAGATTTTTGCCACAGACAGATCGCTGCCCTCTTTGTAAATCTCGATGAATCTCTTTTCCTTGTTTGCCATGTCGACGCCTCCTTTACAGCAACGCTTCCAGCTTTTTCAAAAAAGCCTCTTCGCCGAATGTGTTGATCTTATAGAACAGCGCCTGGCTGCCGCCGGAGGTGATCGCCGTGACGCAGGTCTGTCCGGCCTGCTCCGTCACAATCAGCGTCATCGTCAGCCGGTTGCCGCCGAGGTAGCTGTAGCGTTCGAAGACGCGCACCGCCGCGCGGCCGTCGGCGAACGCATAGTCGGCGCTGGCCTCCAGCGACGCGGAGATGCTGCCGCCGAGAATGCCTTTTGTCAGCCGGTCGAGCACCGTATCGAAGCGCTCCGGCACCATGCGTACCAGTTTTGCCATTCCGACTCTCTCCTTCCCGTTGCGTCAAAAAGCCGCGTGCTTTTTTCGCGGTACCTTTGCGCCGCCGCACGCCGCTTTTTTCTTTGCTGTCGGTTGTTCCTGCGCGGTCTGCGGGTTCGGTATGTCTGAACCTCCCCCGCGTCCCGCTATTCGATGACTGCAGACTGCTCACAGCCGGCAGTTTATTGCGCGCGCTCTCCGGTCAGGTCGCTGAAGTTCACCAGCGTGCCGGCGCTGCCGCTGACCTTGGGCAGCACGCCGTCCCATTTTTCGATCTTCTTGTTTTCGATCACCTTGTCGGTCAGCGAGGCGCTGATCTTGCGGTTCGCTTCGGCCTCGCCCTCGGCGCGGATCTTCATCGCCTCGGCGTCGGCTTTCGCGTTGGTGATCGCGGTCTGCTTTTCGGTCTCCGCCTTGAGCAGCTTCTGCTGCGCGACCTGCTTCTCTTCAATCGCGGCGATGAACGCCTCGGAGAAGTCGAAGTCGATGATGTTGACGTCCGTCACATACAATCCGATGTCGTTGAGCTTTTCGTTGAGCCCGCTGACAAGGCCGTCGGAGATCAGGCTGCGGTTGGTGACGCTCTCCTCCGCCGTATAGGTGGCGGTAATTGCCTTGAGCACCTCGTTGACGGCCGGGGTCACGAGCACTGTCTCGTAATCCGCGCCGATGTTCTTATAGATCGAATAGCTCTTGGCGGTGTCCACGCGGTAGTTGATTGCGAGGACGGTGTTCACGCTCTGCAGGTCCTTCGAGAACGCCTCGGTGTTGACCTCGAGCTTGCGGATGCGGTTGTCGATCTTGACCACCTGCTGAATGAACGGGATCTTGAAGTGGATGCCCTCCTGCAGCACGCCTTCCTTCACCTTGCCCAGCGTGACAACCACGCCCGTGTGACCGGCGTCGACGATGGTGAACATCCCGCCCACCAAGATCACGCACAGCAGCAGTACAACCGCCGCGGCGATCAGGCCGTTTCTTTTTCTTGCCGTAAATACCTTGTTGTTCATCACGCACAGTCTCCTTTCGTTTGCGTTGCTATGATTATAACACAAGTTCATGTGACTGTCAATAGGGTTCTGAAAAAAATTTTTTTGTCCGCGGCAGATTTGATTAAGAATGATTCAAATTTCCCGGAAAGAATTGACTGCGCCGCGATTTGTGATACCATAAACACGGGAGATGATAAAAATGAAATCGATTCTGCATAACCTCTGTTTCAAACTCATCGCCGTCGTGCTGGCGCTTTCCAATCTGTTCGGCGCGTCCACGGCATGGTTTCAGGCGGACCAAAGCGAATGGAAGACCAACTATACCTATGTGTTCGTGCACGGCCTTTCCGGCTGGGGCAGCTATGACGCCGTCTATAAGGTGATGCCCTACTGGGGCATGTTCGGCGGCGATCTGATGAAATATCTGAACGACAAAGGCTTTCACGCCGTGTGCGCCTCAGTCAGTCCCCGCGGCAGCGCCTGGGACCGCGCATGCGAGCTGTATGCCGAGCTGGCCGGCACCCGCGTCGATTACGGCAAGGCCCACAGCGAGCGCTGCGGCCACGACCGCTTCGGCGAAGATTACACCGGCCGCGCGCTGGTGAAAAGCTTCAGCGACCGGGACAAGATCAGTCTGCTCGGCCATTCCTTCGGCGGAGCCACGGTGCGGCTGTTCGCTTCGGTGATGGAAAAAGGCAGCGCAGAAGAGCAGGCCGCAACGCCCGCCGCGGAGCTTTCGGATTACTTCAAGGGCGGCAAGGGCAGTTGGATTTATTCGCTGACGTCTTTGGCCGCGCCGCACAACGGCACCACCGCCTATTCGGACGAAGACGCGCCTGAGCTGGTGGCCGAAGAGCAGCAAAAAACGAATCCGATCGAACGCGGACTGACCGACATGATGAGCCGGGCCAACGGCCAGAAAACGAACGACCGCATTCTTGAGGACTATGCCGATTACGATATGTATATCGACAACGCGCTGGCGCTCAACGAAACGATCCTGACCTTGCCGCAGACCTACTATTTCTCGATTGCCTGCTCCTGCACCGAGCAGCAGCCCGATGGCACCTGGACGCCGATCAACAGCAAGATGGAGATCCTGTTCCGCTCCTCTTCGCGCCTGCTGGGCAAATTCACCGGCGTGACAAAGGGCGGCTACGTCATTGACGAAAGCTGGCAGGAAAACGACGGTCTGGTCAACACGATCTCGGCCAAGGCCCCGTTCGGCGCGCCGCAGCAGAACTTTGACCCGGCAAACGTGCCCAAGGGCGTTTGGAACATCCTGCCGGTCTATCACGGCGACCACATGTCGCTGCAGGGCGGCATGCTGCATCCCAACGACGTGAAGGACCTCTATGTGGAGCACCTGTCGCGCATCAACAGTCTCGGATAACAACCGGAAATAAACAGAAAACGAAGACGTCCGCAAAGGATTGTCTTCGTTTTTCGTTTACAAACCGAAAAGAATATGCTATAATTTTCTGTAAGCTTTTTCGAATTTCGACATTGTACTTATAGAATGGAGGCAGACGATGGATCGGATTGAACGGCTGGCGCAGGTGCTCAAAGACAGCAAGCATCTTTGCGTCTTCACCGGCGCGGGCATCAGCGTCCCGAGCGGAATCCCCGATTTTCGCTCCGCGAACGGGCTGTACAAGCAAAAGCCGAAGTACCCCTATCCGCCCGAGCAGATGATTTCCCACAGCTTTTTCGAGCGGCACACCGAACAGTTCTACGGTTTCTATAAGGCTGAAATGCTCTTTCCAAACGCGAAGCCGAACGACGCGCACCGCTTTTTCGCGTCGCTTGAGACGCCGGAGCGCCGGGTCGCCGTCGTGACGCAGAACATCGACGGGCTGCACCAGGCCGCCGGCAGTACGAACGTCTTTGAGCTGCACGGCAGCGTCCACCGCAACTACTGCCAAAACTGCGGCAAGTCCTGTTCGCTCGCCGAGCTGCTGCAAAAGCCGGGCGTGCCCCGCTGCGACAAATGCGGCGGCGTGATCAAGCCGGACGTCGTGCTCTATGAAGAGCCGCTCAATGAGGAAGTCGTCTACGGCGCGATCAACGCGATCCGCCAGTCGGACGTGATGGTCGTCGTCGGCACGTCGCTCGTGGTCTACCCCGCGGCGTCGTATCTTCGCTATTTTTCGGGCGGCTGTCTCGCCCTCATCAACAAGAGCGAAACGGCGTTTGACAAAGAGGCCGATATCGCGCTGAACGACGACGTGGTCCACGTCGTGCACCAATTACAGCAATACGGAGTGTGACACCATGGCAGAATACCGCATCGAACACGATTCCATGGGCGAAATGAACGTCCCGGCCGACGCGCTCTGGGGCGCGCAGACCCAAAGAAGCTTCCAGAACTTCCAAATCGGCACGGAGAAAATGCCCGCGGAGATCATTCGCGCCTTCGGCCTGTTGAAAAAGGCGGCGGCAAAGGCCAACTTCGTCTGCCGACCGGAGAAGATGACCGCCGAAAAATGCGACTGCATCTGCCGCGCGGCGGATGAGGTCATCAGCGGTGCGCTGATGGCGCAGTTCCCGCTCGCCGTCTGGCAGACCGGCAGCGGCACCCAGAGCAACATGAACGCCAACGAGGTGATCGCCAACCGCGGCAACGCGCGCGCGGGTAAGCCTTTGCTGCACCCGAACGACGACGTCAACATGTCGCAAAGCTCCAACGACACCTTCCCGACCGCGATGCATATCGCGGCGGTGCTGAGCGTGGAGGATGGTTTGCTGCCGGAGATCGATGCGATGATCGACACGCTGAAGCAGCTGGAAAAGGAGAACGAGGGCATCGTCAAAAGTGGGCGTACCCATCTGCAGGACGCGACGCCGATCGCCTTTTCGCAGGAGATCAAGGGCTGGCGAGGCCTGCTGGAAGCGCCGCGCAATATGCTGCTGTCCGCCCTCCCCTATCTCAGACAGCTCGCGCTCGGCGGGACCGCTGTCGGGACGGGGCTCAACTGCCCGCAGGGCTTTGCCGAAGAAGCCGCGAAACAGCTGTGCGCGCTCACCGGCAAGGACTTTTGCAGCGAAGAGAACAAGTTCCACGCGCTCACGAGCAAGGACGCGCTCGTCTTCGCCCACGGGGCGCTCAAGGCGCTCGCGGCGAACCTTTGGAAATTCGCAAACGACGTGCGCTTTCTCGCGTCCGGCCCGCGCTGCGGTCTGGGCGAGATCCGCATCCCCGCGAACGAGCCCGGCTCGTCGATCATGCCCGGCAAGGTCAACCCGACGCAGTGCGAAGCGGTGACGATGGTCGCTGCGCAGGTGATCGGCAACGACACGACGATCGGCGTCTGCGCGTCGCAGGGCAACTTTGAGCTGAACGTCTTCATGCCCGTGATCGCCAACAGCTTTCTGCAGTCCGCGCGGCTGCTGACCGACGCGCTGCGCTCCTTCCGCGTCAACTGCGTCTGCGGAATCGAGGCGGACAAAGAGAAGATGCAAGAAAACCTGCACCGCTCGCTGATGCTCGTGACGGCGCTGAACCCGTATATCGGCTATGAAAACGCCGCGAAGACGGCAAAAAAGGCGTTCGAAGAGAATATCTCGCTGAAGGACGCCTGCGTCGCGCTCGGCTTTTTGAGCGCGGAAAAGTTTGACGAAGTGTTCCATCCCGAAGAAATGATTTAAGGAGCCGCCATGTCCCAGTCTGTTTTACCGCCGGAGACGCCAAACAAAAAAGAGCGCGTCGTCTGGATCGACCAGCTCAAAGGCGTGGCGTTCTTCTTCGTGATCCTCGGTCACGCGAACGTCCACGCGACCTTCGAGTCGTGGATCTATTCGTTCCACATGCCGATCTTTTTCTTTTTGACCGGCCTGCACTTTAATATCGAAAAGCTGGCGCTGACGAAGCCGCTCGCCTTTTTCAAAAAGCTGGCGCTGCGGCTGCTGGTGCCCTATGTCTGGCTGCAGCTGCTTTCGATGTGCCTGCGCTTTGTCCAGAAGACCGTGATCGGCCATACCGAGACCCCGGCGGCGCTGTATATGCGCGGCCTGGTCTACGGCCACAGCCGGATGGCGGACGCGCCGTCGAACCCCCTGTACTTCGTGCTGGTGCTGTTCGCCGCAGAGGTGCTGCTCTTCTGCATCATCAAGCTGACGAAAGGCAGGCGCTTCTTCGTCTTTGCGCTGTCGCTCGCGCTGCTGCCGCTCAGTCTTTACACGGAGCATGTAATCCTGCCGTGGCATCTCAACGTCGTGCCCGCCGTCGCGTGCATGATCCTTTGTGGCAACCTCCTCGGCCGGTTCTACCGCGCGAACGAAGAGAAGATCAAGACGCTCACTCTGCCGCGCACCGCGCTCTGGACGGCCGTTTTGTTCGCGGTCGGCGCCGCCGTCTGGTACTTCAACGGACGCACGAGCATCCACGGCAACCAGTACGGCAGGGATTATCTCATGGCGCTGCTCGCGGCGATGAGTACGAGCGTCGCGTTCGCGCTGCCCGTCATGAAGCTGCCGAAGATTGGCTGGCTGAACCTCGCCGGGCAGAATACGCTGTTGTTCATGGGTCTGCACAAGCCGATGCTGCTTTGCATGGAGGCCGCTTTCCCGGCGCAGAAAAACAAGGCGCTGTTCGTCGTCTGCGCCTGCGTGCTGTGCTACGCGCTGCTGCTGCCGGTCACGCTGTGGTTCCGCTCCTTCGCGCCGTTCGCAATCGGCGTCAGAAGCGACTTTGCCGATACCAAGATCAAAATCGGCCAGGCGATCTGTATCGTCGGCGCGACCTGCGTACCGTATCTTTACGCCGTCAACCATCTGATGGACGGCCTTTTGCGCAGCACGCCGCTTTATACGGCGCTCGCCGCCGTCGGGTATCTCGCAATCTGCGCCGCGCTGTATATCGTGCTGCGCCGCTTCATCCGTTTCCCGTTTTTGCCGCTATCTGAGGAGAGTGCCACATGACGCCGCTCGAACGGCTGCCGGCGCTGCTTTTGCCGTGGTACGAAAAAAACAGGCGCGACCTGCCGTGGCGGCAGGACAGAGACCCCTACCACGTCTGGCTGTCGGAGATCATGCTCCAGCAGACGCGGGTCGAGGCCGTGATCGGCTATTACAACCGCTTTCTTTCGGCGCTGCCGACGATCGAAGCGCTTGCGAACGCCGACGAAGAGACGCTTCTCAAGCTTTGGGAAGGCCTCGGCTACTATAACCGCGCCCGCAATCTCCAAAAGGCGGCGCAGGTTATCATGACACAGCACGGCGGCGTCTTTCCGCGCGACATCGACGCGATCCGCGCCCTGCCCGGGATCGGCCCCTACACCGCCGGCGCGATCGGGTCGATCTGCTTCGATCTGCCGACGCCAGCCGTCGACGGCAACGTGCTGCGCGTCTATACGCGCTATCTGGAAGACGGTGCGAACATCGACAAACAGCAGACGAAAAACGCCGTTGCCGACGCCCTTCGCCCGCTGTATCGGCCCCATCTCTGCGGCGCGCTGACCCAGGCGCTGATGGAACTCGGCGCGTGCGTGTGTCTGCCGAACGGAACGCCGCTTTGCGCCGACTGCCCGCTAAAAGAGGACTGCCTTGCGCGCCGGCACGACAGCTGGGCGCAGTTCCCCGTCCGCGACCCAAAGAAGGCGCGGAAGATCCTTTTCAAGACGGTGCTGATCCTGCGCTGCGGCGACCGCTACGCCGTCTGCAAACGGGGCAGAACGGGTCTGCTCGCGTCGCTTTGGGAGTTCCCGAACGTCGACGTTCCGCCGACGCACCAGTGTGATCCCGACACCGCGGCCCAGCAGGCGCTGACGTGCGCGACCGACCTTGGCGCCGCGCCGACCGATTTGCTGCTGCAGACCGGCTACACGCACATCTTCACCCATGTCGAATGGCACATGACGGGCTATCTGATCCTTTGCCGCAAGATGCCGGATAGCTTCCTTTGGGTGACGAAGGAGCAGCTGGAAACGGACTACGCCCTGCCGAGCGCGTTCCGGCCGTTCTGGGAACTGGCAAACGAGAATTAAAAAAGACCGCCGCGGCGGTCTTCTTTTTTTGTTCGTCTTAATAGGTGGAGCTCATATCCCCCTGCACCTGTTCGTTCACCGTTTTGACAAAGGTGGAGTTTTGGATGCGGTCTTCGAGCATCTCATAGAACAGGTCTTCGTCGATCGGGAGGGTCACGGTCTTGTCGAGCCACGAAGAGAGGAACGCCGCGTTGGAAATCGTCAGCCCGCGGATGCCCTCTTCGCCGGCGGCAACCAGCGGCTCGCCGCGCAGAATATGCGCCGCAAAGGCGTTCAGAACGCCGGGATGCTGCGGGTTTTGGCCGTCGGTCTCAATCTTTTTCCAGTCGCCCTTCGGCCTGCTGAAGCCGTCGGCGGCGGTGCGGATGTATTCCTGTGTGGGCGTTTCCAGCTCATAGACCCAGACATCGTAGGTGCCGGTTCTCGTATCGTTTTCGCAAAGGATCTTCGCCTTGTCCAGCGAGATCTCCAGCCGGTTCGTGCCCGGGCAGTCGCCCGTCGAGGTGATGAACGTGCCGGTCGCGCCGTTGGGATAGGTCGCGTAGATCGTCACGTCGTCCTCCACTTCGATCTCGTGCCATTTGCCGACGTGGCAGAACGCGCGGATCGACTGCGGCATCCCGCAGATCCATTGCCACAGATCAAGCTGATGGGGGCACTGGTTGAGCATCACGCCGCCGCCTTCGCCCGACCAGGTCGCGCGCCAGCCGCCGGAGTTGTAGTACTGCTGGGTGCGGAACCAGTCGGTGATGATCCAGCTCACGCGGCGCATTTCGCCGTAGACCCCGCTCTGGACAAGGTCGTGCACGGCGCGGTAGACGCAGTTTGTGCGCTGGTTGAACATGATCGCGTAGGTCGCGCTGCTCTTATTTGCAACGTCGATCAGTTCGCGCACCTGCTTTGTGTACACGCCGGCGGGCTTTTCGCTCATGACGTGGATCCCCTTCTGCAGCGCGTAGATCGCGATCGGCGGGTGGAAATAGTGCGGCGTCGCGATCAGCACCGCGTCGCACAGACCGCTGTCGATCAGCGCTTCGGCGGTCGGAAAGCAGACGACGTCCGGCAGGTATTCCTTGACCTTGTCGAATTTCTTTTCGTCGATATCCGCCACGCAGGGGATAGTGATTTCCGGCGTCTTGCCCTGGACGGCGTTGTTGATATGCCCGAGTCCCATGTTGCCGACGCCGATGATGCCGAGTCTGACTTGTTGCGCCATAAAAAAGCCTCCGTTTCCCGTTTCGGGTTCTATGTGTTGTTGGTTGGTTTGTTATCCTTCAAAGCAAACTGCGCGGTATGTTTCAAAGAGCCGCAGCAGCTCGTCTTCGCGGACATAAGCGGCGAGCGCGCCGACCTTTGTCACGGCTTTGCCGCCCGTAATGTTGCCGAAGAGGATGCAGTCGCTGAACGGATAGTCGTGATACAGCCCGTAGCACAAGCCCGCAAGGAACGCGTCCCCCGCACCGGTGCTGTCAACGTTTTGGAACAGATCCACGCTTTTGACAAAAAACGCGCCGCTTTCGTCAAGCCCGACGCAGCCCTCTTTGTCCGCCTTGACGATCACTTTCTCAAAGTAGGGTTTCAGTGCCTTTGCCGCGTCGTAGACGTCGGCGCAGCCGGTCAGCTTCTGCGCCTCCTTGCGGTTCGGCGTGTAGTAATCCGCGAGGGCAAGCGCGTCCGCGTAGGTTTCGAAACTGAGATTTTCGTCCCAGCCCATGTCGAGCACGAGCGTCGTGCCCTCAGCTTTCAGCTTTTTATAGACGTCCGTAAAGCCGCCGGGCGTCATCAGACAGAGCTTCGCGCCGGTCGCCATGCGGTAGAACGCTTCCTTTGCGGCGTCGTCCGGCTCCATGCCGTTTTTGCCGTAGGTGATGAAGCTGCGGTCGTTTTTGAGAATCACCGCGCTCGTGATATTGACCGGGATCCCGTCACCGTGATAGAGATTCTCCGGCAGGACGTTGTTTTGTTCATACTGCTCCCGCGCGAAGTTGGAAAACAGGTCGCTTCCAAGTTCCGTCGCAATCCGCGTCGGGACGCCGAAACGGCCGAGATTGATCAGCGTCGCGGGGAGTCCCCCGCCGAGCTGCAGCGAAAAGCGGTCGGTATAGACCTCCTCGCCGACGGCGGGAAGATGCGGCATGTTCTGATACAGCAGGTCCACGTTTGTGAGACCCGCGCCGGCGATAAAGCTCATCTCCACCCCTCCGTGTAGGCCTTGTTGTGTTCCAGATAGGCGTCGACCAGCTTTGTCGCGAGGCTGTAGCTTGCGACCAGCGGGTGCAGCGTCAGCGCTTCGATCGCCTTTGTGCGCGACTTTGTGCGGATCGCTTCGCTCGCAAGGCGCTCATAGATCTTCACGCGGCGGATCAGCTCGAGGTTCTGTTCGTCGACCTTGCCGAAGACGTGCGGCACGGCTTCGCCGTTCACGATATCGCAGGTGATCTCCACCACGTCCGTGTCATACAGGCCGTCGATCGCGCCGTTGTTCGGCACGCAGAGGATCATCGAATCCGTCGTTCCGCTCTGCGCAATCTTCATAAAGTTGAGCGCGACGCCGGCGTAGCCGCCCTCATCGGGGGCGTAGAGATCGAACGACCACTTTGTTTCGCGTTTGACGCCGGATTCCGCCGCCATATAGTTGTTTTCCCGTTCGCCGTACCAGTGTTCGAAGATCGCGAGCGCTTTGTCGAAGTCATGCTCCACGTCGATCTGTTCCAGTTCGGCGGTCATTTTTTTGTTGATTTCGGCGATCTGCTCGCCCCGCGTCTGCGGCGCGGCAAGGATGTTCGCGACCGCCTGCTCACGGTAGTAGAAGTAGTAGAGGTATTCGTTGAGGATCGCGTTCCGCTCGCGCAGCAATGACTTTTCGAAATAGCGCAGGTCGGTTTCCCGGTAGGCGCGGTCGTTTTCGATCAGTTCATGCAGCACTTCTCTGCCGCCAAGCTTGATCGAGCTGAAATACGACAGGTGGTTGAGTCCGTAGAGTTCCCCCTTCGCGCTGCCCTCCGGCGCGCCGTAAAGCTTTTCGAACGTGCGCAGCATACCGCTGGGCGCGTCGCAGATCCCGTAGGTGAAGTGGTAGCCCATGTCGCGCAGCGTCTGCGACACGACGCCGGCCGGATTCGTGAAGTTGAAGACCTTGCAGCCGGGTTTGGCGTACTGTTTGACCAGTTCGCAGTACCGCGCCAGCGCGTCGACGCTGCGCATCGCGAACGAAAGGCCCGCCGCGCCGGTGGTCTCCTGGCCGAGTACGCCGAGAGAGAGCGCGATCCGCTCGTCTTTGACCCGCATCTCGTCTTCGCCGACGCGGATCGTCGTGATCACATAGTCGGCGTCCTTGATCGCCGCGACGGCGTTAGTCGTCAGCGAAAAGCGCAGATTTGGATTGAGCTTCTGCGACACGACCTTTGCCATCGTGCCGTAGATCTGCAGCTTCTTTTCGTTGCTGTCCATGAAGACGAGCTCGTCCATGCCGAGCGGCGCGGCCTTTTGCGCAATGCTTTTGGCCAGAAACATGGAGCGTACGCCCCCGCCGCCGATCACTGTCAGTTTCATTGCATGGTCCTCCTAGTTTGCAGTCGTTTCGTCCTGCTGCAGCAGCGCTTCCAGCGCGGCCTTTGCAGCCGGCAGCGTCTCAAATACAATGCCGTACATCCCGAGCCGCCGCGCCGTGTCGATATTGGCGGGCGAATCGTCAAGAAACACACATTCTTCCGGCGCGAGTTCATAGCGTTCCAGCAGCACGCGGTAGATGCGTTCATCCGGCTTGCAGACGCGTTCCTGATAGGAGAACACGCCGCCGTCGACCTCTTTGAAAAACGGATAGCGGCCGATAAAGTCGTAGCTCTCTTTCGCGAGGTTCGACAGCAGATAAACCCGGTAGCCGCGCTGTTTGAGCATTGACAGATACGCCGCCGTGTCCGCCTTCAGCGTATGGATCTTCACCCAGTCCGGCGTCAGCGCCCGCCGCAGCACCAAAGCATAGGCGGGATATTTCCGGCACAGTTCATCGCACAGGGCGTCCACCGTCTCATAATCGCCGCGATCATACCGCGGCCAGTCAACTTGAAACACCGTCTGCAGCAGCGCCGCTGTCATTTCTTCGTCGCAGCCGAGCGACCGCAGATACCCCGCGGGGTCAAAATCAATCAGCACGCGGCCGAGATCGAACACAATAATCCGGATTGCCACGGCGTTCTCCTCTCCCCCGAAAAATGCTTTTTTCGCATGCGTTTTGTTGTTGCTATTATAGCACAGCGGCAGGGACAAATCAATAGGTTTTCCGCAAGAAGAAGCCTACTTCGTGACCGTGATCCGGACGGAAAAGCGGCCGCTCTTGTCCGGCGCGATCCGGTATTCCTTCCCGGAAAAGCCGGGGCTGAGGTTGAACATCGGGAACGGCTGCCCTTTCAGCTTTCCCCGCAGGACTTTGGCCGCGGCGCGGTCCCCGATCAGCGGCAGCACAAAGCAGGCGCTGTCGGCAAGCGAAGCGGCAACCTGACCCGTTACGGTGAGGCTGTCGTCCGTGAGCAGATAGTCCAGCGTGCAGTCGCCGCCGGGCAGAGGGTTCCCCTGCGCGTCGCACAGATGCGTTTCGGCGCGGACAGACGGCCCAATCGGCAGCAGTTTCGCCGACAGGCGGGCGGTCTTGCAGTAGTGCTGCCCGTACTGCCGACCGCCGACGATCGCTTCGACCCGCGGGCAGGCGCAGCGGTGGGTTTCCGGGTGCGCGGGCAGCTGCTGGTTGTGCGGCTCACGCAAGGCGTAGTCGACCATCCCGACCGCGAGCAGCGGCCCTGCCGCCTTGTGCCAGAGCAGGCTGACGCTCCCGCCGGTGGCGTGGGAGGCGCCGGGATAGGTGAAATCATAGCCGCTGACGTCCATCCGCCAGTCGCCGCGGGCGAACCGGTACACGTCGAGTTCCGAATAATACCGGATCGGATCACCCAAATCGGCTGGGAGCGGGACGCGGGTGAAATCCGGCAGCCCGCCGTCCAGTGCGGCGGCCAGCGTTTTCGCGTGGCAGAACGTATGGTGCACACAGGGCGGTTCACCGTTGCGGGCGTAATCCGGCCCGCCGTAGAGAAGGCCGTCCTCTGTACAGCGGCGGTATAACTCAAAGTTACGCCACGCGGCCTCGGCAAAGACGGGATCCGCCCGTCCGAGGTCGAACAGCGCCGCCTGACAGCCGTCCGCGGTCCGGCTGCCCCAGTAGGTCCATTTGAACGAACGCGTGCCGACGCTGTCGTCCCACGCGCCGTCGGGCAGCATCCAGCAAAGCTGCGCGTGCCAAAGCGAAACGAGGCGTTCTTTCGTCTCTTCGTCCTCTGCCGCCGTCGCGTAGCGCCACAGGCAGGGCAGCGTCTCTTCGGGGTTGTAGCCGCCGACGTCGATCGCGGCGCAGCCCTTCGGCGAACGCGCGTCGTTCGGCCGCCCTTCGCCGTAGATGAGGCCGTTTTCGCTGACATGGCGCAGGCAGTGGGAAGCCAGGCGGCGCGCCAGAGAGCGGTAGGCGTCCCGCGCAAAGTACGCGCCGAGCAGAGCCATGGCGCAGGCGTTCGCGGCGTAATAGTTGAGATAGGTCGGCTTTTCTTTGGTCAGATTCTGCGCCAACCAGTCGCCCATTGCAAAGAGGCGTTCTTCCCATGTGGCCTTTTCCGCCGCGGTCAGCAGATCGCCGTGAAAATACAGCGCGTCGTGCAGAGAAATCGCCGCGAAGACGGTGACGCCCTTCCAGTCGGACGAAAAGTCGTTGCGAAAGCCACCGTCGGCGCAGCGCATGTTCTCTCCCCAGCGAAACAGCCGTTTCGCCGCGGTAAGATAGGCATTATTACCCGTCAGCCGGGCCGCGCACATAAGCGGATAGACCGCCTCGTGGCAGCGGCCGTGCACGTTTTCGCAGGCCGGGCAGCGGATGCCGCCGTCCAGCCGCGCGTCGTCCGGCGCGTCGATCTGCAGGCGCAGCAGCGCGTCGCACCACCGAACCAGCAGCGCAGAAACCTGCGCTTCGCTGTCCTTTGCTGCAAGCAGCATCTTCGTCTCCCCTTTCCGCCAAAGCCTGGTTTGTCTTGTTTCAGTATAACACGCGAAGGCGCGGCAGACAAGAACTTGCAAAAAAAAAAGTTTCTGCTATAATAAAAGCGGTAACCCCGATTCTCAGGAAAGGGAAGGATCGCCATGTCAAAGATCCGCGCACTGAAAGAACGCTTTTTCCCGCCGAACCCCAGCTTTACGCTCAAGGAGCAGCTCGGCTACTGCGGCGGCATTTTCGGCAACTGCATGGGACAGGACTCGATCGGCACGTTCGCCGACAAGTTCTACCGCGAGTTTATGAAGATCCGCGCCGAGCATATCACGATCTACAGCAACATCGCCCTCATCCTCGGCTTTGTGCAGGCCGCCGTCTCCGGCTACATCCTTGACACCCCCGTCGCGCCCGGCAAAAAGACGCCGACCAAGATCTTCACCGGCACGATGCCGATCCCCTTTGCGCTGGCCTCCGTGCTGCTGTTCGTCGTCCCGACGCAGGACCCGGTCAAAAACTTCGTCTGGATGATGGTGTTCCAGCTGATGTTCAACATCGCGGACGCGTTCTACGACGCGTCGCTGAACACGCTGAGCCTGCGCATGACGAACAACGCCGCCGACCGCAAGAACTTCTATACCGTCGGCACGCTGGCCTCCAGCCTCGGCTCGATGCTCCCCGGCTGGCTGATTCCGATTCTCGTCGGCAGCACGAAGGACGCTTCGACCCAGCAGCACTACTACTTCTATCTTGCGCTCGTGTTCAGCGTGCTGGGCGTCTCGCTGATGTACGCGCCGTATTTCACGCTGAACGAAAAGATCCGCGTGCAGGAGCGGCCCGACAAAAAGGCCCTTGTCTGGGACAAAGAGACGATCGTTTCGGTTCTCCACAACCGGACGTTCATCATCACCGAGATCGCGACGTTCTTTGAGCAGATCCGGCAGCTGTCCTACCGTCTGCTGCCCTATATCTACGAGGACGTTCTCAGCTCCATGCAGCTCAAGGCGGGCATGGACGTCGTCAGCGGCATGCTGTCCTACGCGGGCCTGCTCGCCGTGCCGATGCTCGGCCGGCTGTTTTCCGCGCGGACGGTGCTCTCCGGCGGCTTCGCCTATACCGGCCTGTTCTATGTAATCCTCGGCCTGCTCGGCAAAGGCTTCTCTCCGGAAGTGATGCACAAGCGCAGATGGCTCGTCGGGCTGATGATCGGTCTCGCGGGCATGCCGAACAACGCGATCACCGCTTCCAAAAAGGTCATGGTCGGCGATTCCACGGACTATATGGAATGGTACGCCGAAAAGCGCTTCGGCAAGCCGATCCACGCCGAGGGTTTCATCACCGCGACGCAGAGCATGCTCGGCAACGTATTCAACATCATCCGCACGAATATCTACAATATCGTCTTCGCCAGACTCGGCTATCTCCCGAACTACCGGGACGCCGCGGGCAAGGAGGTCAAGGCGATCCAGTCCACGAAAACACTCAAGGGCATCTACACCATGTTCGTGCTGTGCGGCGTGATCGGCAACTTCCTCGCCGCCGTCTCGTTCCAGTTTGACCGCTACACCGGCGCAAGGAAAGAGGAAATCTACAAAGAGCTGCTGACCATGCGCGAAAAGCGCGCCGCCTACGAAGCGCAGCAGGAAGCGACGGCGGAATAACGCGCCGCCCGACCAAAGAAAGGAGATTTGCCATGCCAGCCGTCACACCCCTTCTGACCACGCATCCCTGTATCAAAAAGCGCGAGGCGCCGATCATCGTGCCCTCCGATCTCCCCTATCCCTGTTCGCTCGTCTTCAACGCCGGCGTTGTCAAGCACCGCGGCGAATATGTGATGGTCTTCCGCAACGATTACGGGACGAACCGGATTCTTTATGAGACCGTGAACAAGAAATTCAAGGGCACGAGCGTCGGGATCGCCCGCAGCAAGAACGGCGTCGACGGCTGGGTGTTCGACCCCATGCCGCTGATCGACAGCAACGACCCAGATAAGGACCCGGAGCTGAAACGCTACTACGACCCGCGGATCACCAAAATCGGCGACAAACTCTATCTCTGTCTCGCGACGGATACGCGCCACGGCATCTGCGGCACGATAGCGGAGCTGTCGGATGATCTGCGGTCCTTCCGCGTCATCAGCACGAGCGTCCCCGACAACCGGAACATGGCACTTTTCCCGGAAAAGATCGGCGGGGAATATGTCCGCCTCGAGCGGCCGATGCCGATCTACAGCCGGCACAACGAACGCTTCGATCTCTGGCTCTCCCGCTCGCCCGACCTCGTCTACTGGGGCCGCAGCGCGCTGGTCCTCGGAACGGAGCGCGTCCCTTGGGTCAACGACAAAATCGGCCCGACCGCCTCCCCCATCAAGACGAAGGACGGCTGGCTGACGCTGTTCCACGCCGTCGATAAGGACGACGCCCGCGGCAAAAACGGCTGGGAGCCGACCTGGAAAAAGCGCTACACGGCGGGGCTGATGCTGCTGGATCTGCAGGATCCGTCAAAGGTGCTCGCGCTGTACGACAAGCCGCTGCTCGCGCCCGACCTGCCGGTCGAAACCGACGAGGGCTTCCGCCAGAACGTGATCTTCCCCTGCGCCATGCTGCTCGAGGACGACGGCGAAGTCAGGATCTACTACGGCGCTTCGGACACCTGCGTATGTCTCGCGACGGCAAAGCTGGACGACCTTTTAGGCCTGCTGAAATAACAAAAAAGCACTCCCTGGGGACGCCCTCCGCAAGGAAGTGTCGGTTTTTGAAGGCAAAATTTCCCAAATGCTGCGCCTCGAACCTTGAAAACCGGCAGGTTTCCTGCGATTCTCGGCTTTGCCTTTGAAGAAGATTTTGTCCTTCAAAAACTGCTGCGCACCCGAAAAGCAAACTATTTTTCGTGAGAACAAGGCATAAAATCTCGGCAAGGCTGACGCCTGCCGAGATTTTTAACGCAGTGATCGCGGAAAAGAGTCGCTTTGCGGACGGCACTTCCTTACGAAGGGCGTCCCCGAAGTGCTCTTTTTTTCTGTTTTTTCAGGGCAGCCGATGCAGCTGTTCAAAGCAGCGCAGCGATTCCTCGGTCGCAAGGAACGGATCGCCGTTCGTCCAGTTGTCGTCCTGCTCATAGACGATATACGGCAGCTCCATTTCGCGGCAAACGGCAAAGCATGCTTCCAGCGGCACGACCCCCTGTCCGAGCGAGACGAACCGCGGCCTGCCGAGTTTCTTTTCGGCGTAATCCTTGAGATGGACCACCTTGATCCGCGCGGCGTTCTCCCCTAAAAACGAGACCGGATCAACGCCGGCACAGTGCATCCACGCGACGTCTGGGATCAGATGGAACAAAGACGGATCGGATTCCGCAAGCAGCACGTCCATCATCGTCCGATCGCAGCGCCGCAGCTTTTCGAACTCGAAATCGTGGTTATGGTAATGGAACGTGATCCCGTATTCCCGCAGCTGCTTCGCCGCGTGTTCCATCTCCCGGATGAACGCGCGGATGTTCTTCAGCGTGCCGCGGGCCGTCTTCGGCGCGCAGCCGAGGCCGAGCGCGTCGCAGCCGATCGTCCGGTGCAAATCGATCAGCGCGGGCAGATCGTGCAAAATGCGGTCGTAGCTCTGGTGCGTCACGCAGACGCGCATCCCGTAGCGGTCGAGACTTTCCTTCTGCTCCGCGGCGGTTACGTCCTTGCCGATGCCGGAGATCTGCACGTCGCGCACGCCCATGGCGGCCAGCCGCGAAAGCGTCTGGTCGAAATCGGCGGCGGTTTGGATATGGTCCCGCAGGGTATACAGCTGAACGCCGGTGATAGGTTCCTTCATACGATCACTCCCTATAAGCTGCTTTCTTCTGCTATTGTAACGCATTTTCCCGCGCTTTTCAAGCGGTTTGTACAAAGCGCCGCCAAAAGATATGTGAAAATATTTCACATATCGTGAAGCGCCCTGTGCAGGCCTAGCGCGGGGCGCGCCCCGGTTTGTTGACAAGGCGGCGAAAAAGCAATATAATGAAGGTACTTTACAAAGACAGGCAGGTGATCGGATGGAGGCGCTGGCAAAAGTGAGAGAGGCTGTTCTCGACGTCAAGATGTATTGGCGGCAGCCGCGGCCCGGCGAATATGTGCCGTACCGCGAGGTCGTCATGCTCTCGGTCGGCTGGATGGCAATGCTGCTCGCGATCTGCTGGTCGATCACCTTCGGCGTGGGCAACGAGTTCACCGGCATGACGCTGAAGATGAACAACGCCGAGCTGCTTGTGATGAGCTATATCAGCACGGGCATCGGCTATCTGATCGCGCCGCTCAACGCCTATATCATCGACAACCTGCGTTCAAGCGACGGCAAATACCGCGTCTATATCAAGCTCGCACTGCCGTCGATGATTCTGACGCTGATTTCCCTCTGGCTGCCGTATGAATCGATCCGCGACGCGGGGCGCTTCGGGCGCTACATCATGATCATCGTACTGTTTCTGGTCGGTCAGATTCAGGGCTACGTCAAAAACTGGGTGAACACCGGCGTGACCAACATGGTGCACGTTATGACGCCGAACACGCAGGAACGTACGAAGATCATGGCGATCACCAGCATCATCTACTCGCTCGGCTATACGATCAGTAACTTCTATTTCCCGCTGATGGTCGACGTGCTTTGCAAAAACGGGGACAAATACAACATGCGCTATTTCCGGGGCGCCTACACCCCGCTCGCGCTGCTGATGCCGGTCGTCTTTGTCGCCTACTTCGGCACCAGGGAGCGGCTCGTGCTGCCGAAAAGCAGGATTACCCGGCTCGGCTTTTCCAATTCGCTGCGGGCCGTCGCCGGCAACAAGATCTTCTGGATCAAATGCGCGGACGGCTGGAACGACTTTCTGGAGGGCGCCAAAGGCAACATCTGGGAATGGATGGTCTACCGCGCGCACATCATGAAAAGCACCACCTACGGCCTGCTCAACACCGTCTCCTACAACGCCAACTTCTGGGGCATGCTGTTTTCCCCGTGGTTCATCAAGCGCTTCGGCAAACGCAATATCAAGATCTTCAAGAACATCGCGCAGATCTTTCTGATCGCGTCCTACTTCCTCTTTTATAAAACAAAATTAGCCGCCATCGGCCTGTTCATCGTCTATACCATCGACCGGTTCGTCGACACCGGCAACGTCATCGACTCCGCGATCGAATCGGACATGCGCGACAACCAGCAGTATCTGATCGGCGAGCGGATCGACGGCGCGTTCGGCCTCATCCAGTCCTACGCGGGCGGCGCGATCGGCGCGGTGACCGGGCTGTTCATCCCGTGGGTCTATCAGAAAAAGGGCTTTGACGGCAACGATTATTCCGTGCTGGACGTCTACAAAAACTACGACGAGACCCTGCCGCTTTCACAGCAGGTCAAAAACCCGAACTGCGTGCTGTTCGATCTGATGGACACGCTGTTGACGATCTCCATTGTCGGCGCGGCGATCGACGTGCTGCCGTGGTTTGCCTATGATATCTCGGAAACGGGACAGAAATCGATGATCCGTGTCATCCGCATCCGCACCCTGATTGAAGACAGGGACGACGAAAACCGCGAAGAGAGCACCTACCTCGAGGGCTGCGAGGCGATCATCAAAGCGCGGGCGTTTGAACACGAAGAAAAGCTCTCGCTGCCGGACAGCAGCGCCGTCCATGCGGCAAAGCAGCTGCCGAACCGGACAAAAGAAGAAAAGGCCATCCGTCTGGAAGCAATCCGCGCCGCCCGCGCGGAACGACGGCGGGTGAAGGAACACAACGAGGAAGTGGAGATTTCCCGCTTCGTCATGCATGAACTCAACCGGTTCGAAACCGCATTCGGCCAGAAACAATACGAACTGTGCAAACGGATCGCGGACGCCGGGATCGACGGCTTCCACAACGACTACGAAGAACTGCTGGCGCTCGCGCAGGCGCTGCCCCATTCCGACGTCAAGGAAGAGCGCACATGGCGAAAGCAGGAGATCAAGAACGCAAAGCAGATCCGCTCCTCCCATCACCTCTTCTTGCAGCTGTATCCCGACGGGCACTGCACCTACGACCCGGACGCGGCGCAGCGGGCCTACGATATGCCGGACGACACGAAGGAAAACCGCAAACAGCGCCGCGCGGCCATGAAGCGGGCCAACGCGGACAAAAACAACTATATCGCCTTTGCCACGCCGTATCTGGACGCCGTACGCACACTGGAGCTCTATAACGGCTACCACGATCTCGACCGCATCATTGCGGATTACGAGGAAGTCAAGCGTCAACGGCAGGCGCAGCACGACGCCGAGCGGGCAAAGCAGGAACAGCTTGCCGCGATGCGGAAGCTGGACAAGGAGCGATACACGGCGCAGAAACGGATCGGCAAACGGTAACGATCAAACAGTTAAACAAACCGGTTAAAAGCGGCGGGGATGCTCCCCCGCCGCTGCGTTTTTTCTTTTTGCGTTGCGCGCTCACTTCGCCGCGTCCCCGGTCAGAATGGTCCAGCCGTCGAGACTGCCTTCCAAAAGGCGGACAGCCGCTACGCCGTTTTTCACCGTGACCGTGCCCAGAACGCCGGGCAGACACAGCGGCAGCGTAATGTTCTCCGCGATCGGGCGAAGGCGAAGCGTTTTCCGCGCAGTATCCACCTGCAGACCCAGCGCCGCGTTGAGCGTTGTCCAACTCGACATCGGGCGTGTGTAGTGGTGGCCGCACTCCCAGTGATCCCACAGCGCGCCGAACCGCGCCTGATTGTCGCGGATCGCTGTCACGAGGGCGTCGGCGTCGGCGCGCAGACCGACGCTCAGACACAGCGCGGCCGTCAGGTAGCCGATCCCCGTCCAGACGGCTTCGGTCTGGCAGTTCCGGTTGGAATACAGCGTGGTGCGCCGCCCCGCGGGGCAGGTCGCGTTGATCAGGCCGCTGTCCGGCTCGAAGTTGTGGTCGAGGATGACCCGCAGAACTGAACGGATCCGGTCGTCAGGGATGTTCTTTCCGATCCCCGCCGCGCGCAGGAACCATTCGCCGTCAAGCTGGTCGGTCATCAGGGTTTCGTCCTTCTCTTCGCCCGCCTGCCACAAATCGTAGTAGGCGCCGTTCCAAAGACGCTGTTCCAGCGACGCGAGACCTTTTTCGAGTAGGGTTCTCCATTCCGCGGCGCGCGCGGCGTCGCCCGTTTCGTCGGCGAGCCTTGCGCCGGCATGCAGCGCGGCGAGCCACAGAATCGAGATATAGACCGGCGTGCCGGAGAAGTTCCAGGCGTCATAGGTGTTGCGCCGGGTGTCGCGGTCGGGCAGACCGTCGCCGTCGCTGTCGAGCGTCCCGATGGCGTCGATCGCGCGGATCACATGCGGCCACATGGCTTTGAGGTAGTCTTCGTCGCCGGTAAAAAGATAGTCGCGCAGCACCATCAGCACGAACTGGTTGTTCATATCCACGCGGTCGAAGCCGCCGTTCACATGGTCGAGATCCGGCGAGAAGCAGTGGTGCACGCGCCCGTCTTCGCGCTGGAAGGCGGCGCCCATGCGCATCTGCCCCAGCTGCAGATCCGGGAACAGAGGAAGCAGCCCGAACGACGCGTGGTAGGTGATGTCCGTCGTATGGAAGCCGCAGAAGCCCTGCCCCTCCCACAGGCCGAACTTGCCATCTTTGAGATACCACGAGCTCTTGACGATCGTGCTCAGATGGCCGCTCCAGCAGTCGGGGTAGACCTGAGGCAGATCTGTATTGAAAAGCAGCTTTGAAAACGCGACGGCTTTTTCAAAGATCTCCGGCCGGTGACTGCGCAAAAAGGCGTTCGCCTCCGCGGCGCCGGAAAACAGATTCTCATAGTAATGGCCGAGCCGCCGTCCGTCTTTTGAAAAGTGGTTCGGGAAATACCAAGACAAAACAAAGCGCACGGTTTTCGTTTCGCCCGGCGCGAGCGTCGCTTTGCTGCCAAGAGCGGCCGCGCCGAAAGTCTCCGGTCTGCGCCCGAGGCGGTCCTGCCCGCGCAGGCTCAACAGGAACATTTCCCGCTCCGCCCGGTTCGCGGGGTACGCGGGCTGCGTTTCGCGGATCCGCCGCAGCACTGAGACAGCGAAGGGGTATTCCAGATATGCGTCAAACAGCGCGGCGACCGCTTCGTCGGACAGTTCCGTCAACGCTTCGGGAATGTCCGGCGGGAGCGTGCCGGTCTCGCTGTTCGGCAAGCTGCCCGTCTCGCGGAAGCCGAAGAGGACAGATTCCTGGCTGACGCCGTACGCGTCGTCGTCAAAGATATATTCCCGGATAAAGCGCCAGTAGTCCCCGGCGATATAGCTTTTGTCTCCGTCACCGCCGACGCTGAGGCAAACTTCGCCGCAGTTCGGCGCGTCGCTTTGCTGCGTCGGGCGCATCGTGACGCCGACGCTGTCCGCGTCTCCGGAAAGCGTATTCTGGCAGCCGCCGTCGTTGCAGAACGACGGCACAAGGGTACTAAGCAGGCTCACCGTCAGCGGTTCCGAAGTGGGGTTCTCGATTTCGAAATCCAGATAGAACCCGGGCGTGGCGGCAATCTCCGTCCGGTGCGGCACAAACGGCGCGACCGCCCGCCCCGTCAGCCGGCACGGGAGCGCCGCGTCCTCATACTGCAGCTCGCACACGGGGAACCGCCCGTCAAAGACGATTCGTTCGACCGGTTTGTTCCACGGGAACAGCCGATAGGTGAAGTCGTCCGGCTCGGTTTTCATGCCGAGCTTGCGCACGACGGGACGCGCCCCCTTTTTCTCGGTCCGGACCCAAAACGACAGCGCGCCCGTATGCTGTTCGCCGTCGTCCGCCTTGCTTTCCC
>CAMZEG010000006.1 GCA_947305635.1 uncultured Clostridia bacterium
CGCCCGGCGAGCGCGACGGTCAGCGCACCGCCGGTTTTCTCACATGTAATCGTCATGGTACCAGCTCCTTAAAACGAAAGGGAATCGGTCTGCGGCACAAGCGTGCACAGCGCGTTCTTGCAGTAGTCGATCAGGCGGGCTTTGTACTCCTCGCTCTCCTTTGCCTTGCGGAACGTCCGACGCAGCACACGGGCAAAACCGATGATGGCGGCTTTGTTTTCGATCTCCTGCAGATACTTATCGTCCGCGCCGTCGAAATAGTACCGCAGCGTGGCTTTCCAGAACTGCTGCGCCTGCTCATAGGGAATGCCGAGGAAGTTTTTGACGTTGTCGTGGTCGATGCAGGAGAAGCCGACGTAGGCGAGATAGATCGCGGCGAACTCAAAGATCGGGTGGCCCATGGAAAGCGTGTCCATATCGATCAAAAGGTTTTCGCCGTTCTGCTGCATGATGTTCTTGATGTGGTAATCGCCGTGCAGCATGTTCAGCGTATCGGGGATCTCCCCGACCAGCCGCACCAGCTTGTCGCCCACGTCCGCGGGCAGATGGTCACGGCAGTATTCTGCCCAGACCAGCGCTTCCGCTTTTTTGTCCGGCAGCTCGCCGGGCTTGAGCATCGTGCCGTGCATCGTTTTGAGGATCTCGACGCTCGCCTTTGCCAGTTCATCCGTTTTCGACGGATCCTCGATCATCAGCTTCGCGAAGGATTTCGCGTTCAAAAGCTCGAACACGGAACCGTACAGATCGCCCACCTGTACCACGTCGTAGGGGATCGCGGTCGGGACGCCCATGACGAACGCCTTGCGCGCGAGCTCGCGCTCGTTGTGGATCTCTTCGAGCGCGTCGTGGTTCTTATAGACCTTGACGATCGTGTCGGCGTCGATCCGGTAGACCTTGCCGTTGGCGCCCTCGCCGATCACTTCACAGCCGTCGACAGACAGCTTGCGGTAGGCTTTGGAGATCTCCATCATTTCGGTAAACCCGGTCATGTCAAAGATCTCGTAGACCTCGGACGAGGCGTTGATAATCTTCGTCGCGGCGTTGGCTTTCTTGAGCCGTAAAATCACGCGCAGACCGGCGCTGGAGATATAGGCCAGCCGGGCCGCGTTGAGCACCAGCGTGCCGGCAAACCCCGCGGCGACGCGGTTGATTTCCGCCTCCGCGGCGGCGGCGTTGGTGGAATCGATCCGCCCGTTGAGCGTGATGGTCAGTTTGTTGTCTTCGCGTTTTTCGGTGATCTGAAACATGGTCATTCTCCTTCGCATCCGTCAAAAATTGCGTGATAAAGCATCTGATATTCACGGTAGGCCGCCGTGTCGGCAAGCGGCTGCAGCAGCCGCAGAATTTCGCCGTAGTACCATTTGTGCGCCTGCGGCTCCCGGACATGGAACCGCCGGAACGCCTCCGCGCCGCGAGCCTTGAACGCACGGTGCAGCGCCCGCAGGTTGGACAGCTTGTCGCCGAGCCACAGCAGCCGGACGGCGGGGTCCTTTGCCGCTTCCAGCAGCTGCAGCGATTCCTCCTTGCGGACCTTCCAGGTCTGCGAGGGCGGCAGCGCCGGCCGCTTGTTTTCCGTTTCGCCCATCACGAGATCGTAGACCCGCGGGCCGAACGTGTCAAGAATGTCCTGCGGCGTCGTGTCGGTGTCCTCCACGGTGTCGTGCAGCACGGCCGCGGCGATCACCTCAAGGTCGTCGGTCAGCGTGCCGACGATGACGGCGTCCTCCAACGGGTGCAAAATAAACGGCGAGCCGTCCTTGCGCGTCTGTCCGGCGTGGGCGTCAACCGCGAACCGGATCGCTTTTTCCAAAACTGTGTATTCCAAGCGTAACCTCTCCCTTCCGGATCATTCAGCTGAGCGGCGCGAGCCGGATCACTTCAAAGTTGCAGCGCGCGTCGGTCCGCAGCGGCATCCGCCAGCCGCAGGCGCCCGCGCTCACGTTCATGATCGCATCGCCTTCGGTGTAATCGCCGTAGACGTAGCCGCCGATCAGCGCGTAGAGCCATTTCAGCGGGAAGAGCTGTCCCGCGTGGGTGTGGCCGGACAGCTGCAGATCCGTCCCGACGGCGGCGCTTTGCGCTTTGAATTCCGTCGGCTGATGGTCGGCGACGACCAGGTAGCAGTCGGGCATCGGGTTTTGCAGCGTCGCCGCGTCGGCGCGGCCTTCGCCCGCCGAGATATCCTCGCGGCCGAGCAGCATCAGATCCGGCGCGAGGGACGCGTACGCGTCCTGCAGCACGACGATCCCGTTGTTCTCCATCGCCTGCGCCAACTCTTCTTCGGTGAACTGTCTGCCGTTGGCGTATTCGGCGTGTCCCTGCCGGTCATGGTTGCCGTAGACGTAATAGACGGGGAAGCCGATGTCCTTCAGCAGCGCGAAGGCCGCTTCCATCTCCGCCTTCGTGGTGTAATCGTCGACGATGTCGCCGCCGAGGATCAGGCAGTCCGGCTGCTGGGCCTTGACGGATTCGAACGTCTTTTCCGTCACGGAGAACGGCTGCGCCGACCCGACGTGCAGATCCGCGAGAAAGACGATCGTGTGCTCCTGTTGGAGCTTCTCAGAGGTATAGGTATGGTAGCGCGGCGTGACGGTCTCCATGTTCCAGATTCCGAACGCGAGAAACGCCGCCCCGCAAAGCAGGCTGACGGCTTTATAGACCTTGAACGACTGCTCCTTTTTTTTCGCGGCGCAGACGATCGTGTAAACAAGATCCGCGACAGCGTCCGCGAGCAGCGCGACGTAAAGCGCCATCAGAAACGGCTGCGCCCTGCGCAGCTGCACCGGCCCCGCCAGCACAAGCACGGCGAACGCGACGGCGCACAGCGCCTTGACGGCGATCAGCACCGCGTGCAGCACCGGGCGCTTTTTCCCCTTGCGGAGAAAATACTGCGCCAGTGTCAGCAGCGCTTCGGCCGCGAAAAAGAGCAGAATAAAGCCAACGATTGTATTCATCGGGAAACGTCCTTTCTTAAGAGACTACATCGAAATCAGCCTGTCGAGAATCAAGCCGAGATTGGAGAAGACCAGCGAAAACGCCAGCATCAAAACCAGCAGCACCGCGTGCAGCTTCCAGCCGCGCACAAGCAGACCGACGAATTCGCGGATCTGCGCGTTCGGCCAGAAGTACCATCTCGTTTTGCTCGCGATGCCGTCAGCTTTCAGCCCGGCGTCATGCGCGAGGATGCCGCTGCGAAAAACGTGGTAGTTCGTTGTGGAGAAGATGACCTTTGCGTCCCGTTTTTCCGCTTCGATCAGCGCCTTGCTGCAGCGCATGTTCTCGAGCGTGTTTTTGGACGCGGTTTCGGGGAGGATATCCGTTTCGGGGATTCCTTTCGAAAGCAGGTAGCGGCGCACGGCTTCGCCCTCGGCGATCACCTCGTCGCCGCCCTGTCCGCCGGAGGGGACCAGCACGGGCGCTTGTTCTCCGGCTTCTTTCTGCTGCCGGTAGAACGCGATCGCCCTGTCCGCGCGGCCTTTGAGCAGCGGATAGAGCGTGCCGTCCTTTTTGATCGCGCAGCCGAGGATCAGCACATAGTCCTGCGGCAGCGCGGGTTTGCGCCGCGCCGCGATCACGCAGCAGTACTGCGTGGCGACGAGCATGGCGGCAAAGTAGACAAACAGCACCGAAATCCCCGTGCGCACGCAGGAGACCGCCACCGAAGCGGGGTCAAACGCGAACAGCTGCGTATTGACAACGCCCATGATGACACAGACGCCGACGCCGCCGACCAGCAGGCACGCCAAAAGCAGCGCAAGCAGGTTCGTTTTGCGCGCGCCCTCATGCCGGATCAGCCAGACGTTGCTGACCGCGAGCGCCCCGGCAAGCATCAACACCGCCGGCAGCAGCGCCAGCACGATGACCGTCATCGCGTATTCCAGCGCCAAAAACAGCAGCCGCCCGACCGCTTCGTCGGGATAGACGACGCAAAACAGCAACAGGCCCAGAAACAGCGCGCCGTGCACGAACAGGAACATGGACAAGCCGAGATTCAGCACCGTGTCGTAGGTGAAGAAATCGGTTTTTCGGCGGCGCCGGTACTGCAAAAACAGATAGATCCCGGACAACAGAAAGTACGCCGACAGCCCGCCGCACAGGATATAAAACCCGTTGAAGTCCTTGTTGCCCGGCTCGAGAATCGTGCCGACTTTCGTGACATACATAGAGGTGTGGTAGCAGTCCTTCAGCTCGCCGTAGGCTTCGCCGCGGTGGGAAAAGGCGATGTCCACTTCCGTTTCACCCGGCTGCAGCGCGCGGAAGGTCACGACCCAGTTGTCCCCTTTCTTTTCGGCGGAGACCATCTCGACAATCGCGGGGTCTTTGATCTGTGCCGTCACGTCGGTATAGCCGTCGGGACTTTCCCTCATGTAGATATCGAACGTGCGGGCGGAAAACAGCAGCAGCACAAAGATCAGGACGCCCATGGCGACCGCCGCGAGCGCGACGAGCGCCAGATTTTTACGGAAACTGCGCTGCTTCATCAGGCAAGGATCTCCTTGTTGGAAACGATGAAGGTCATGCGCTCTTCGAACGAGGGGCCGCCGTGGCTGCCGCCGATGCCGCCGTGGTCGGTCGTGATCAGGATCAGCCAGTCTTCGCTGTCATAGGTCGCGCGGCTCTTGATCGTTTCGATAAACTCAAGGCCGGCGCTCTCCGCGTTGCGGAACGCGCTGACATACTTCGGGTTCTGCGGGCCGAAGCCGGTGTTGTGGCCCTCGTGGTCGGTGTATTCCAGCGTCAGGAAAATGAAGTCGGAGCAGTTTTCTTTGCGCAGATCGGCAAGGATGTTCCGTTTTGTGCCCGCGTCAAACAGCGCGCGGCAGAATTTCGCGTTGACGCCGTTTTCCTTCGCGTAATCTTTTTCGTTGATATAGGTCGCGTCCTTCTTGCTGAAATGGCCGTTCCAGGAGACGTAGAACGCGCTCTTTTCAATTTTGCCGCTCTCCGGCAGCGAAAGCAGCAGTGTCTTCGGGTCAACCGGCTTCGGCTGACCGTTGTTCGTCACGCCGTGCTTGTCCGCCAGAACGCCGGTCAGCATCGAGCACCAGCCGGGCGCCGTGGAGGTCGCCTGGGTGTTTTCCGCCGGGTACGGCACGCCGCCGCAGTAACAGAACACGGCCTGGCCGCCGTCCGCGAGCAGAGTGCCGATCGCGGTGCGCTTCGCGTTGCCGATATAGCGGAACATATCCACGCGGCAGCCGTCATAGCCGATCACGATCGCCTTCTTCGCGGTCTTGCCCTCCGGCAGCGGCGCGTTGAAGTGCGCTTCGATCAGATCGTGGATCGCCGTCTGCGGGACCGCTTCCTGCCAGGTGTTCGCCATCATGTCAAGCGTGTCGATGGAGTCCGCCAGCGCAATCTCCTCGGCCGCGTCGTCGCCTTCGACAAGCCACTTGCTCGGGTGATAGGTCATGTTGTAACCGACATAGCCGCCGATCACGCCGCCGATCACAAGAACGCAGACGAGCACGGCGATCAGGATTTTCACAGATTTCTTCATAGTGTTTTCTCCTTTCCGTTTCCGGGGATGGTTGGGTGATCCGGTATGTTACTGCGCTTCGTTTAGCGCGTGTTTCAGCGGGTAGGTCACTTCGCACATGGCGTCTTCAAGATCGTCGTACTTCCATTCGCCGCGATAGAAGTCTCGGCCGCGGATGGAAATCTCGCCGTCGTAAAGCTCCACTTCCACGCCGACGCCGGTGTCTTCGTAGACCTCGTTGTCCTTTTCGCCGCCGAGCGACGTCAGGCGCGGCAGATAGGTCTCCGGGTAGCCGTCCTCGGTATGGAACGACCAGAACAGGTACAGCGGCATATGCGTGTGGCCGACGAAGCAGAAGAGATCGTTCGTCTCATTGTACGCCGCGAGCATGTCGACCAGCCGGTCGGTGGAATGCCCGGTTTCGTCCGTCGCGTAATCGGTCGGGTGGTGGGAGAAGACGAAGGCCGGTTTGCCGCTTTGCGCAGCCAGCTCCAGCACGCCCTCCAGCCAGGTGAACTGCGCCTCGGTCATCACCAGATCGTGGACCTCGTGCCCTTCCATGCCGAGCACAATGAAGTAATAGCCGTCGATCACCTCGTAGTAGTACGGGTGCTTGAGCTGACGGCCGAAGAACGCGGCGGTGTAATCGTACCAGCGGTTCTGCAGCTGCTCGTAGTCGCCGTTGCCGTTGCCGATGTCATGGTTGCCCATCACGGGCAGCACGGTCTCGCCCCGCAGCAGCAGCGACGCCGTTCCGTGGAACAGCATGTTTTCGATATGCTGGCCGTTCATGGTGTTGTCGCCGAGGAAGACGACGGCGGCGTTGCCGCTCTGGTTCTTTTTGAGATTTTGCAGCGACCGCGCAAAGACCTTGTAGCGCATGAAGTTGTTGCCCTCGATATGGGCGTCGGACAGCACCGAAAAATGCAGCCGGCAATTTCCCGGGTCGCGCACGTCGTATTTCTCCGCCTTGCTGAAGCCGACCGCAAGCAGCATCACAAGGGCGATCATCGTTGCAACGACACGCAGCGTAACAGATTTCAAAAGCATCTTCTTTTCCTCCCTGTTCTTGATTGTATCACTTCAAATCGCAAAACACGTCCCGCACCGCTTCGAGATAGCCGTAGCCATAGACGTCGTCCGGTTCCAGGTAACTCATCTCCGTCCACTCGTTCCACGAATTGATCGTGACGAGCGGCACGTCGTTATAACGGTCGGCGAAATCCTTCGCCATCAAAAGACCCTTTTTGAAGTTTTCGGGCGTGTTGTTTCTCATGATCGGCCACGTCAGGAACCGGTGGCGCGGGTTGTTGTCCCAGCCGATCGACATGTGCGGATAATAGGGCACCTTGTACTCCTGGCGGATGCGGTCCCATTCGTTCTGCACATCGGGCAGGATGTCGAGATAGTCGCGGTTGCAGTCGACAAAGTGGCAGAACTGATAGTGCGTCACGGAATCGAAGCCGAGCATCTCCACCAGATCCTTCGTGGAGCCCTCCCGCGCACTGTCAACGCCGCTGACGTTGACCGCGTGTTCGGCGTAGATCGTGGCCTGCAGATGTAAGCCGGGAAAGCCGGCTTGCATTGTGAGCGCGCGGAAATGATCGAGCGCTTCCCGCGTCTTGTCGATGCCGCCGAGGCCGCGCACAAGGTTGGACATCTCATAGATCATGAACACCGGGCAGCCGTCGATTTTATAGTAATTCGGGCGGCCGAAATACAGGTCGATCACGCGGCGGCAGATCCGGTCGAATTCTTCGCGCGGCTGTGACCCGTACCAGATAATCTCGTCCAGACCAGATTGCCGCTTGTCCCAGGTCTAGCCCGCGTCGTGGTTGGCCCACATGAGATAAAACTGCATTTCTCCGTTGTTCGGCGCGCCGAGAAAGCCATCGTCCAGACACTGTTCCAAAAACGGGCGCCGATCGTACCAGTACCAGTCGTAGATGAAGACGTTGACGCCGTGACGCAGCGCCTCTTTGATCTGGAATTCCATCACCTTGGGATCGGCTTCGTCCACCGTTCCCCAAAGCGGCTTGCGCGGGAGGATTTGCCCCTCCACACGCGCTTCGGCGCTCAGTACAGATTGCCATTCGCCGATTCCCTGCTCCCAGAACTGACGGGCGCGGGGTTCTTTGCCGGTATAGGACGGCCACACATAGGCAGCAATGTCATATCGTTTCATGAAGCATTCCTCCGTATCGTTTCCGATCATGGCAGCAGTCAGCCCTGCTCCCGATAGAAGTCTTTCACCATCGGATAAAGGGAACGGTATTTTTTGTATTTTTCGTCATAGAGTGCCGTCAGCGCCGCGTCCGGGCGGATCACGGCCTTGATCTGCGGTGTGAGCGCCTTGCCGGCGGCAAGCAGCGCCCCGCCCAGCGCGGGCCCTTCGTTGTCGATGACTTGCAGCTCCGTGCCGAGCACGTTCGCCAGAATCCGCATCCAGCTTTCGCTCTTTGTGCCGCCGCCGCAGACGGTCGCTGCGCGGACGGGATACGGGCAAAGCTCGATGCAGTCGCGGATCGCGAAGGAGACGCCCTCGAGCACCGCCTGCTGGAGATCCTCGCGCGTGGTGCTGTGGGTCAGGCCGATGAACGCGCCTTTGACGTCGGGGTCGTTGTGCGGGCAGCGTTCGCCCGAAAGGTAGGGCAAAAAGTAAAGCTGCGTGTGCGGGTCGCCTTCTTTGAGCTTGTAGCCGCTTTGCAAAACGGTCTCGTTGAGCCACTGGTTGCAGCTGGCCGCGGAGAGAATACAGCCCATCAGGTGCCATTTGCCGTTGGCGTGGCAGAACGAGTGCAGCGCCGGATTCTCCGTTTTCACAAAGCTATCCGTCGGCAGAAACACCGTGCCGCTCGTGCCGAGCGAGATGTTGCACTGCCCGGCGCGGACCGTGTCGGTTCCGATGGCGGCGGCCGCGTTGTCGCCGGCGCCGGCCACGACCGCGGCGTCCATGCCGAAGAGCGTCGTTTTGCCGATCGTGTCGCCGCTTTCAAAGACGGCGGGCAGCTGCGCTGCGTCGATGCCGAGGAGATCGAGCATCGGCTTTGACCAGCAGCGGTGTGCCACGTCGAAATACAGCGTGCCGGACGCGTCGCTGACGTCGGTCGCGAAGACGCCGGTCAGCTTATAGTTGATGTAATCCTTTGGCAGGCAGATCTTTTTGCAGCGCGCAAAAAGGTCGGGTTCGTTTTCCCGTACCCAGAGGATCTTCGGCGCGGTGAAGCCCGCGAAGGCGATATTGCCGGTCAGGTCGTGCAGCTTTTTTGTGCCGAACCCGTTGTTCAGCGCGTCGGTCTGTTTGCCCGTCCGCGTGTCGTTCCAAAGAATCGCCGGGCGCAGCACCGCGTCGTTTTCGTCAAGCATGACGAGGCCGTGCATCTGGCCGCCGACGCCGATGCCTTTGACACAGGCGGGGTCGGTCCCGTCGAGCAGCTCGCGGATGCCGTCCTGCGTCGCCTGCCACCAGTCCTCGGGGCTTTGCTCGCTCCAGTGCGGCCGCGGCCGCGCGATCGGGTAGGCTTTGGAAACGGTCTTCTGAATTTCGCCGTCCGCGCCGAGCAGCAACAGCTTTGCCGCGGAGGTGCCGAGATCGACGCCGATATAGGTGTTCATACAATCCCCTGCTTTCTTTTTCGCTCAGACGGTGATGACGTTCTTCCCCTTCTGCAGCGGGTACTGTTTGCCGAAGAGATCGGCGGTCGCCTTGCAGCCGGCGGGGACGGTGAACGTGAACTGCCAGCCGTCTTTGGTCTTTTCATAGGCGGACGCGATCTTGCCATAGTCGGTTTTCAGCGATGCCTTCACCCACGGAATCCGGTCGTCCGGCGCGGGCGCGAAGCGGATTTCCGCATAGCCCGGGTTTTCCTCCACCGGCGCGATGCCGGCCAGACGGCGGAACATCCACGAAAAGACGCTGCCGTAGGCGTAGTGGTTAAAGGAGTTCATGCCCGGCGTCGCGAAACGGCCGTCGGGATACATCCCGTTCCAGCGCTCCCAGACGGTGGTTGCGCCCATCGTCACGGCGTAGAGCCACGAGGGGTACTCCGTGCGCAGCAGCAGATCGACCGCGAGCTTGTCTTCGCCGGCCATCGTCAGCGCGTCCAAAAGATGAGTCGCGCCGATGAAGCCGGTCGTCAGCCGTCCGAGTTTGCGCACGTTGTCCGCGAGCTGTTTGCCGGTCTTTTCGGGGTCGTCGGTCAGATGGAAGACCAGCGCGAGCACCATCGCCGTCTGCAGATCCTGCTTCATCCGGCCGTTTTCCATGTATTCGCTGCGGAAGAAGGCCGTCACCTGTTCCAGCGCGTATTCGTACCAGCCGCAGTCATAGCCGAGGATGCGGCTCGCCTTGACGATCCGCTGCAGACCGTAGCAGAGATACGCCGTCGCGATCAGGCCGCGGTCGGTTTCACCGACGCCGTGTTCGCGGCTCAGGTCTTCGAGGCTCAGCCAGTCGCCGTAGCCGTCGGTCGTCCACGGGCGGGCGAACTCCTTGTCCGCCGGGGCGTTCTTGTCGCGGCATTTCGCGAGCATGCCGTCGACGTATTTTTTCATCGTCGGGAACTGGCGGCGCAGGCGGTCCTTGTCGCCGTAGGCCACATAGAGTTCCCACGGCAGAACCGTCGCCACGTCGTCCCACGCGGGGGAGCCGGCGTTGTTGCCGATAAAGCGGTGCACGTTCGGCACCACATGGGGAATCAGGCCGTCGTCATGCTGATCGGCGGCGATGTCGTTGTACCATTTGTCGAAGAATTTGCGCACGTCGTAGTTGATCGCGGCCGTGCGGCTGAACATTTCGGCGTCGCCGGTCCAGCCCATGCGCTCGTCGCGCTGCGGGCAGTCGGTCGGCACGTCGAGGAAGTTGCCCTTCTGGCCCCAGAGGACGTTATGGGCAAACTGGTTGAGCAGCTCGTTCGCGCAGGCGAATTCGCCCGTGCGTTTCATATCGGAATGCACGACGATCGCGGTGAAGGCCGCCGGGTCGACCTTGTCGAGCCCGCTGACCTGAATATAGCGAAAGCCGTAGAATGTGTAGGCCGGTTTGACGGTAAAGGGTTTGCCGCCGGAGATGACCTTGAACTGCTGCTTCGCGGCGCGCAGGTTTTCGGTATAGACGTTGCCGTCGCGGTCGAGCATCTCAAAATGCTGCAGCGTGACGGCCGTGCCCTTCGGGACGTCGGCGGAAAACTCGACATAGCCGGTCACTTCCTGCCCGAAGTCGATCACCTGTTCTCCCTTCGGCGTCACGATCAACTTTTTGCCGGCAATGCGCTCCTGCTCGAGGATGCGTTCACCCTCGGCGGGGATCAGCATGTCCTTCGGATAGGCGACCGCGACCGCGGGGGCAGCGGCGCCTTTGCGCGCGGAAAGGTCAATCGTTTCGCCGTTGTAGATATCGTTATATATGACGTTGCTGCGGGCGGTCTGCCAGCTTTCGTCGGAGCAGATGAACTCCGCGCCGCCGTCTTCATAGCAAAGCTCCAGCGCGCAAAGCAGCGCCGTTTCGTCGCTTTTGAGTTCTTTCGTTCTGATCTCCGGAATCTTATGGAAGAACCAGCCCTTGCCGACGCCGACCGAAAGGTCGTTTTCGCCGCTTTGCAGCAGCGACGTCACGTCATAGGTCAGGTACTGCTGCCGCTTCTGATAGACGGTCCAGCCCGGCGAAAGAATGTCCTTGCCGATCCGCGTCCCGTTCAGCGACGCGACAAACACGCCGTGCGCGGTAATCGTCAGCGTCGCGGCGGCGACCTTCTTTTGCGGCGTAAAGCTGCGCGAAAACAGCGTGACCGCGTCTTTTTTGCTGCGTTTTGCCTTGATCCAGCCTGCATTGAAAATCGGATTCATCCCGGTACCCCTTTTCCTCTTACAGATTCAAGAAATCCTTGCGGTAGTTGACGCCGAACGCTTCGGCGAGGGTTTTCAGTTCGTCGTCTTTGATCGTGTTGAGGCGCGGCAGATGCGCCGTCAGCATATAGATCTGCGCCGCCTTTTCGACCGTCTCGATCAGCCCGAAGGCTTCGTCCAGATCCTTGCCGACGCCGTAGATGCCGTGCATGCCCCAGACGACGAGGCGGAATTCCTTCATCTTTTCAGCGGTCGCTTCGCCGATCTCGTTGGTGCCGCAGAGCATCCACGGCAAAACGCCGATTCCGTCCGGGAACACGACGATACATTCGGTGCACATCTCCCACAGCGTATGGGTGAACTGCTTTTCGTCGAGCGGGTGGACATAGTTCATCGCGAGCGTGTAGGTCGGGTGGCAGTGCATCACAACGCGGTTACTCGGGTCGACTTCGCGGCGCGCCATGTGGCTCATCAGATGCGCCGGCAGCTCGCTCGTGAACCGGCTGCCGTCCTTGTAGCCCCAAAGCAGCTCGGCGGTGGTCCCGTCCGCAGCGATGCGGATGATCCCGAGGTTCGTCTCCGGGTCGCGCGCCACGTTTTTGAAGTATTTTCCCGTGCCGGTCACAAGGAAGATCTTGCCGGCAAGCGGCTTCGCGTCAAAGCCGGTCGGAATCGTGCGGATCACGCGGCTGGGGTCCAGGTATTTGCCCACTTCGCCGCCGTCCAGCATAACGCTGATGTTGCCGCCGTTTCTCTCGTCCCAGCCGAGACGGTACATGTTTGCCGCGGTGGCGCAGAACTCCTTCATAAACGGCGCTTGTAAAATATTTCTCATACGCGGTTCACCAGCACTTTCTCTTCATAGTCCCGAATTTCGCTCAGATAGTCCGCCTTGACGCCCTGGCGTTCGAGGTATTCGTTCCAGACGTCGCCGAACGGCATCGTCTTCATCTCTTCCTGCATCACCAACAGCGCAGTCATGTCGTGGCTGTCCTGCAGCGCGCGGAGCTTTTCGTTCGGCTGCAGCAGCGCGAACAGCAGCGCCTTCTGGACGTTGCGCACGCCCGTCACCCACGCGGACAGACGGTTAATCGACGCGTCGAAATAGTCCGTCGCGATGAACACGCGGGAAAGCGCGTCGTTGCGGACGATCTCCTTCGCGATCTCCTTCGTCTCGTCATCAAAGAGCACCACATGGTCGGAGTCCCAGCGGACGGGCCGCGTGACGTGCAACGCGATGTTGTCGTTGAACAGCAGCAAAGACGAAATCTTGTCGCTGACGACCTCGGTCGGGTGGTAGTGGCCGTTGTCCATCAGCGGGGTGATGCCCGCCTTCGCGGAATAGCTCAGGCAGAACTCCGCGGAGCCGACCGTGTAGCTTTCCAGGCCGATGCCGAACACCTTGCTTTCGAGCGTGACATAGACCTTCGTTTTATCGTAGGGGATCGACAAGATCTCGTCAAGGCTCTTCTGGAACCGCGCGCGCGGGCCGAGCCGGTCGGCGGGGATGTCCTTGTAGCCGTCGGGGATCCAGATGTTCATCACGCACGGCACGCCGGTCTCGTTCGCGAAATATTCGCTGATGCGGATGCAGGCCTTGCCGTGTTCGACCCAGTATTTTCTTACGCTTTCGTCGGGCGACGAGAGGGTCAGGTCGTTCTTCACCATCGGGTGGGAGAAGAACGTCGGGTTGAAATCGAGCCCCATGCCGCGCGCCTTCGCGAAATCGACCCACGCTTTGAAATGGCGCGGCTCGAGCTTGTCTCTGCCGACGATCTCCCCGTCGTCAAAAATCGCGTAGCACGCGTGGAGATTCAGCTTCTTCTTGCCGGGCATCAGCGAAAACGCCTTGTCGATATCCGCCATCAGCTCCGCGGGGGTGCGGGCCTTGCCGGGGTAGTTGCCGGTGGTCTGGATGCCGCCGGAGAGCGCCGCCGGGCTGTCAAAGCCGGTCACGTCGTCGCCCTGCCAGCAGTGGACGGATACCGGGACGTCCTGCAGCGCCGCAAGGGCCGCTTCGGCGTCCACGCCGATCTGCGCGTAAATGCGTTTTGCTTCTTCAAATCTGCTCATATTGTCGTCTCCTTTAACGGAAAAGATTGTTTGACCAATGCTCTCGCTTCGGCGAGCGTGCAGTGTTTGTCTCTCATGATCTGCGCCAGCAAATTGCCCAGCGCGGTCGCTTCGGAAAGACCCGTGACGACGGGTTTCCCTGTCTTTTGCGCGGTCAGCGCGTTGAGGTAGCGGTCCTTGCTGCCGCCGCCGACGATCAGCACCTGCCGGATCGTCTTGCCGCTGAGCGCTTCGATCTGCCGCACGGCGGTCTGATAAGACGCCGCGAGGGAATGGTACACGCTCGAAAGCACGTCGCAAAGCGGGAGATTTTCGTCGCCCAGCAGCGCGCGGATCGCGCCGAGCATACTCTCGGGCGCGGTCAGCGTCGGGTCGTTGCAGTCGAACGTCTTCTTATAATCGCTCCCCTGCGCCAGCGCCATCATTTCGTCGTAGGTATATTTTTTGTCGAGCTCTTTGCGGATGTTCTGGAACAGCCACATGCCCATGATGTTCTTGAGGAACCGGAAGCGGTATTCGACGCCGCCCTCGTTGGTGAAGTTGGCGCGCTGCGCCTCGTCCGTCAGAATCGGCCGGTCGTTCTCCGTGCCGATCAGCGACCATGTCCCGGAGGAGAGATATACGCTTTCGCCGTCGATCGGACAGGCGGCGACGGCCGCGGCCGTGTCGTGCGTCGGCGCGAGCAGCACCGTCGCAGAAAAGCCGACTTCGCGCTGCACGTCTTCGGTAAAGCCGCCGACCGTCGTGCCCGGCAGCGAGAGCGGCAAAAACAGCCGTTCCGGCAGCCCGAGCAGCGCCAGCAGCTCCTTGTCCCACGCCTTCTGTTCGGCGTTGACAAGGCCGCTTGTCGTCGCGTTGGTATATTCGTTTTTCATCACGCCCGTCAGCTTGTAGGACAGGTAGTCCGGCATCATCAGAAAATGCGCGGCCTTGTCCAGCTTGCCGCTGAGTTTGTCGCAGCAGAGCTGATAGATCGTGTTGAAGTTCTGTTTCTGGATCCCGGTGCGGCGGAACAGATCCGCCGGGGAAATCAGACTGTGGACCGCCTGCTGCACGGCGGCTGTCCGCGCGTCGCGGTAGGCGACGACGGGGAGGATCTCCCGCTCGTTTTCGTCGAGCAGAACGTAGTCCACGCCCCAGGTGTCGATCGCGACAAAGGCGGGGATTTTCCCAATCTCGCCGCATTTCGCGATCCCGGCCTTGACGGCCGAAACAAGGTGGGCGGCGTCCCAGGTCAGCACACCGTTTTCGGGCGCGATCCCGTTGTCGAAGCGGTAGACCTCCTCAAGGATGAGCCTGCCGTCTTCGAGGTGGCCGAGGATGTGGCGTCCGGAGGACGCGCCGATATCAATGGCAAGGTAGTATTGCAAAACGCAGCGCTCCTTTCATTTGCTTGCGTCAGTCTCTTCGTTTGCGGTATCAACCGTGAAGCGGCCGTCCCGCACCCGCACGTCAAACTTGACGGGCAGGTTTTCCGACGACGCGCCGAGCAGCAGCGTGTGGCAGCCGTCGTGCAGGCCGTATTGCATCTGCGCGTCATAATAGCAGAACGCATCCCGGCCGGGCCGCAGCGTCACGCGCTTCGTTTCGCCCGCGCGCAAAAAGACCTTTTCATAGGCTTTCAGCTCCTTTTGCGGCCGGACGACGCTGCAATAGCGCGACCCGACGTAAAGCTGCGCGACCTCGGCGCCGTCTCTTTCTCCGGTGTTGGTCAGATCGAAGCTGACCGCGGGGCCGTCATCGCCGAGCGTCAGCGCGGCATTCGAGAACGCGAACGTCGTATAGCTCAGGCCGAAGCCGAAGGGGTACAGGGGTTTGCCGTCGTCGTCACAGTAGGCGTAGCCGCGGCCGGAGGGCTTGCGGGCATAGAACAGCGGGAGCTGGCCCGCGTGCTTCGGAATCGTGATCGGCAGCTTCGCGGACGGGTTCGTCTCGCCGAAGAGGATCTCCGCGAGGGCTTTCGCGCCCTGTTCGCCGGGGTACCACGCCTCAAGCACGGCCCGCGGCGAAGCGATCCAAGCGGTCATATCGATCGGCGCGCCGTTGAGCAGCACGACGACCGTGTTGCGGTTCGCTTTGCAAAGCCGCGCGATCGCCGCCTCCTGATCCTCGCGGACGCTTTGCTGCGCGCGGTCGACGATCAGACCGCCCTGCGCCGTTTCGGCGCGGTGGCGCGTGATCGACGGCAGCCGCAGATCGCTGCGGTCGCTGCCCTCCCCTTCCACGATCGTCGTAAAATACAGCACGGCGTCGCACTGCGGGGCGAGGGTCTCGATCTTGTCGCTGTCCGCGAAGATCACCGCGGCGCCGGTGCCGAGACACGCGCGCAGCGCCTGCAGCGGCGTCGGCGCGTCGCCCCCCTGCCAGGGGGCGTTATAGGGACCGGCATAGTTGGTGCCGATCGGGATCAGATCCGCGCTCTGGCCGAAGACGCCGATCCGTTTGACTTTTTCTTTTTGCAGCGGCAGCAGGCCGTCGTTCTTCAAAAGGACGATGCCCGCCCGCGCGGCTTCGAGCGCCAACAGCCGGTGCGCGTCGCAGCGCACAAGAGCGTCGGCGGCCGTTTCGTCGCGGTACGGGTCGTCGAACAGGCCGTTTTCGAGCTTGACGCGCAAAACGCGCCGCGCCGCGCGGTCGATCGCTTTTTCGGAAAGAAGGCCCTGTTCCGCCGCCGTCTTGATCTTGTCAAAGCTGTCGAACGGCAGCACCACGTCGAGTCCCGCTTCGATCGCCTGTGCCATCGCGTGGGGTTCCGATTGAGCGAACTGATGGGTGTGATGCAGCCCCTCGACGCCCCAGTAATCGGAGACGACGAAGCCGGAAAAGCCCCATTCGCCGCGCAGGATGTCGGTCAACAGGCGGCGGTTCGCCATGCACGGGACGCCGTCCCAGCTGTTGTAGGCGGCCATCACGGACTGTGCGCCCGAAGTGAAACAGGCGCGAAACGGCGGGAGAAAGACCTCCCGCAGCGTGCGTTCGGACGTATCGCTGTAATTGGAATCGCGCCCGCCGGCGGCGTAGTTGTCCGCAAAGTGCTTCGGCGTGGCGATCACGCCGTTTTGCTGCAGGCCGCGGCACATCGCAGCGCCCATGTCGCACGTCAGCTTGACGTCTTCGCCGTAGGTCTCGACGGTGCGGCCCCAGCGGCAGTCGCGCACGACGTTCACGACGGGCGAAAAGACCTGCCGCACGCCGACCGCATTGCATTCTTTGCCGATCGCGTCGCCGACGCGCCCGACCAGCAAAGGGTCGAACGAGGACGCGAGGGAGATCGGCTGCGGAAAGTTCGTCGCCATCCCCCACTGCGCGCCGTGCAGCGCTTCGCCGTTTTCAAGCGGCGGAATCCCGTGGGGCTGCGCGGCGATGCTGATCTCCATATCCTTGTTGATCCGCGCGGTCACCGCGGCGGGCGAAGCCGTCTTTTTCTGGTGCATGAAATGGCCCGGGTTGCGGTAGCTGCCGCAAAGCGGGTTGCGCCGTTCGTCGTAGCCTTCGTCCGCGTCGAACAGCATGTCGCCCGTCAGCTGGCGGATCTTTTCGTCAAGTGTCATCGCGCGCAGCAGCGCGTCGACACGCGCGTCCAGTGTTTCGTTCATCGGTTTATTCGGCCGGCTGGTAAACGGGCGCTTCGGGCGCGGCGTAGGCGAGCGTCTGATAGAAATGCGCGTGCGCCGCCTGATAGTACGGGGTGACCCAGAGCGTGCCGACGCCCAGACAGAGCGCGCCGACGATGAACCAGCCGATAAAGCTCAGATCGAGGACGAACAGCTCGCCCTTGTGGCCCGCCATCAGACGTTTGCTTTCGCCGATGCAGGCTTTCCAGTCGTAGTCGGGATGGTCGGCCTTGATGTAGTAGGCCATCGAATAGGCGTAGGCCTTGACGATGCCGGGGATCACGAAGAGGATGCTCCAAAGGCAGATGAAGATCATCATCATCAGATTGATCAAAAACGTGCCGCCGAAATCGTCGGTAAAGCCCTTGAACAGGTCGGTGAAGACCATGTCTTCGTTGTCGCGCGCCTGCTTGAGGAACATCTTGTTGAGCCCGTAGGTGATCGGGCCGGTCAGCACGAGCGTGATCACCGCGCCGAGGCCGGAGAACGCCGTAAACTGAACCGAGATCGCGGACGCGTCAATGTTGCCCGAGCCGGAAGACAACGCTTCGAGCAGGCTGCCCGTCGTCTGGAACGCCTGTATGCCGTTCGTGATCGCGCCGGGGATACCGGCGGCCGCGAGGAGAATCTCCGCCACGGCGCACACAGCCAGCGCCATGAGCCATTTGCTTGTAAAGATGCCGCCGCCGAGCTGCAGCTTCGCTCTTCGTTTCAGTTCCTGTCTTGTTACCATAACCATTTCATCCTTTCAGAAAGTGCAGTGGGTTGTATTGCGTGCGCCGCGCGTCACTGCGCGGTGAATTCCAGTTTGATCGTCTTGGACAGCTTGTGGTATGCGCTTTCGGCGCGGACGAGCAGCGTATAATGCTTGCCGCTTTCGAGCGTGTCCGTGCCGATCCGGAAATCGGCGGTTTCGCTGCCGTCGAGCACAAAGTAATCGTTGATCAGGTTCTCGTGGTAAATCAGAAGGCCCTTCTCGTCAAAGATCGAGACGTTGTATTCGTGGACGATGTAGCCCTCGGCCGCTTCGGCTTCGGTGAAGGAGAGGATCCATTCGCCGCTGTCGTTCCGGTAGGCGGTCGCCGCCGCGTCGGCGGGGAAGACCGGCGCCTTGTCGTGCAGCATCAGGTTGTTGAAGGTGTAGGCGTAGGTGGAAACGTCGTTCACGTTGTCGATGTAGTAATCGCAGAAGTAGGTGTCGGACAGCAGGTCGTAGCCGCGGATGCGCACGCTGCCGTCGTTGTCCGCTTCCACAACGCAGAGGTTGTCGGCGGGGTCGTAGCCGTCCGGGTGCTGGCCGGGGATGCAGTTGTTGTCCAGCTCATAGTATTCCATCGCGCCGCAGCCGACGGCGGTGAAGGTCGACTGGTTGATCGAGCGCGGGTCGTTCATCGGGAAGTGGGAGTGGCCGGAGAAGTCCACCACGGCCGTGTGCCCGGTCAGCACGGGGTTGAGCTGCGGGTCGCCCCAGACGGTACTGCCGTAGACCGTTCCCCACGGATGCGGGTGCTGGAAGACGAAGATCGCGCGGCCGTCGGTCCGTTTTGCCTCTGCCTCTTTGATGGAGGAAGAGAGCCACTTCAGGCTGTTTGTCGTATAGGTCCATTCGGTCAGGCCCCGTTCGCCGGAAAACGCGATACAGGAGAAGCCGTTGATCTCGGTCACGGTGTCCGGGTCATAGCCGAAGTGCTTGATGAAGTACTCGCGGTAGTTGTCGTTCTTGAACTCGTGGTTGCCGTGGATCGAGACGACCGGCGTTTCGGGCCGGACATGCTCGTTCAGCGTCTTGACAAAGTTGGCGTACGCCCCCTCTTCGCCGATCGAAGAGAAGTCGCCAAGACAGAAGAAGCCGTCCACGCCCGCATAGGGCGCGGCGTTGTCGAACAGCGCGTACGCCGTGTCGATCCCGTCCGCGACGCGGTCGTTATGGTTGTGCGTATCGGTAAAGATCACGAGGCGCACCGTGGGCAGAAAGTCGTCCGGCGTTGTCGGCAGCTCCTTTGTCACACGGCCGGTCGCCTGCTGGATGCCGTCGAGCGGCAGCACCAGAAACAGCACCGAAAACAGGCCCACGATGATGCCGACGATCCATTGTTTGATTTCAGAAAAGCTCATATCGATTTCTCCTTCTTTTCCTTTGGTTTTCCGGCCGTTTCCCGCCAAAAGGCAACACGCCGCCAATTTTGTTTATTATACCATTTTTTACGCGCGTTTTGTTCAACAATCGGGCAGAAAATACGCCCTTGTTTTGTAAACTTTTTGTAAACGGGCGGGGCGTTCCGGTCAACCTTCCCCGAAACGCAAAAAACGCCCCGGCAGGGCGAACCTTTCCGGGGTCGTTTTCGGTTGTTTTTTCAGTGCCTTCGCTTATTTGAACAGGCCCTTGAAGAAGTCGATGATCTTCTGGAAGAACGATTTCAAAAGATCGAGGATGGGCTTGCTGGACTTTTCGATGTCGCTGGTGCCGTAGATACGGGTCGCAGTGTAGCCGCCGTTCTCATACTTCAGCGAATAGGTCTGCACGGCGATCGCGCCGTCCTCGCCTTTGATGCCGATGGTCAGGTTCATGGCGCCCGTGCCCTTGTTCGGGATGATCAGCTTGTAGTTTTCGACGGTGTAGTCCTTGATCTGTTTGCCGTCCACAAGCACGTAGTCGACCTTGTCATATCTGCCGATATCGACGATGATGTCCGTCGTCGGCTCCTTGTCGCCTTCCAGCACGTCAAGGATCTGGCGGGTGATGTAGTTGTAACCGGCCTGGCTCGGATGGGTACCGGCGAAGGTGTTATCCATGAATTCGCCCGTCAGGGACCAGTCTTCTTCCGCGGCCTTCGGTTCGGTGTTGCTGATATCGGCATACAGAACCTTGCCGCCGTACTGCTTGTACCATTCCTTGTACTGCTTGTTCATGAGATCGGTGAACGAAGTGAAGAGAGAGCCAAGGGGTACGGGGATCTTTTCGGAGATGGTGAGTTCGTTCACAAGGTTGAACGAGCCGACCATCACGATCGTCGCGTCCGGATTCCATTCCAGGAGCTTGTCGATCATCACGGTATAGTTGTTCTTCCAATGGTTGAAGCCGCGGAACATCTGGGCGCTGGCCGTTGCAACAAGCGAAGCGATCGCTTCGGGGCTGCTCAGATCGAACTCCGCGCCGTCGGTAAGCATACCGCCGTTGGAGCAGATACGATAGGTGCGGTAGAACACGTCGCACATACCGATTTCGACCGTGATCAGGGACGCTTTTTCCGCAAGAGTCTTCAATTCGCCGCATTTGCCGATGCCGTCCCGGTTCGCCTTGACATATTCCACGGTGTGGGTGTCTCTGACGCCGTCGAACGAATCGTCAGAACCGAAATATTCCAGCACATCGTCGTAATACGGATAGTTCAGCTCCGTGTCGGTGAAGCCGTCGTCCACGCCCATCAGGTCAAGCACCATCGCGGTGGTCAGACCCGGATAGCAGAGCGGCCAGAAGGTCGCGTTCTGATTCGTCATTTCGTCCGGCATCTTGCATTTGAGTTTCTCAGCGATCTGAGTCGTATAAGAGCCTTCCACGTTGCGGAACCAGTACTCGTCATACTGACCGGCGGGCTTGTTGCTGTTTGTCGGCTCTCCGGCAGACGTCTTGTAGGAGCCGTCCGCGCCGCAGCCGCGGCCGATGCTGTCGCCGATGGCAAGGTAGCCGCCGTCCGCGCTGTAATCGGGCAGCGCCGCGCTGACGGGCAGCACGAAGCAGCCGACCGCAAGCAGCAGGGTGAGTACCACGGCAAGGGTGTTTCTGATTTGTTTCTTCATGGTGATCCTCCTTGTTATATGGTTTGTGTTTCTTTATCCTTCATCCTTTGCAGGAAGAAATCACGTTTTTCCTGAGTGTCCAGCGTGTGGACGGGTTTGATCTGCGCTGCCGACGCGCCGCGGGAGATGCACAGCTGCGCCCAGGCGTCGTGGGTGCCGGGCTGCTGCTTGCGCACGATCATGCGGCTGATGAACGCTTTGGCGCGCTGCGAGGGATAGCGCTTGTTGTAATAGCCCATATAGCCTTCCAGCTCGTCGATGCAGGCGTCCCAGTCGAGGTCGGCGTCGCATTCCACGGCAAGGGCGTAGCGGTTGGGCACCACGCTGTCGTCCTGATAGAACAGCCAGTGATCCACTTTGATGCCGTGGGCCTCCTCCAGCCGCTCGATGGTGTTGCGCGCGTCCTCTTCGCTGAACTTTTCACCCGCCACATTGAACAGCTGTCCCTTGCGGTAGACAAAGGCGATGAGCGGGCACTTGTTGCGGAAGCCCTTGACCTCGATCACGTCTTTCAGATGGTAGCGGTAAAGGCCCGCCTGCGTCGTGATCAGGATCTCGTACTTCTTGCCCTGTTCGAGCTGGTCGAGCGTCAGCGTCTGCAGCCCGTCTTTATCCTCGTTGTCGAACGCGTCCTCCGGCACAAACTCATAGAAGCAGCTGTCGGTCAGAAGCTGCATATCGGTGTTCTCCAGCTCATAGCAGGCGCCGATGAGCGCTTCGGACGCGCCGTAGATCGAAAAGTCGAAGGGAATGCCTTTCGAAAACTGCCGGATGTAATCCGCCGCCGGCTTGAACGAGGCGTTGCCGATGCTGCAAAGCACGGTCATATGCGGCCACAAGCGCTTGAACAGCGTTTCGTCAAAGCCCTGCTCGAACTGCTTGCGCAGATAGGCCGCGCGTTCCGGCATCGGGCGGATCAGCCTGGAGAGCGTTTCGCGCACCTCGGGCTTCAGGTCGATTGTTTCGTTGATCGTGCCCTTTTCAATGTCGTCGACGATCACCTGCCAGTTGTCGCGCAAATAGCTCATCTGGCTGACGTTGATGCTGAAGAAGACCGAGAAGATGAAGGTCACGTCCTCGTCGGCAAGCGCGAAGCGGTAGATGTTGTAGATGTAGTCGCCGTCGTGCATATCGAACAGGTTGCGGTTGGGCACCGTCAGAATGTACGGATAGAACGTGCCGTATTCGCGGGCACCGATCTCGGCGATATTGCTGCACGGCATCCCGTTCGGCAGCAGCTCGTTGGTCGCCGGGGAAAGGTAGACGCCGCGGCCGGGATGATAGGATTTGCCCTGTTCTTTCAGCGCTTTGGCGCCCAATGCCAGCGCGCGGGTCCAGGTGTATTTCACATAGGCCTTCAGCGAAGGCACCGTGGCGGGAATGTATTTCGGCATACCGGAGGAGCCGGACGTGCGCGAAAAGCCGAGAATCTTCGACGCGGTGAAGACGTTCAGCTCGCCCGCCTTGACGCGCTCCATGTCCTGCGCGTAATCGTCATAGACCGACGGGGGCACCAGACGCTTGAAATCGTCGACGGTTTTGATCTCGTCGAAATGATACTTTTTGCCGAATTCCGTGTCTTTGTTTTCGCGGATGATCTTTTTGAGCAGAGCCAGATTTTCTTCCATCGGCGCAAGCGAGGATTTTTCAAGGGAGCGCAGACTGGCGTTGCCCTTGATCACCATCAGGCGCATGGCGGCGCGGCTCAAAGCCTTATGAAACATGTCGTTCACCTTCCGTCTTTGTGTCCCGCGTCGGCGAGACGGGGTTAATCCGAGTATATTATAAACCCAAATTGTGAATTTTTCCAGTCATTTTTTTGTTTTTCTTTTTGGAATTCTTACGAAAGTGAAATTCCCGCCGCGTCAGGCGCGGGCTGCCCGCCGCCGACAAAGAGCGTGACGCCGCTGTCTGGGCGCGTCCGCGTGCCGTCCGAAAGCACTGTCTGCAGCCAGAACGGGGCGACCGTCAAAGTGACGTCCTTTTCTTCCCCTGCCTGCAGAACGACCGATTCGACCGCGCAAAGCTGGCAGTGCGGGGTCACCGTGCGGCTGTCGGAAAATTGCGCGTAGCACTGCACGACCTCCCGCCCGGCGCGATCGCCTGTGTTTTTGACGGTCACGGACACGGTCACCTTGTCGTCCGCTTTGGCAACAAGGGTCGGCGCGCCGTAGACGAACGCCGTATAGCTCAGCCCGTAGCCGAAGGGGTACAGCGGCGCTTCCTGCAGATAGCGGTAGGTGCGCCCTTGCATGTCGTAGTTTTCCATCGGGGGCAGCGTGTTGTCGTCACGGTAGAACGTGATCGGCAGCCGGCCGCTCGGCGACACCGCGCCCGAAAGCACGTTGGCGATCGCGAGACCGCCCATGGCGCCGGGGTACCAGCCGTGCAGCACCGCCTTCGCGCGGCTGCGCACCTTTTCACCGAGGTCGGCGCAGGAGCCGCACAGCACCACGACGATCACGTTTTCGCAGACGTCGCAGACCGCTTCCGCCAGTTTCATCTGACAGGCGGGCAGGCGCATCGTCTTGCGGTCGCCGTGTTCGGTGAAATCGTTGCTGAAGCCCAGCTCCTCCCCTTCAATGTTCCGGTCCAGACCGAGGCAAAGCACGGTGACGTCCGCTTCGGCGGCCGCCGCGGCGCCTTCGCTCTGCAGATCGTTGAAGCCGTCCCAGTAGGGGCCCTCGAACACCGCGCAGCCGTCGGCCACGAGAATGCGCGACTGCGGGAACGCCCGGCGGATGCCGTCCGCGACGGTGATGTATTCGTCCGCGTGGCCGTGGTAGTTGCCCTCCAGCACCGTGCGGGACATGGCGTTCGGGCCGACCACGGCGATCGTCTGCGCCTTCCGGGGGTCGAGCGGCAGAAAGCCGTTTTTGTTTTCGAGCAGCACGACGGACTCTTCCGCCATTTTGAGGCTCAGCGCCTTGTGTTCTTTGCTCGAGACCGCGGAAAGCGGGGTGTCGGCGAAGGGGCGTTTCTCTTCGAATTCGCCGAGCTTCGCGCGGATCGTGAACAGCCGCTCGGCCGCCGCGGTGATCTCCTCTTCGGTGACGAGGTCCTCCTCATACGCCTCAGTCAGCGCGCGGAAGGCGTCGCCGCAGTTGAGTTCACACCCGGCTTTCAGCGCCATGGCGGCCGCCTCTTCCAGCGAATTTGCCACATGGTGCCCGTGAAAGATGTCGGCGATCGCGCCGCAGTCGGAGACGAAGTAGCCCTCGAAGCCCCACTGTTTGCGCAAAATTTCCATCAGCGTCGGGCTGGCGCAGCAGGGCTCGCCGTTCGTGCGGTTATAGGCGCCCATGACGCCCGCGACACCGGCTTCAACGGCCTTTTTGAACGCGGGGAGATAGGTCTCCGCCATGTCTTTTTTTGAGATCTCGGCGTTGAAGCCGTGGCGTTTGCCCTCGGGGCCGGAATGGCCCGCGAAGTGCTTGGCGCAGGCGGTCGCTTTGAAGAATTCGCCGTCCCCCTGCAGCCCCTGAATGTAGGCTTTCGCGACGGTCGCCGTCAAAAACGGGTCCTCGCCGCAGGTCTCCTGGCCGCGGCCCCAGCGCGGGTCGCGGAAGATGTTGATATTCGGCGCCCAGTAGGTCAGACCCTTATAGATGCCGCGGTCGCCGAACGCCACGCTTTTGTTGTACTTTGCGCGGCCCTCCTCGGCGATCGCCGCGGCGATCTCGCCCACAAGGGGCGCGTCAAAGCTCGCCGCCATAGCGATCGACTGCGGAAACACCGTCGCGACGCCGGCGCGCGCCACGCCGTGGCACGCCTCGTTCCACCAGTTGTATTCCCGGATGCCGAGCCGTTCGATGGCCGGAGCCTCGAACAAAAGCTGCGACATCTTTTCTTCCGCCGTCATCTGCGCGACCAGCGCTTTCGCCGTTTGGCGCGCTTTTTCAAGATCCATAGAGTGCTCCTTTTGCGATGACTGCCGTGCTGTCAGCGGCAGATTTTGATCGTTTTGACTTCGAACGGCCGGAACGAAAGCTCCAGTGCGTCACCGGAGAGTGCCAGCGCCTCCCGCTCGTCTTCGAGCAGGTTGGTCAGCACGGCTTTGCCCGGCCGCGACAGCTTGACCGTCGTGGTCGTTTTGCTGCCTTCGCATTCATACAGCCGCAGCACATAGGCGTTCGTGTCGTCCTCCGCGGGCTTCACCGCCTCGGCGATGATATTCGGCGCGGCGATCGTCAAAAACGGCGCCGTTTCGCCCGCGCCGCGGACCGCGACGACCGGGATGTTCAATTCATAGGCCGGGTGTACGACCGCTTCGGCGCAGAAGTCGTCCGCGTGGACAAGCAGCGCGTAGGTCATCTCGTGTCTGCCCGCGTCGCCCGTGTAGTCCGGGTGGGTGCCGCCGCGGTGCAGCGACAGACGCAGGTTGCAGTTTTCCAGCGAGATGCCGTATTTGCAGTCGTTGAGCAGCGCCGCGCCGAACCGCGGTTCGCTGATATCGGTATAGTTGCGGTTGCAGACCTCGAACTTCGCGGCCTCCAGACTGTTGTTCGCCGTCGTCGGGCGCTCGATCGAGCCGAACTGGATCTCGCTGCGCGCGCGCTTCGCGGTGACGTCGAGGTCGAAGCCAACCTTTAACAGCCGGTGCGGGCTGTGCCAGTCGACGACCGTTTGGAAGTCGATCCGCGGCGTGTCGGCGTAGCAGACCATGTCCTGCGTCACCGTCGTGCCGTTTTCAATGGTGAACCGGCTGCGCAGGCGGAGTTCCACGGCGCCGTCCGTGACGAGCGTCCGACCCTCAAACCCATTGACCGGCTGCAGCTGTTCGACGATGTCGCGCTCGACGTCCCAGTTGTCCCAGCACAGCGGCACGTCTTCGCCGAAGAGCAGGACGCCGAGAGGCGCGCCGCCTTTCTTGCGCAGTTCGCGGCCGGAGGCTTTGTCGATGAGCGAGGCGATATAGCCGTCGTCGCCGAAGGTGATTTTCGCAAACGGAGTCTCAAGCGTTTTGCCGTCATAGCTGAACGGCGAGGGCTCCTCCAGCGGCGCGTCGGCAAAAGCGATCGTTTTGCTGCCGAAGCCCGGCAGACGCAGACCGCCGACGACCAGCTTTTCGCTGCCGTTGAGGTCAACGTAGCGCTGCGAGGGGTAGTCCTTCGCGTAGCCCGCCGCGTCGAGCACGACCGGGTCGTTTCGCCCGAAGGAGAGCGTGTTGAACAGCGTACAGTCGCCGCTGCCGTCCGTCAGGGACGCCGCGTAGTCCTCTGTCGCGGCCTTGTAGTCCGCGAGCAGCGCGCCCATCTCCTTGCGGTAGACGTCGTACACCGGCTTGATGCAGGTGCCGGGGAGGATGTCGTGGAACTGGTTCTTCAACAGTGTCTTAAGCCAGCGGTCGCTGTTTTCGTTGCGCTTTTCGCCCGAAAGGACGTTGAAATATTCCATATCGCGCAACGCGTATTCCGCCTTGCGGTTCATGCGTTTGATATCGTGCATCTGCGTCAGCGTGCCGCGGTGCAGCTCGAGATACAGTTCGTCGTCATAGACCGGCAGATCGTCCTTCTGCGCTTCCAGCTCCTTGCCGAAATCGCTGATCGTCATGCTCTCGACTTCCGGCATGCCTTCCATATGGGACGCGCGCAGGGAGGTTTCGATCATTCCGGGCGTCGGGCCGCCGCCGCCGTCGCCGAAGCCGTAGGCCAGCAGCCGCAGATCCGTCGTCTCCTTCTTGGGCAGATCGCGGACGCAGGCGGCGCAGTCGTTGACGTCGGGCCAGCAGTGGGTGCGGTTGAAGTGCGTGAGCACCTCGCTGCCGTCAAGGCCCTTCCAGACGAAGCTGTGGAACGGGAAGTCATTCAGCTCGTTCCAGAAAATCTTCGTCGTAAAGAAGTACTTGACCTCGCTGCCGCGCATGATCTGCGGGATGTTCGCGTTGTAGCCGAAGGTGTCCGGCAGCCAGAAGCTGTCGGCGGTGTAGCCGAAGTTTTCGCGCGTGAACTGCTGTCCCTTGAGGAACTGCCGCGCCATCAGCTCGCCCGACGTGATGTTGCAGTCGCATTCGACATAGACGCCGCCGTTCGGCTCGTAGCGGCCCTCCTTGACGCGCTGCTGCATCTCTTTGAAAATCGTCGGATAATAGTCCTTCATCCATTCGCAGTGCAGCGCGGAGGACTGGATAAACTTGTAGCTCGGGTACTGCTCCATCAGCCGCAGCGCGTTCGCGTAGGTGCGCGCGCACTTGCGGACCGTTTCCGACACCGGCCAGAGCCAGGCGGTGTCCATGTGGCTGTGTCCGAGGATCCCGACGCGGCCGAAGACGCGGGAATTGCCGCCGCTGAAAAACGGGCGGGAGATCTCGAGCGTCCTGCGCACACCCTCCTCAACAGCGGCGGGGTCGGCGTCCTTCGGATAGCGGACCAGCACAGCGTTGATTTTTTCAAGCGCCTTTTTCGCCCGCGCCGCGACAAAGTTGTTCTCCGGCAGCCGCCGCGCCGCGTTGAGCAGTTCGCGCACGTCGAAGATCATCGTGAACACGTCGTCGTTGCGCGTGCAGATCCGCGCGCCGTTATAGGTGTGGCGGAAGGTCTGCCGCGGGTCGGGCGCAAAATAGTAGTCGTAGGGATCGGTGTTGGGGTCGTAGTGGCCGGCATAGCATTCAAACGCAAGCTGCAATACGTCGCCGGCTTTCACTTTGCCGAGGTACTGCGCCGCGTGGTGGCCGCCGATATAGTCGCGGTTCTTCGTGTTGAAGATACCCTTCGGCGCGCCGTTCAAAAAAAACAGCTGCTCGTTGCCGCCGCAGTCGGAACAGACATAGAGCGTCTTCCCGTCCAGATCGGCGGGCACGGTGAAGTCGCCTTTGACCCAGAGGTTCTCCCACTCCTTGCCCCAGTCGGTACCCGGCGCGATCGGCGCAAAGCCGCTTTCCGGGACAAAACGCAGGTGCTCCGTGGTAAAGAGCCCCTCGGCGTGTTCGAGCGCGCCGACGTCCGCATAGACGAGCTGCTCATAGATCTTCAGCGCGTGTTCCAGTTTTTCATAGATCCGGTTCTTCAGTTTTTCGTCGTACATAAAAACACCTCTCAGACCCTTTTGTTATCGCTGCGCCTTCGCTCAACCGACCGAAAGCGTCTTTGTTTTTGTGTCGTTATCCCAGAACAGCCGCACCGTCACGGGAAAATCGGACGTGATTTCCACCTGCGGCTCGTCCTGTTCGCTTTGCCGCGCGGCGCAAAGCAGAGAGAGCGTCGCGTCTTTGCCGAACGGGTAGCGCTCGACGCCGTGGCGCTCGGTCAGGTTGATGTGCCAGTCGATCGTGCCCTTTGCCGCGTCGGGCTTGATCCCGAAGACGAACTCGAACAGCACGGTGATCGGCGCAAGGCCCGTCCAGCCGACAAAATCGGCGCGGGCGGGATCGCCCTTTCGCGGTTTGCCGGTCGTTTCGTCCGGCAGCGGGGCGTAGTTCTCGAAAACGGTATTGGTGTCGTTGAACACCGAAACAACGTAGTCGTGGTATTTCCGCGCGATCCTGTGGGAAAGCCCGAACTGCTGATAGCGGTCGAGGCCGGTCAGCACCATGTAGTTCGTCGGCGCCCAGACGCCGCCGTTCCAGTAGTCACCGATCGCCTGAAACTGCGGGTGGTCGGCGGAGAGCGCCGGGACCGGGCACGGCGTCGCAAATTCATGTTCGTCCGTCAGATGCGCGATGAAGCGCTCTGCTTTTTCCGCGGGGACGATCTCGGCCAGCAGCGCCCAGTAGGCGCCGATATGCTTGACGTAATTGAGCTGCCCGTTCTTCCAAAGGTCATAGTAAAACGCGCTCTTGTCGTCCCAAAGGACGTCGTTGACGACGCGGATCAGCGCTTCGCGCTCCTCCAGAAGGCCCGCGGCGTCCTTTTCGCGGCCGAGTTCCTTTGCCATGTCGGTCAGAATTTTGCAGTTCATCAGCTCCTGCATGCACGCGTCGTTCCAGACCATGTGGCCGTGGGAAAACGCGAAGTGGTAGCCCGCCTGCATGCGCGGGAGGTTGTCCATCCCGCAGCCCCAGCCGCTCGACCAGTAGGTGCCGTCGCGCCAGGTGTGGTTGGCCCGCATCCACTCGTGATAGGCCATCAAACACGGAAAGGCCCGCGCAAGCCGGGTCTTGTCTCCGAAGTTTTTATAGTACTCCCATTCGCACCACGAAAGGACGTCGGGTCCGGTCGCCGCCGGGTCAAAGCGCGTAAAGTGGTCGCGCCCGGTCTCCTCCTCGATCTCGCGGCAGATATAGCCGTCGCGGTACTGGTGGGAATAGAAGTTGTCGAGCGTCGCCTGAAAATCGAACGAGCGCGCGCCGTATTTGCCGAACATCAGAATGAACGCGGAATCCCACATGAAGATACAGCCGTTGAACGCCGTATCGATGAAATTCGAAACAAATCCCGTCCCCGGCTTCGGCTGACAGAGGTTGGAAAACGCCAGTTCCCACGCCCTGTCGTAGCAGCGCAGGGCGTCGGCGTGGCCGTCCCAGACGGGAAGCGGGAGCTTCTCGCGCTCGGCTTCATAGGTCGGCAGCGGCGTCTGCTCCGGCTCCTTCGAGACGAAGCTGTTTTCTTTCATAAAGCGGTTTTCAAGAATGGTAAACTCATCGTAAAAGCTGTTGTTCACGGCGCGTCCCCTTTCGCGGCATGGGGCGGGTTGTTACCAGAACAGGTGGATGAAGTACTCTTTAAGATCGACGAACCACTGCCGGATCACGTCCAGCAGATGGTCGATCCCCTTTTTGCCCGCCACGGTCACGGTCGTCTCCAGCGGCGCGGACTGCTGCTCATAGGCGTTTTCCGCAACGACACTGATCGTATAGGTCCCCTCCGCGAGGGCCTTCAGCTCGAGCGTGATCTCGTCTTTGTCGATGGCGCGGTAATAGGGCGGCAGCGTCCAGCTCTTTGCGACCGGCACGCCGCATTCGTTCTTGGCAGTGATGCGGTAGAGAATCACGGGCATGCCGTCCAGAGACTGCGCGGCGGGCGCCTTGACAAGGCAGCTGCCTTCGGCGGGTTCCACCGTCAGCGCGGCGCCGTCGGCGAAGGCGGGCGCTTTGGCCTGCGCCTTACGCTTTGCGGGCGTAAAGTCGCGGTTTTGTTTGTCCGCGGGATTCTTCATGTAATAGTCGCACAGGAATTTCCCCTCGTTGATATCAAGGCCGCGCAGACGCAGGTTGCCCTGCGCGTCGGCTTCAATGATCCAGCAGGTCGCGACGTCATAATAGTCGGACGGATGGTAGGCGCGCCAGACGCCAATCGTGAATTCCGAATTCTTGATCGCGCCGGTGTTGATCGAGGTGAACGCGCCCTGCCAGACGGAGCGCGGATCGTTGAGCGGGTAATGGGAATGACCCGCGATCTCGACCACCTGCGGATACTTCGACTGGATCGCGCTGAAATAGGGTACGCCCCAGCCGTCGTACAGGCCGCTGCCGTAGGTCGTTTCCATCGTCGGCTCGTGGTGCATCACGAAGACCGGCTTGCTGGGGTCCTCCTTGACCGCGGCGGCAATCTGCTTGTTCAGCCAGCTGAGCTGCCCGAGGTCGTAGTGCTCCAGCTTGTCTCCGGACGCGGAAACGCCGATAAAGTGGTAGCCGTTCACCACCACATGGAAGTCGGCGCCGTTCCCGGTGATGGCTTCGCAGGTCGCGCGGATGTCCTTGCGGCTCTGGTTGTAGCCGTCGTGGTTCTTCGCCACCACCGCGAGCAGTTGTGTGCCGTCCCGCAGGCCGCGGTCAAAGGCGGCCTGGAACGCGTCAAACTGTTCCGGATAGCCGTCCTCCGTCAGGTCGCCGACCACGAGCACCGCGTCGAGCGCGCTGTAGGCCGGGTCCTCTTCGGCGACGGCGTAGGCCTTGTCGAGCATTTTGGCGATGCGCTGCGTGCGGACGTCGCCTTCGCCGGTGACATGGGTGTCGCTGGACGCGATAAAGCGCAAAACGGGCGTAAAGCCCGCTTCGCCGTCCGCCGCGGCCGCGGCAAACAAGACCGCGCCGAGCAGACAAAAGATACTCAGAATAATAGCAATCGACTTTTTCAGCGTTTTCAAAAGGATCCTCCCCTTTCTTATGCGTCTTCGTCAAAGCGGATGACGCTGCCGCTTTCGGCCGAGGCGAAGACCGCCTCGATCAGCTTGAGACAGCGGCGCATCTGCCGCCAGGTAACGGTCTGCTGCGCCCCGTGCTCGAGCACGTCGTAGATATTGTCGTAATACTGCTCCCATTTGCCGCGGACGAGTTCCAGCGGTTCGTCGTGGATCGTCTCGTCCGTGCGCGGGGCCATGGTTTTCGT
>CAMZEG010000007.1 GCA_947305635.1 uncultured Clostridia bacterium
ATCTTTTTGAGCCAGCTTGACAACATGAAATACAACGCGCCCGGCTGCTTCAACGATATGGATATGCTCACCGTCGGGATGCGCAACCGCGGCAACGTCGCCTCCAAGGGCTGCAGCGATATGGAATACCGCACGGAGTTCGCGCTCTGGTGCTTCTTCGGCGTACCGCTGATGCTCGGCTGCGACGTGCGCAGTATCGACGACACGACGCTGAAGCTCGTCACGAATCCGTATCTGCTGCGGATCAACCAGGACGCGGAATGCCGGTCGGCCTTCATCGCGCACGAGGACCGCGACAACCTTTGCAACGTCTACGCGCGGCTGCTCTCGGACAACGAGATTGCGATTATGTTCACCAACCTGTCCGACCATCCGCACGGCGAAGTCTGGTTCCCGCTCGACGCGATCGGCATCCCGCCGGCCGCGGGCAAGGCGCTGCAGCTGACCAACTGCTTCACCGGCGAAGACGCGGGCGTCGCGAAGGAGTTCAAGCTTCTGCCGCTCGAAGCGCACGACTGCGCCGTCTTCCTCGCGAAGGTCGTGGACGCCGAATGAACTGCATCCGCTGCGGCAAAGCGCTCTCCGCCTACGATATCGGCTTTTTCAAAAAGCTGGTCAACCGCGGCACAAAGGAGTGCGCCTGCATTGCCTGCACCGCAAAGCATTTTGAGCTGACCGAGGAGCGCGCGTGGGAGATGATCCGCCGCTTTCAGAAGAACGGCTGCACGCTCTTCCCGCCGCCCGAAGCATAAAGAAAAAACCACCGGCTGAACCGGTGGTTTATTTCTTGCATTAAAACAGCTGTTCGCTGCCGCCTTCCGCGGCGGAGCGGTACGCCGCCAAAAAGAGGCTGACCGCTTTTCCTCCCTCGAAGGCGTCGATCGGAAACGGTTCGCCCGTTTCGAGACAGCGGTAGAACTCCTTGATCAGCTTGCGGTGGCCGGTGCCCCAGTAGGACTTGCTGCCGGTGGCGCTGACCGTCGGGCGGGCGAGCACCGTCGCGTTGCCGTCCGGGGAGACGAAGGACAGCATCGGCCCCTCGAGCCGCAGGATGCCCTGTTCGACGAACAGGTCGACCACGACCGCCGCGTTGCAGGCGAAGGCCGTTGTGGCGTTCAGCTGCGCGGCGATGCCGTTTTGGAACCGGCAGCGCACAAGCGCCGTGTCCTCCACGTCGATCACGCCCTGCAGATGGTCGTTCGCCGTGTGCGCCTGCACGGATACGGCGGGGGAGGCGGCGAAGTATTGCAAAAGGTCGAGCGTGTGGATCGCCTGATTGATCAGCACGCCGCCGCCCTCGCGGCTTTTTTTGCCGTGCCAGTCGTCAGAGTAGTAGTCTTCGCCGCGGCACCAGTCGACAGAAGCGCGGATGGTAAGCAGCTTGCCGTAGGTGCCGTCTTCGAGCAGACGCTTCGCTTCATTCGCGCCGGTGTTGCAGCGGTTCTGGAAGCAGATACCGACCTGTCTGCCGCTCTCTTTTTGCGCCTTCTGGAGCGCCGAAAGCCCTTCGGGCGTAATCGCCGCCGGCTTTTCGCAAAAGACGTGACAGCCTTTTTTGAGCGCGTCAAGCGCCATCGGCACATGCAGATCGTGCGGGGTGCAGATATGCACGGCGTCGGGCTTTTCCCGCGCGAGCATCTCTTTGTAATCGGTGTAGATGCGGCCGCCGTACTGTTTTGCGGCGGCTTCGGCGCGGTCGGGACGGATGTCGCAAACCGCGCACAGCGTAACAGTATCAAGCGCTTCGATCGCCTCGAAGTGCTTTTTGGATATGCTGCCGCAGCCGATCAGTGCAACGTTCATGTTGTCTCCTTTATGCGCCGATCTGCGCAATCAGTCCTTTGAGCGCGTCCGCTGCGGCTTTGAACGACGCCGCGTGGGTCGGGTAGGCGTGGACGGGTATCGCGCGTTCGGTCTCGCTGTTGGCTTCAAGCGCTTCGAGCCCCACGAAAACCTGCAGGTGCGGTTCGAGCGTGAGGATCATCTCGCCCTCGCGCTGCGAAAAGCGGCGCAAAATCTCCTTGACGTTGCCGTCGCCTTCCCCGGCGGGGACGACGCTCGCGTCCGCGAACAGCGCGTCCTTGACGTGCATGTATTCGATATACGGGTGCAGCAGGTCGTAGGCGTTCAGCGTGTCGACGCCGCACTGGACAAAGTTCGCCGGGTCAAAGACGCCGCGCAGGTGCCGCACGTTCTGCAGCAGATCGAGACACCGTTCGGCGTTGTCGCCGTAGATGCCTTTCTCGTTTTCGTGGCAGCAAAGGACGCCCTGTTCGTACCCGTAGTCGGCCATCGCCTGCACGCGGCGCAGGACTTCGTCGCGGTTCGCTTCGTAATCGTCGTCGTGGTCAAAGTAGAACGAAAAGATGCGGATATACGGCGCGCCGAGGATCTTCGCCACTGCGATCGTGTTCTTGAACGCCTCAAAATGCGGGGCGAAATCGTCCTTGATCTTGATCTTGCCGTAGGCGGAGCCGATCGCGGAAAGACGCATCCCGTTTTTGTCGAGGATCTCCCGCAGCTCCTTCGCCTTTTCGGTCGTGATGTTGTTGATGTTCGGGTCTTTGCCGAAGCCGCGCAGCTCCATATGGGTGATGCCGTTGCGTTTGCAGGCGTCGATCTGTCCCTGCAGCGTTGCTTCGCCGCTTTCGTCGCTGAAGGCGGAATAGAGAAAACGAACCATACCAAGACCTCCTGTCATGTTCAATCGATTCAGTATAGCACGTTTTGCCCCTTCTTGCAATAGGAGAACGAAATAATTAAGCTTTCTTCTTCGGTGTTGCGTTTTTTGCCGTTCGGTGGTAAACTGAAGGAGAATAAAACAGCAGGAGGGGACAACCATGAAAGTGACGCTCTGCGCGTTCGCGGACGAGGCGGCAAAAGACATCGCCGGTCAGATCGACGCGCTCAAAGAAAACGAGATACCGTTGCTCGAGCTGCGCAACATCGACGGCAAAAACGTAATGGACCTCACCGCGGACGAAGCGCGGCGGTATAAAGACGCGTTTGACGCGGCGGGGATTCGTGTCTGGTCGCTCGGCGCGCCGCTCGCGAAAACTCCGGAGACCGTCAAGCTGGACGCCTATCTCGAAAAGGTCAAGCGCCTTTGCGAGACCGCACATATCCTCGGCGCCGAAAACATCCGCGGGTTCAGCTTTTACCCGTCGCTTTTCGGCTTCCATGAGGACGTGATTCTGGAAAAACTGGGGGTGCTCGTGCGGCTGCTCAGGGACGCGGGTCTCCGCTACTGCCACGAAAACGACAGCGGCCTTTACGGCAGCACCGAGCCGCGGGTGCAAAAGCTCCTTGCCGCGCTGCCGGAGATGGATTACGTCTATGACCCGGCGAACTTTTTGCGCAGCGGGCAGAAGGCGGATCTGACGCTCGAAACCCTCGCGGACAAGGCGTACTACTTCCATTTCAAGGACGCCGACCGGAAACGGATCGTCCCCGCCGGGTTCGGCGACGGTCAGCTCGACCGGCTGATTGCGTCGCTGCGGCGTGACACGGTGATCTCCGTGGAGCCGCATCTGCTCTTGTTCCGCGGCAGCAAACGCTATAACCAAAGCGAGCTTTCCGGCAAGTTCGATCTCAAAACGCCGCGCGGCCGCTTCGACTGCGCCGTCGCCGCGACCAAACGCCTGCTGACGCAGCAGGGCTACACCGACCGCGGCGAATACTTTGAAAAGAGGGGAGAAAGCCATGAAACAGCATAAAGCGCGGATCGCCGTCGTCGGCTTCGGCAACCAGGGCAGCGTCTATGTGCGGCTCTTGAAAGCGGGCCTTGTCCGCGATGCCGTTTTGGCCGCCGTCTGCGACACAAACGAACAAAAACTCAACGCCCAGTGCGAACGCTTCAAGCTCAGCGTCCCGCGCTTCACGTCGCATGAAGAACTGCTGAAAAGCGGTATCGCGGACGCGGTGATCGTCACGACGCCGCACTATTTCCACCCGCCGATCGTGATCGACGCGCTGGGCGCGGGGCTGCACGCCATGAGCGACAAGCCCGCCGGCGTCTACACCAAGCAGGTCAAAGAGATGATCGCCGCCGCCGAGGCGCACCCCGATCAGATCTTCGCCATCATGTTCAACCAGAGAACGAACAAGGCCTATCAGAAAATGCGCAGAATGATCCAAGACGGCGACCTCGGCGACATCAAGCGCGTCAACTGGATCATCACCGACTGGTACCGCTCGCAGTCCTACTACGATTCCGGCGCGTGGCGCGCCACATGGAAAGGGGAGGGCGGCGGCGTGCTGTTCAACCAGGCGCCCCATCAGCTCGATCTGCTGCCGTGGATCGTCGGCATGATGCCCTGCAAAATGCAGGCGCACTGCCATTTCGGCAAGTGGCACGACATCGAGACCGAGGACGACGTGACGGCGTATATGGAGTTTCCGAACGGCGCCACGGGCGTGTTCATCACGTCGACGGCGGACTGCCCCGGAACCAACCGGCTGGAGATCCTCGGCACGAAAGGCAAGCTCGTCTGCGAGAACGGGCAGAAGCTGACCTTCACCGAAAACAAGACCGACGAGCGCGAGTTCAACCGCACCTACAAGGGCGGCTTCGGGTCGCCGAAAACAAAGACAAAGGTGCTGCAGCGCCATGCCGTCAGCAAGATGCACCTCGGCATCCTCCAGAACTTCGCGGCCGCCATCGTCGGCAAAGAGCCGCTGAAGGTCCCCGGCACGGACGGGATCAACGGCGTCGAGATGATGGACGCCATGCTGCTTTCGCAGTGGCTCGGCAAAGCCGTGGATATGCCGATCGACGACGAGCTGTACCTCGCGGAGCTGAACAAACGCATCGAAAGCGGCCGCCCGCTGCGGGAAGAAAGCGGCGTGGTGCTGGATACGGCGGGAACGTATTGAGCAGTGCGCAGTTGAATGTGGAATTTGGAATGTGGAATGACATCTGAATAAAAAAAGCAACCCCCGGCCGAACTTCTCCTCGGTCGGGGGTTTCTCATGCGTTCGCGCGGGCAGGCGCTTTGTTATGCTGCGCCCGTCTCAGCGCGTCTCTGTGCACTGTCCACTGTGCACTGTGCACTCTCTTTGAACACAACGTCACCGTTCTCCAGCTCACAGACATACGCGTGATTCGCCGTGACCGCGCCTTCCAGAATCTGCTCGGAAAGCTTGTCTTCGATCTTCGTCTGGATCGCGCGTCTGAGGGGTCTTGCGCCGTACACCGGGTCAAAGCCCGCGTCGGCGACCATATCGATGACGGGCTGCGTGAAGTCCATCGTGATCTCCATTGCGGAAAGGCGGTCCTTCGTCTGCGCGAGCATCCGCTGCGCGATCTCGCCGATCTCGTCTTTCGTCAGCTGGTTGAACACGATGATCTCATCCACGCGGTTGAGGAACTCGGGGCGGAACGCCTGCTTGAGTTCGCCGAGGACGGCTTCGCGGATCTTCTCGTCCGAAAGCGCCTCGCCTTTTTCGCCGGAAAAGCCGATCGATTTGCCGCTGCCGGCAATCAGCTTTGCGCCGAGGTTCGAAGTCATAATGATGACCGTGTTCTTGAAATCGACGCGCCGGCCCTGCGAATCGGTCAGGATACCGTCGTCCAGGATCTGGAGCAGCATGTTGAACACGTCCGGGTGCGCCTTTTCGATCTCGTCGAAGAGCACGATGCTGTAGGGCTTGCGGCGGACCTTTTCGGTCAGCTGGCCGCCCTCCTCATAGCCGACGTAGCCCGGCGGCGAGCCGACAAGGCGCGAGGCGTTGTGCTTTTCCATATATTCGCTCATGTCGAGCCGGATCACAGCGTTCTCGTCGCCGAACATCGCCGCGCCGAGCGCTTTGCAAAGCTCGGTTTTGCCGACGCCCGTCGGGCCGAGGAAGATGAACGAGCCGAGCGGCCGCTTCGGGTCCTTGAGACCGCTTCTGCCGCGGCGGATCGCCTTCGCGACGGCCGAGACCGCCTTGTCCTGCCCGACGATGCGGCGGTGCAGCTCGGTTTCGAGGTCCAGCAGGCGCCGGCTCTCTTCGCGCGTCAGCTCCGTGGTCGGGATGCCCGTCCAGCCGGAAACGATCTGCGCCACCTCGTTTGCGGTCACTTCGCCGCCGGAATGGGCCGCTTCTTCTTTCCAGTTGGTCTTCTGCGCCGTCAGGGCGGAGGTCAGCTCCTTCTCTTTGTCGCGCAGCTTCGCGGCTTCTTCAAAGTCCTGCGCGCTGACCGCGGCGGCCTTCTCTTCGTTGATCTTCTTGATCTGATCTTCGAGGCTCTTGACTTCGGGCGGGACGGTGTAGGCGCGCAGCCGCACCCGTGACGCCGCCTCGTCAACAAGGTCGATCGCCTTGTCGGGCAAAAACCGGTCGGTGATATACCGCGCGCTCATTTTGACGGCGGCGGTGATCGCCTCGTCCGTGATCTTGACCTTGTGGTGCGCCTCATACTTGTCCTTGAGGCCGCGCAATATCTCGATCGATTCCTCTTCGCTCGGTTCGCCGACCTTGACGGGCTGGAAGCGGCGTTCGAGCGCGGCGTCCTTCTCGATGTGCTTGCGGTATTCTTCGAGCGTGGTTGCGCCGATCACCTGCAGCTCCGCGCGGGCGAGCGACGGTTTGAGGATGTTCGCCGCGTCAACGGCGCCTTCGGCAGAGCCGGTGCCGATCAGGTTGTGCACCTCGTCGATGAAGAGGATGACGTCCTTCGCCTTGGTCACCTCCGCGATGCAGCCCTTGATCCGCTCTTCAAAATCGCCGCGGTACTTCGTGCCCGCGACCATGCCGGTCAGGTCGAGCGCGACGATGCGCTTGTCCTTGAGCAGCTCCGGCACTTCGCCTCTGGCAATCTTCAGCGCCAGCCCCTCCGCGATCGCGGTTTTGCCGACGCCGGGCTCGCCGATCAGGCACGGGTTGTTCTTCGTCCGGCGCGAAAGGATCTGGATCACACGCTCGATCTCCTGTTCGCGGCCGATGACGGGGTCGATCTCGTTGTTCGCGGCCTTTTGGGTCAGATCCTGCCCGAACTGGTCGAGCGTCGGGGTGGCGGCGTGGGGCTGCGCGCCGCGCTTCGCGCCCGTCTGGCGCGAGGTAAAGCCTTTGGCGCCGTCGCCGGCGCGGCCGACTTCATCACTGAGGGCCGACAGCGATACGCCGAGCTGCGAGAGGATATAGCAGCCGCAGCTGTCGCTTTCCTGCAGCAGCGACTGGAGTAGATGCTCCGTGCCGACATAGCCGGCGTTGGCGGCGCGTGCAAGCGCGATGGCGTTTTCCACGATGTGCTTGCTGCGCGGGGTGAGATCGTCCGGCGTGAGCACGGTCGGGATCCCGACGCCGACGGTCTGGCGGATCAGCGTGTCCACGTTGGCGCTTGTGACGCCTTTGTCGCGCAGCAGCTTCGTCGCCGCGCCGTTGTCTTCGCGGACGAGGCCCGCGAGCAGGTGCTCCGAGCCGATATAGGTGTGGCCGAGGTTTTCCGCGACCTCGATAGCCGAATTGAGCGCGCGGTTCGCTTTTTCGGTAAAGCCGGTGAATTTATACATAACAGCATCTCCTTATTTTCGGGTTTAGGAAAGACCGCCTGAACAGCGGTCTTTCAAAATCATTTGCGTTGCAGTGTTTCCTTGACTTTCTGCGCCCGCATCACGTCGCGTTCCGCGGGGCTGCAGGCCCGTCCGGCGTCCGCCTGAAGCGTGGCCGGCTGGATCTGCGTCAGCAGCCGGTTCAGCGCTTCGATCGGGATATCCAGAATGTCGAGCGCCGCCCCGAGCCGTACGAGCGAGAGCAGGTCGGTGCATTCGCTGCACGAGAGCATGTAGGCGCTGGTCAGAATCCCGTAGGCGCGGTAGATCTTGTCGACGAACAGGCTGTCGTTTTTCAGCGATTGTCTCGCCTGCGCCTCCTGCTGCATGATCTGTTTCGCGATGGATTCCAAATTCTGGATCGCCGCCTGCTCCGAAATCCCGAGCGTGACCTGGTTGCTCAGCTGGAAGATTTCGCCGACGGGCTTGCTGCCTTCACCGTAGGTGCCGCGCAGCGTCAGACCGAGCTTCGCGATCGTGGAGGACAGCCGCGGCATCAGACCGGCGCGCGAGAGCGCGGGCAGGTGCAACATCACCGAGGCGCGCAGCGCTGTGCCGAGATTGGTCGGGCACTGCGTCAGATAGCCGAGCTTTTCGTCGAACGCGACCGAGACGCGGCCCGAAAGCGCTTCGTCCAGCGCGTTCGCCTTGCCCCAGGCCGTTTCCAGCGACAGACCCGGTTCGATCACCTGGATGCGGACATGGTCCTCTTCACAGAGCATGATGGAGACCGTCTCATCTTCGGAAAGCAGCAGGGCGCGGCCCGCCGCGTCGGAGGCGAACTCCGGGCTGATCAGATGCTTTTCCGCCAGCGAGACCGCCTCGATCGCGGAAAGATCTTTCATTTCAAGGTAACGCAGGCCATTCTCTCCGTCAAGCAGCGCGTCGCGCACAATGGCGTTGACTTCGCTTTTTTCCGCGGCGGAAAGCCGGGCGGGGAAGGGGTGGTCTTTTAAGTTGCGTGCCAGCCGGATACGCGTGCTGAGCACGATACTGTCCAATGACGGATTGTTCATCTTATGCTTCCTCCTTCAGCGCCTTGATCGTGTCGCGCAGTACCGCGGCCTGTTCGAAATTCTGGCTTTCGATCGCCTGCTGCATCTGCGCTTGCAGTTCGGCGAGCTTTTCTTCCTTTGTGGGCGCCTGCGGGGTTTCCTGCGGCGCCGCGGTTGCGGCAACCGTCTGCGGGGGCTGCTTGCCGGCGTGTTTCGCGCGGCCGTGGATCCGCTGGATCGAGGGGAGCAGCCGGTCATAGAACATCTTGTAGCAATCGGCGCAGCCGACCATGCCGCTGCGCACAATCTCTTCGAACGAGCTGCCGCAGGTGGCGCAGCGCTCCGACTGTCTGCCCGCAAGGGCAAGGGGCGCGTCGCCGAAGAAGCCGGCGAAGATGTTGGGAATACTCAGCGAAAAATCATCGAAAAAGCTGTCGAAGCCGAGCTTCTTTGCGCAGGCGGCGCAAAGGTGCTGCTCCGTGGCTTCTCCGTTGACGACCCTTTTGATGTGGGTCGTTGCCTGTTCTTTGGAACAATGTTGACATAACATGGTACTTACCTCCTGTCTTAAGCTTGCAGCGCGAGCAGCATCTGTTTGAAGATGGCCGCCCGTACGCTGTCGCGCCGGGTGGGTTCCACCAGCCGCAGCGCGTTGTCTCCGGTCGCCGCGAGCAGCAGCGACGCGTCGCGTTTTGTGAGCAGGTCAAGATAGACGAGATTGACTAAATGGGACCGGCAGGTCTTTTCGTCCAGCGTGTCGCCGATCGCGTTCAGCGTGTGCATCAGCGCTGTGCCGCTGTCGCAGTGGATCCGCGTGATCTTGATGTAGCCCCCGCCGCCGCGCCGGCTTTCCACTATATACCCGCGCTCGGGCGTAAAGCGGGAGGCGAGGACGTAGTTGATCTGGCTCGGCACACAGCCGACGGTCTGCGCCAGCGTGTTGCGCTGGATCTCCACTTCGTCGTTGTTTTCCATCATCTCGGAGATCATGTGGGCGATGATATTACTGAGGTTCACGGTGTTCTCATCTCATTTCCTTTTGAACTTCTGAGTTTGACTTTGACTATCTTTGACCTTTGTGGCTTCTATTATAGCCGCTTTTGCGGAAAGATCAAAGGTCAAAAAAGGTCAAATTCGATATCGCATATTGGAATAACTCCTGATTTCTCGCTTTTTCTTTGAAAATTAAACGATTTCGCATTATTTCAAAAGGGGATTGCCCATACCATTAGTTTGACCTTTTGACCGCCGGACTATGCAAAAAAAGAGCGGCCCGTCTGCAGTCACACAGCAAGGCGGGACGCGTATAATGATAATGGAACGCGCGAGGCGCGGACCGAAAGCGGAAAAAGGAGGTCCACTCATGTCCTGCAACAACTCTTTGTTTGGTACGAACTGCTGCACCTGGCTGATTATCATCCTTCTGCTTGTGCTCTTCAACAACGAGGGCATTTTCGGCTGCGGCAACGGCTGCGGCTGCAACAACGGCTGCGGCAACGGCTGCGGCTGCTGACGGCGCGGCATAAAAAAAGACCGGTGCAATACCGGTCTTTTTCGTTGTTGTTACGCCGCGTTGAAATCCTCGAAGTCCTTGAAGATGCCGAACATCTTCTGCAGCACGCGGATCAGGGACTGGAAGCCGGCCTTGATCGTGCGGGTCGTGTGGGAATCGCTGTCCGTCTTCGGCGCGAAGATCGGGGTCAGCTTCACTTCGCCGTTCACTATGATCGTATCGCCCGGCCAGTAGCGAACGCCGTTCTGATCTTCCCAGCAGACGAAGTCGTAATCGATCGCGATCGGGGTATCCTTCGAAACCTTTAGGGTACCCGGGCCTTCATAGCTGTAGGTCGGGGTGGGCTCGTACATCACGGGGACGCCGCCCTTGGCATAGATCACAACGTAGATGTTGGTGTCGTTGTCAGCGGCAAGGGCGCTCAGGCCGATGCTCATCAAAGAAACGATGCTGATGACAACAAGCAGTATGGCAATGATTTTTTTAATAAGAAAGCCAACGTATTGGTTTAGATTACTTATATAATAGAAAAATGCAACTATATTTCCGAAATCGAAATAAAAAGGCGGAAACGCGAAAAAAATCATCATTTGATTCGCCAATCGTTTCAGGCTGTTGGCGAATTTGTGAATATTTCTGAAACTTCACCCGTCTGCGTCGGCGGGACATAGTCGGTCAGCGCGCGAAAGACATAGCCCTGCGACCGCGCCGCGTCAATGATCTCGCCGAGCGCCGCGGCGTTGTCCTTCGACACCGCGTGCAGCAGAATGACCGCCCCGGGGTGCAGCCGGTCGAGGACCGTGCGCTTTGCCGTTTCGGCGCCCTGCGGCTTACTGACGTCCCAATCGTTATAGGCGACCGACCAGAACACGCTGCGGTAGCCCAGCGACCGGACAAGGTCGAGCGCGCTTTCGCTGTATTCCCCGGAAGGGAACCGGAAGAACTTCGCGCAGTAGCCGAACTGCGTGCGCAGATGGTTCTCCGTCGCTTCGATCTCCTCTTTCATCTTTGTGCGGGAGATCGACGGGAACGACGGGTGCGTATCCGAATGGTTGCCGACAAGGTGGCCCTCGCGGATCATCCGCGCGATGAGGTCCGGCTGCTTTTCGATATGGTCGAGCGTACAGAAGAACGCGGCGGGGGCGCCCTTTTCCTTGAGCGTGTCCAGAATCTTCGCCGTGAGATTCTCATACTCCCAGCCGCAGTCGAACGTCAGATACAGCACCTTTTGCTGCGCCGTCCGGTCGAGCGTCAGCGCGCCGTAGCGGTCGAACGTATCCTGAAACGCTTCCACGGTGTAGTGCGCCTTTCCTCCGCTCGCCGGGCCGTGGGAATGCTCTTTTTTCGCGGTGGAAAGCCTGCGGCTGTTGTCGGGGTCTTTGACGGTGTAGTGCACGGCGGGGAGCGGCGAAAAGCCGCTTTCTCTGCCGCTGTCGGCCGCGCCGAAGAGGACGGCACCGAGCGCTTGCGGTTCGGCGGCTTCGTTTGACAAAGGCACCTCGGTGGACTGCTCGGCGGCGACGCTGCTTTGCTGTTCGCTGCCGCTTTCCGAAGAAGCGCTGCTTTCGCCCGGATTCGGGACGCCCTGTCGGTCGTCGACGCAGCCTGCGCAGCACAGCAGCAGCGCGCACACCAGCAGAAGGACCAGTCTTCTCATACGCTTATTTGAAGAGATCCTGCACATCGTCGAGCATCTCGCCGACCTGTTTGATCGCCTTGCCTGCTTTCTTTTTGTACATCTTCTTCATCGACGGGTTGGCGGCCGCGGAGCCGACCAGCAGGGCGCACGAGCCGACGGCCATTGCCGCGCCGAGGGCGCCCATCACGGTTTTTGTTTTCATACGGTTGCACTCCTTTTCATGGTTGTATATTTAGTTTGCGTTCCGGACAGAAGAAAAATCAAAGGAAATAAGCGGAAATCCCTTTGCAAACGGCGGCAATCGTGCTATAATGAAACCCGATAAGGGAGATGATCGTCCGTGCCGACGCTGAATATCGTTTTGGTGGAACCGCAGATTCCGCAGAATACCGGCAATATCGCCCGTACCTGCGCCGCCACCGGCGCGCGGCTGCATCTGGTGGAGCCGATGGGCTTTCGCGTCGACGACAAAAAGCTCAAGCGCGCGGGCCTCGATTACTGGTATCTGCTGGATATCACCTACTACGACGGCTGGGACGATTTTCTGTCGCGCAATCCCGGCGCGCAATGCTTCTTTTTCACGACGAAGGGGAGAAAGGTCTATTCCGACGAAGTCTACCCCGACGAATGCTACCTCGTGTTCGGACGCGAGGACGCGGGGCTGCCGGAAACGCTGCTGCGGCGCCACCCGGAACGCTGCGTGCGGATGCCGATGCGGGACGAAGCGCGCAGTCTCAACCTTTCCAACACGGTGGCGGTCGGCGTTTACGAAGTTTTGCGGCAATGGGGGTTCCCCGCGCTGCAATGGCGGGGCGAGCTGCACCACGGCACATGGGACGACGCGCCCTGACGGAAAAGGCGGTGATTCTATCAAACAGCAATCCACGGTACTGAAAATCGTTGCGGCGGGCACGCTGCTGAATCTGCTGCTGTTCGGCGTGAAGCTTTACGTCGGCCTGTCCGTCAACAGTATCTGCATCTGGTCGGACGCGATGAACAACCTCGCGGACGCGCTCTCGTGCCTTGTGACGCTCGGCTTCTTCTGGGCGACGCTGCGGCTCGGCGACCGGGTTCAGCCGCAGATCCCGGTGAAGGGCGAGCGGCTATTGTCGTTTTTGCTGTCGGCCGTCGTCGCAATCGTCGGCGTCTCGTTCGCCTGGTCCTCGCTGGAACGGCTGATGTACCCGACGCCGGTCTGGTTTTCTGTGAAGTTTTTCTGGATCGTCCTTCTGACGGCGGTCGTGAAGCTCGGCATGTTCTTCTTTTACCGCGCCTTCGCCCGCAAGACGAAATCCGACGTGCTGCGTGTGCTGCAGGCGGACAGCCTGATGGACTGCTTCATCACGACAGCGACGCTGCTTTCGTTCACGCTGACGCAGGTGATGTCCTTCGCCGTCGACGCGATCTTCGGCCTCGGGATCAGCGTGTTCCTGTTCGTCGGCGCGGCGAAGCTGATGGGATCGCACCTGCGCGCGCTGCTCGGCTATGTCAGAAAAGAAACGCGCGAACAGATCGAAACAGCGATTATTTCCCGAAAAGAACTTGCAAATTTCGAAAAAATACAGTATGATATCGGTAAGAACGACGCAGTCACCGCGTTTGTCACGCTGCCGCCCGCGGCGTTCACGGACGACGGAACGCTGCGGCGTCTGGCCGACGCAATCGGCAAAGAAACCGGGGCGACGCTTCGCTTCGTTTTGCAGACAGAACAAGAAAAACAGGAAAGGAGTGGCAGCGACGCTGCCGAAGAAAACCATGAGTAAAGATAAGACCCAACCGAAGAAAAAAAGAGGCCGCGTCTTTTTGCGCGTGCTCGGCGTGATATTGTGCGTCATCCTTGCGTTCGTGCTCGTGACGACGGTTGTCACCGTGATCGGCGCCCAGGCGAACTACCGCAAGGCAAAGTCGTTCACCCCGCTGCAGTATGACGTTCAGCTCGTGCCCGAAGAGGACGCAGACGGCAACTGGAGCTTCACGACCGACGCGCCCCTCAAGGTGCTGCAGCTGACCGACGTGCATATCGGCGGCGGCTGGATGAGCATGAAAAAGGACAGCATGGCGCTCAACGCCGTGGCCGCCATGGTCACCGCCGAAAAGCCCGACCTCATCATCGTCACGGGCGACGTGGCGTACCCGGTGCCCTTCCAGGCCGGTACGTTCAACAACAAGACCGGCGCGCGGATCTTTGCCGCGCTGATGGAAGACCTCGGCGTCTACTGGACTTTGGCGTTCGGTAACCACGACACCGAAGCCTACAGCTATTTCTCGCGCGAGGCGATGGCCCGCTTCTATGAGGAGGGCGACTATCCGCACTGCCTGTTCAAGACAGGCCCCGCCGACGTGGACGGTTTCGGCAACCAGATCATCAACGTCAAAAACACCGACGGCATCATCACGCAGTCGCTGTTCCTGTTTGACAGCCACGCCTACACCGACAAAGACTACTTCGGCGTCCTTTGGAAGTACGACAACATCCATGAAAATCAGGTCGCTTGGTACAAGGATAACCTCGCCGCGCTGAACGCGCAGAACGACGCGCGGCTGCAGGAACTGGGCATGAGCGGCGAAAGCAGCATTCAGTCGCTGGCCTTCTTCCATATCCCGCTGGTCGAAGTGAAAGACGCCTGGGACGCCTACGTCGAAAACGGCTATCAGGACACCGGCGATGTCAAGCTGATCTACGGCGTCGCGGGCGAAACGGGCAAGGTCGTTTACTGCGGCATGCACGAGGACGATCTCTTCGAAACGTTCCAGGAGCTCGGCTCGACGAAGGGCATCTTCTTCGGCCACGACCATCTCAACAACTTCTCGCTGGACTATAAGGGCATCCGCATGACCTACGGCATGAGCGTCGACTATCTGGCCTATCCGGGCATCTATAAGAAGGGCGCGCAGCGCGGCTGCACCGTGATCGAGATCCAGCCCGACGGTACGTTCGATTACCACGCCGAAAACTACTATCAGGCGAAGTACATCTCTCAGTATGAGAAAGAAGCTGTTACGATGCAAGAGGTAACGTATGCAGACGCTCAGTGAGAAACAGGTCAAGCAGCACCAGACCAACATCAAGTCCGGCGTCGGCGCCTACGGTATGGCGCTGATCATGACGCTGGTGTATGTCATCAAGGCGCTGCTCGGCAAAAACTTCCATTTCTATTTCTGCAACTTCGTGCCCGAAGTGCTGCTCAAGAGCGCGGCGTTCACGTCGGGCTATGAGGCCGACTGTTCCGAAGCGTTCCTCGCCACCTGGCGCGGCGCGCTGCCGACCGTCTGGTTCTGCGTCTGCTTTGCGCTGTACGCGGCGGCCTGTGTGGCGCTGCTGCTGATCGCGGGCAAGCATCCGCCGTTCATCTGGGTACTGTTCGCGTTCCACCTGTGCGACACGGTGCTGCTGCTCGTCTTCAGATGGCAGGGTGTTCCGCAGGGACCGGTGGAAACAATCTGGATCGACGTGATCTTCCACGTTCTTGTGCTGCTGTTTTTGCTTGTCGGCGGTATCTCCGGCGTCAAACTCCCGAAGGAGCTGCGCGGAGACCCGCGCGCGGACGCGCCGGATCAGATCATCAAAATGGAAGACTGAACAAAGAAAAAAACAAGCCTTTTCGGTTCGCCGAAGAGGCTTGTTGCTTTTGTACTGTTTACGGATTATTCTCCAAAAACGCCAGCGTCACGCGGGCGGCAAGATCTGCATGGCTGCAGATCAGCATATGGCCGCCGCCCTTGACGGTGTAATCAACGCTGCCCTCCGGCAAATGCCGACGCAGGTTGATGCGCTCGAGCGGCGGACAGACGACGTCGCGGTCGCCGTTCATGAAAAGGATCGGACGCAGCCCTTCCACGGCCGCATAATCCGTGTTCGTCAGGCGCGAAAGGTAATATACGATGCCCGCGCCGGTGCCGGCAACCGTGAACGGCGTGCGGTAGGTCTCGACGTCCGGGGACGGATCGTAGCCGAAGTCGCATGTTGCGACGCGCAGGAACAGCCGTACAAACAGCCGGCTGCTGCCGATGGCTTCAATGATTCTGCCGACAACGGCCGCGACCGTGTCGTTGTTCGTCAGCGGGTCGAGCAGATGAAACCACCCGTTGTCGCCGCAGGTGCTGTAAAGCAGCAGATTCTTTACGCTTTCCGGGTAGGTCTGCGCAAGGGCGAGGGCGACAAAACCGCCCATCGAATGCCCGGCGACGTACCACGGCTCATCCGACAGCGCCGCCATCAGCGCGTGGATCACCTCTTCACGCGGAAGGCGCTTTGTTTCTTTCGTTTCACGCGAAGAATAGCCGAAGTCCGGCAGATCGACCAGCACGCAGCGGTAGCCGTTCGCCGTCAGAATTGCGGTGAGATTTTCCCAGCAGGCTGTCGTTGCGGCAAAGCCGTGCAGCAGCATGATTTGTCCCTTCGGGTTTTCCGCCTCCTGCACACGGTAGTGCAGCGTATAGTCTTGATAGGTGAAGAATGCGCTGTCGGGATAGGGGCGCGCGGCGTCGCCCGCGGCAAGGGCGGGCAGGCAAAGCGCGAACAGCAGCGTCAGACAAATGAATAGGGATAGTGTTTTTTTCATCTTGATGTCCTCCGGCTTTTGATTAGAGTACAATGTTATCCAAAACGGCGATCGCGTCGCGGTAGTCGCTGTCGCTGCGGCGCTGGACGAACCGGCGCAACAGCGTGTTGCGCCATTCCTTTTCATAGGCGCCGTTCGCTTCTTTTTCGCTGATCTGTTCGGCCTGCTGCTGCAGCTCCTTTTTCGCTTCGAACGCCGCCTTCAGCTCGCGCAGGAAGTCGTCGCTGCTGTCGAAAACGCGGATGCGTTCGAGCTTGAGCGCGGCGGCCAGCTCCTCGAGCTGCTCCACGGCCTTGAACCCGTACTGCTGCACCATCGCGCGGAACACGTCCGGCTGGAAATAGTAGAGCTTGCCGAGGAGATAGGAAAACGCCTTTTTCGCGTCGAGATAGCCCAGCTGCTTGCGGCGCTCGATCATCTCCGCGCTGAAATCGAACGACGCGCCGAGCTGCTCGATATCGGTCGGGCGGATATAGACGACCTCGCAGTTCTGGAAATCGAGATTGTAGTTGATGCCCTTGATCGACGCGATGTCGACGACGATGATCCGGTTGTAGCCGCTGCGGCGCAACATGGAAACGGGGGTGTTGTCGTACATCCCGCCGTCGAGGAACTTTTCGCCCTGCGGGCCGATGTTGTTCGCGAGGGGAATGGAGGACGACGCGAGCAGATAGTCGATCAGCTGCCCTTGCGGGATCTCGTCCAAGAACAGCTCGAGCCCCGTCATGTTGTTCTGCGCCATCTGGATGGTGACGATGCCGAAGGGGATGCCGCTGGCGCGGACCTTTTCTTCGTCGATATGCGGCGCGAGCATGTCCTTGACCGGGGACGCGTCGAAGCCGCGGTTCTTGAGGAACTCGCGGAACAGCACGCCCCAGTTCTTCGTGCTGAAAAGATTGTCCGGGTCGGGGAGGGGCGCGTCGATGTTGATGCCTTTTTCAAGTGAGACGCTGTTCCAAAGCCGCTCGGCGGAAAGATAATCGTCCTGTACGATGAGCGCGCCGTTGATCGAGCCGATCGAGACGCCAGCCACAGCGTTGAACGTGACGCCGATCTCGCGCATGGCCTTCCACGCGCCGAGCTGATAGGCACCCTTGGCACCGCCGCCGGCAAGGACAAGTCCGTATGGTTTCATGGGTAGAGTTCGCCTCCGAATGCTGAGTGCACAGTAATGTGGTTGAAAAATAAAAAAGCGATATGATGATACAGCGCCGTCAGGCTTGTGCAGCGTGGAAACCGCCTTCTGCGTCACACAAGCAAATGATTATGCAATATAATCACGAAAAGTTTTCTTCATACGAATGCATTTTTCAATGATTTCATCCATCAGCACATCATAATTTGAATAATCGCCCAAGTTCAACCCGGAAAGGAAGTATTTTATACGTGATGCTTTTTTTCGTCGAGCCGATCCCATTGAAAATGCATAGCCAGTTTTTGCTCATGTTTTCAAAGATCACGAACTTCAACTTCTGTTAGTCTGCCTAATAACATATTAATTATCTCCTAACACAATTTATAATGAATCTGTTAGCGTTCCGATTACACGGTTCGACAGCAGAAAGCCCTGCTTCGTCAAAGCGATCGTGCCGTCTTGTACGGTCAGCAGCCCGTGGGGCGCCAGCCGCGCCGCCGCATCAAACACCGTCTGCGGCAGGTATTTGCCGAAGCGGTTGAAAAATGCGTCGTCCGACAGTCCCTCCGTCAGCCGCAGCCGCAGCATACAGAATTCGCTTTCGTCGCCGCCTTCTCCGTCGTCCACAGGGGTGTCGCCGCGCAAAAACGCGCCGAAGTCGCGCGGATAAAAGAACCGCCTGCCGCCGAAAAACGAGTGCGCCGCGGGGCCGATGCCGAGATAGGGCTCGTCGCGCCAGTAGTGCAGGTTGTGGCGGCTTTCAAAGCCGGGCCGGGCGAAGTTGGAAACTTCATATTGCCGCAGCCCCATGCCCTCCAGCGCTTCGGCCGCCTGCAAATACAAATCGCACACGCCGTCTTCGTCGGGAAAGGGGAGCGTGTCTTTTTTTGCAAACAGGGGCGTGTTTTCCTCCACCTTGAGCAAATAGGCGCTCACGTGGGGTACGCCGCTTTGTTCGATGAAACGCAGGCTTTCGCCGAGCGTTTGCGGCGTCTGGCCAGGCAGGCCGAGCATCAGATCGAGCGACAGATCGTCGATCCCCGCGCGGCGGAACCAGTCCAGCGCCTGCGTGACCTGTCGCGGGTGCGACTGTCGGCCGAGGACCAGCCGTTCCGCGGCCACGGCAGATTGCAGCCCCATCGAAACGCGGTTGACGCCCGACGCGGCCAACGAACGCACGAGTGCTTCGTCCACCGAGGAGGGGTTGCATTCCACGGTGATCTGGGCGCCATCCGTCAACGGAAGGGCGCGCCGCACGGCGTTCAGCACCGCCGCGATCCGGCCGCCGCCGAACAGCGAGGGCGTGCCGCCGCCGAAATAGACCGTGTCGAACGGTTCGGTCACATCGCCCGACCAATCGACCACGCTGCGGCAAAGCGCGGCGCAATAGGCGTCCATCTGTTCGTTCGTGGGCGCAAAGGAATAGAAGTCGCAGTAATCGCACTTGCGCGCGCAAAAGGGGATATGGATGTACAGGCCGGCGCTCATCCGTTGTCCTCAAGCTTGAGCACGGCCATGAACGCCTCCTGCGGCACTTCAACCGTGCCGAACTGGCGCATCCGCTTTTTGCCTTCCTTCTGCTTTTCCAACAGCTTCTTTTTGCGGGTGATGTCGCCGCCGTAGCACTTCGCGAGCACGTCCTTGCGCATTGCGCGGACGGTTTCGCGGGCGATGACCTTCGAGCCGATCGCGATCTGGATCGGAATCTCGAACATCTGGCGCGGAATCGTCTCCTTGAGCCGTTCGGCGATCCGCCGCGCGCGGGCCATGGCCTTGTCGCTGTGGATGATGAACGAGAGCGCGTCGATCATGTCGCCGTTGAGCAGCACGTCCAGCTTTTGCAGATTGGACCGCTGGTAGCCGGAGATCTCATAGTCGAACGAGGCGTAGCCGCGCGTGCGCGACTTGAGCACGTCAAAGAAGTCATAGATGATCTCGTTGAGCGGAAGCTCATAGTGGATGTCCACACGGTCCTTGGAAAGATAGGTCATATCCTTGAACACGCCGCGGCGGTCCTGGCAAAGGTCCATGATCGCGCCGACATAATCGGGCGGGGAGTAGATGTGCGCGTTGGTGACCGGCTCTTCGGCATAGTCGATATCCGCGGGGTCGGGGTAGTGCGTCGGGTTGTCGACCTCCACGACGGAGCCGTCGCGCAGGTGGATCTTATAGATAACGCTCGGAACGGTTGTCACAAGGTCGAGCAGATATTCGCGCTCGAGCCGTTCCTGAATGATTTCGAGATGCAGCAGGCCCAGAAAGCCGCAGCGGAAGCCGAAGCCGAGCGCGCCGGAAGTTTCCGGCTCATAGGAGAGGGAGGCGTCGTTGAGCTGCAGCTTTTCGAGCGCGTCGCGCAGCGCCTCGTAGTCCGCGCCGTCGGCGGGGTAGATCCCGCAGAACACCATCGGGTTGACCTTGCGGTAGCCGGGGAGGGGTTCCGACGCCGGGCGCTGGACCTTGGTCACCGTGTCGCCGACCTTCGCGTCGCGGACGGTCTTGATCGAGGCGGTGATATAGCCCACTTCGCCCGCGGTCAGCATGTCGCAGGGCTCCATGGACGTTGCGCGCATATAGCCGACCTCGACGACGGTGAACTCCGCGCCGGTCGCCATCATGCGCATGGTCTCGCCCGCTTTGAGCGTGCCTTCCATCACGCGGACATAGACGATGACACCCTTGTAGTTGTCGTAGATCGAATCGAAAATGAGAGCGCGCAGGGGCGCGTCGTCGTTCGCGACGGGGGCGGGGATGTCCTCGACGATCCGTTCGAGCACCTGCTCAACGTTTTCTCCGGTCTTCGCGGAAACGCGCGGCGCCATCGAGCAGTCCAGCCCGATCACGTCCTCCACCTCGGCGGCGACGCGGTCGGGGTCGGCGGCGGGCAGATCGATCTTGTTGATCACCGGCACCAGCTCCAGATTGTGGTCGAGCGCGAGGTAGGTGTTGGCCAGCGTCTGCGCCTCAATGCCCTGCGAGGCGTCCACCACCAGCACCGCGCCCTCGCACGCGGCGAGCGAGCGCGACACCTCATAGTTGAAGTCCACATGCCCCGGCGTGTCGATCAGGTTCAGCTCATACGTCTTGCCGTCCTTCGCGGTGTAATCGAGCTTGACTGCGTGCGCCTTGATCGTGATGCCGCGTTCGCGCTCGAGCTCCATATCGTCCAAAAGCTGCGCCGTCATGTCGCGCTTCGCGACGGAATCGGTCAGCTCCAGCAGCCGGTCGGCCAGCGTGGACTTGCCGTGGTCGATGTGGGCGATGATGGAAAAGTTGCGGATATTCTCTTTCGGTACGGACAAAGGGATCCCGTCCTTTCAGATGCATAATCAATTTATTATAGCATAGAAGAAGAGAGATTGCAAGATGGGAAGATGGGAAAGGGAAAGAGGAACAGGGGAACAGGGGGCGTACGGCGATTTTTCAGAATTCTTTTTCAAACCCCTTGACAACCCCGCCGCGGATACAGTAAAATTATGTTGCAGAATTCTATGATCAGCCTGCTTCGGCAGGCGGAAACGGAGGAATACAGAATGAAACAATTCACAAGAAAAACGCTCAGCGTACTGCTCGCTGTGCTGATGGTGCTGTCCGTCTTCGCGGGGCTGACCGCATTTGCGGGCGACGACGATCCGGCCGATCCGGCCCAGACGGGATACACCGAAGTGAAAGAAGTGCCCGCGACCTGCACGGAGCCCGGCTGCGCCGCGCACTATGAAGACGCCGATGGCAATCCTTATCTCCTGGTTGACGGAGAATTTCAACCGGTCGGAGATGCGGCTACGCTCGTGCTTCCCGTGATCCCCCACGACATTAAAACCGTGGCGGCGACGGAGTCGACCTGTGCCGTGGTGGGACATGAAGCCTGCTACCAGTGCAAAAAGTGCAGCAAATATTTCAGCGACGCCGAGGGTGAAAATGAGATTGAGCTTTCGGATATCGCGCTCCCGCAGCCGCCGCACACCCTGACGAAATCCGATGCGAGCGCGCCCACCTGCAACCACGTCGGCTATATCGAGTATTGGTATTGCGACGTCTGCAAGCAATATTTCCGCGACGCGGACGCGGCAACGGCGATTTCGGTCAACGAAACCATCGTTCCTTCGCTCGGCCACAGCTTCAGCGTGACGGAGCGCGTCGACGCGACCTGCACCGGCGACGGCTATGCGGTTTACACCTGCACCCGCGATGGCTGCGGCTATTCCTACACCGAGACGTTCGACAAGCTGGACCACGTTGACGCCGACGGCAGCGGTTACTGCGATTCCTGCGGCCGGACGATGAATCCGGACGCCTGCCTGCTTTGCGGCAAGAACCACACCGGTACCTTCGGCAAGATCGTCCGCTTCTTCCACCACATCATCTGGACGCTTTTGAATATGTAACATAGTGAAAACAAACAGCCGCCTGCGGGCGGCTTTTTTGTTTTCAGTCGACAGCAAATGTGGAATGTGGAATTGCGCAGGGAAAAGAACTCAGGCTTTCAGCGATCCCCGCGTTTTATGGTTCATTCTTACCTCTTAATTCATAATTCTTCATTCTTCATTCCGTCATGGTTTCCCCATCTTGCAATCTCTTTTTCTTTCATGTATAATATATAATAACACTTTTTTACCAAAGGAGGCGACGCTATGCTGTATCTGATCATCGGCCGCAAGGGCGCGGGCAAAACCCATTACGCCCACCGGCTGCTCGGCGATTGGGTCAAAACAAAGCACGGGCAGGGCGTTCTGCTTGTGCCGCGCCAGTTTACCTTTGAAAGCGACAAGGGGATTCTCGAAACCCTCGGCCCGCGCGACGCGTGCGAGGTGGAGGTCCTTTCCTTTTCGCGCCTTGCCGACGTTGTTTTCAAAACCTACGGCGGGCCGAAGCAGCCGATTCTGCGCGACGGCGGGAACGCCGCCATGCTCGCGCTCGCGCTCTCCGGGATCCGCGACGAGCTGCGCCTGTTCGCGCGGCACCGCGCCAACGCCGGTTTCATCCGCAAGATGCTGTCGCAGATCGCGTCGTTCAAGCAAAACCGGATTACGCCCGACGAACTCTCTGCCGCGGCGCGGCAGCTGCCCGACGGCTATCTGAAGGACAAGCTCGGCGAAACCGCGCTGATCTACCGCGCCTACGACGCGCTCGTGGGCGAGCGGTTCTTCGACGACGGCGACGTGCTGACGGCGGTCGCCCAAAAGCTGCAGGGCACGGCGTTCTTCCGGGACAAGCTGGTCGTGATCGACGACTTCTCCTCGTTCACCGGCCAGGAATACGCCCTGATCGAACAAATGCTGCTGCAGGCGAAGGACGTGTACGTCACCCTTTGCACCGACACAATCGACGACCGGAGCGCCGCGTCTCCCTTCGCGCTGACCAACGCCACCGCCCAGACGCTGCTGCACCTTTGCAAAAAAAGCGGTGTGCCCTTCGGCGGGGTCGTTGCCCGGACGCCGGAAAACTGCGGCTACACCTTCTATGAAGACGCGGCGCTGCGCCATCTGGAAAGGAACCTCTTCGCGCCGAAAAAACAGCCCTTCGACTTGGCGACCGACGCGCTGACGCTCTGCACCGCGCCGTCCGTCCGCGAGGAATGCGACAACGCGGCGATGGAGATCCGCCGTCTGCTGCGCGAAAAGCAGTACCGCTGCCGCGATATCGCGGTGGTCTTCCGCAACCCGGAGCCCTACGCGAAATACATGAAATACAGCCTGAAGAAATGCGGTGTCCCCGTGTTCGAAGATCTGCGCGCCCCGATCGAAAACGAGCCGCTCGCGATCCTTGTGCGCGCGCTGCTGGAGCTTTGCCGCACGGGCTTCACGACCGAAAACCTGATGCGCTATCTCAAGACCGGGCTGACCGCGCTCTCGTGGGACGAGATTGCCGACGCGGAAAACTACGCGCTTTTGTGGGACCTTCCCGCAAAGGGATGGCAGCGGCCGTGGACGGAGAACCCGGACGGCTTCGGCGAAGAGATGAACGAAAAGCGGCGCGAAAGGCTGCGCGAACTCAACGATATCCGCGAGCGGATCGTCCTGCCGCTGTTGGCGCTGCGCGAAGAGATCAAAGGCAAAAACGCCCGCGGCGTGATGGCATCGCTCTATGCGTTCTTGCGCAAGCAGGGCATTGACGAAGCGCTCAAGCAGTACGCGCTGACGCTTGAAGCGCAGGGCCGGCTGGAACTCGCGCTCGAGCAGGGGCAGATCTGGGACCTTCTGATGCTCTCGTTCGACGAGATCGCCCAGACGGCGGGCGACGCCGTGCTGCCGCTGCAGCTGTTGACCGAGCTGTTTGACCTTGTCGTCGGTGCGCAAAGCCTCGGCAAGCTGCCGGACGGCTTTGACGAAGTCTATCTGTGCGACGCGGCGCGGATCGCGACGCAGACGCCGAAGGTGCTCTTCGCGCTCGGTATGAACGCCGGCGTGTTCCCGCAGTCGCCGTCGTCGGACGGCCTGTTGTCCCGCGGGGAATGCGACCTGCTGCGCCGCACGCTCGATAAACTGCCGGACGACAGCCGCTTTGCGGCGATGACCGAGCGGTTCTATGTCTACAACACGCTTTGCGCTGCGCGCGAAAAGCTCTATGTCTCCTTTGCCCAAAGCGGCAAAAGCGGCGAAAAGCTGACGGAATCCGAAGTCGTGCTGACCCTGCGGCGGCTGTTCCCAAACGCCGCCGTGCGCGACTACGGCCTGCTGGCGCCGGAAGCGTTTGCGGAAGGGGAGGACGTCGCTTTCTCCTACCTTGCGTCGCACTGGCAGCAGACCGACCCGAAGACCGAAGCCTTCCGCACCTACTTTGCGTCGCAGGACGCGTACCGCGACCGCCTGCACGCGATCGCCCGCGCCGCGCGCAAAGAGACGTTCCAACTCAAAGAAAAAGACACCGCGAAGGCGCTCTTCGGCGAAAAGATCGTCCTGTCCGCCTCGCAGCTGGAAAAATATGAAGAATGCCCGTTCCAGTATTTCTGCCGCTACGGATTGAAAGCGAAACCGCGGCAGATCGCGAAGCTCGACCCCGCCTCTGCCGGCACGGTCGTGCACTATGTCCTCGAACAGCTGTTGAAAGACTGTCCGGGCGGCAACGTCGGCGCTCTTTCGCGCGAAGAGACCAACCAAAAAATCGCGGCCGCGCTCTCGCAGTATATCGAAACCTACATGGGCGGCGCGACGGAAAAAAGCGCGCGGTTTTTGTATCTCTACCGGCGCATGTACGCCACGCTTGTGACGCTGATGGACCGGCTCTTGTTTGAGTTTCGCCAAAGCTCGTTCGTGCCCGTCGGCTTCGAAGTGCCGATTGGCCCGGGCAAGGCGGTCGAGCCGTTCCGCATCGCGCTTGAAACCGGCTTTGTGGAGCTGAAGGGCTACATCGACCGCGTCGACGAGATGCGCGCGAACGGAAAGCGGTATATCCGCGTGGTGGATTACAAAACCGGGACGAAGGAGTTTTCCCTCTCCGACGTGCTGGACGGCCTCGGGATGCAGATGCTGCTCTATCTCGTCAGCATCTGGCGCAGCGAACCGGACGTGACCCCGGCCGGGGTACTGTATATGCCGGCGCGCTTTGAGCCGTTCGACGCCGACCGCAGCGACGACGCCGAGACCAAAGAGAAAAAGCGCATCGTCGCGGGCAAGATGGACGGCGTGATTTTAGACGATATCGACGTGCTGCGCGGAATGGACCACAGTCTGTCCGGCGTGCTGCTGCCACTTTCTTCCGGCATGCGCAGACGGGCGGAGCAGGACCGGCTCATTTCCCTCGGCCAGCTCGGCCTGCTCGCGAAGCGGATGGATAAGATTCTGCGGCAGATGGGCAACGGCCTGCACGACGGCCGGATCGAAGCGAGACCCGTCTTCGGCAAGAACCACGCCTATACCTGCGACTGGTGCGATTACCGCAGCGTCTGCGGACGCGAAGCGGGCGGTGCGGCCCGCTATCTGAAAGCCCGCACCTATTCTGACGCGCTGACGGCGCTGGAAAAGGAGGAGACGACCGATGGCACGTAACTGGACCCCCCAGCAGCAGTGGGCGATCGACGCGCCCAGCGGCAATCTGCTGGTTTCCGCCGCGGCAGGCTCCGGCAAAACGTCGGTGCTCGTGGCGCGCGTGATCCGCCGTTTGACCGACCCGGTTTCTCCCGTGTCCGCCGATCGTCTGCTGATTGTAACATTTACCCGCGCGGCTGCGGCGGAAGTCCGCCAGCGCACCACCGACGCTGTGGCACAGCGGGTCGCCTCGGACCCGGACAACGAACGGCTGGCCGAGCAGCAGATGCTGCTCCCGTATGCGAAGATCTGCACGATCGACGCGTTCTGCAGCCAGCTGGTGCGCGCGCATTTTGAAGCGCTGGATCTGCCGCCCGATTTCAAAAACGCCGATGAGGGCGAACTGCAGTTGCTCAGCGAGCAGGCGATGAGCGAAACGCTCGAAGACTGCTACGCCGAAGGCGACACGGCCTTCTCCGGTCTCGTGGAACTGCTCTTTCAGGGACGGGACGACTCGTTTTTGGAAGAGACGATCCGCGCGCTGTACCGCGAAAGCCGCTCCAACCCGTTCCCGTCGCGCTGGCTGTCCGAAATCGCCGCGTTCTACCACGGCGAACCGACGCCGGAGCACCCGTTTCTGCGCGAGGTCGCGTCGCGGATCACCGGCGCCGCGAAGGATATGATCCGGCTCGCGGTGCGGGCGAAGGAGGAAACGGCCGACGACGACGTGCTGACACGGATCTTTGCCGAAGCGTTTGCGAGCGACCGCAGACAGCTGGAAGGCCTGCTTGCCGCAATGGAAAACGGCGACTGGGACGGCGCGCGGGCCGCTGCCGAGTCCTATGCGCCGGTGACGCTCGGCCGGACGCCGAAGGAGTATCAGGGCGATCTGCAGATCGAACGGCTCAAGGCGCTGCGGCAGGAGATCAAGGACACGATCCGCAAAAAGATCGCGCCGCTGTTCTGCTGCAGCATGGAGGCGTTCCGGGAGGATCTGCGCTTCTTCGCGCCGATGATCGACCGGCTGGTGCAGACCACCGAGCAGTACGCCGCCCGCTTCGCGGAGATTAAGCGCGAGAAACAGTGCGCCGATTTCAGCGACATTCTGCACTACGCGCTGCAGCTGTTATATACCGAAGGGGAGGACGGTTCCTTTACGCCGAGCGACCGCGCGCGGGAGATCGCGCAGGACTACGACGAGATCCTGATCGACGAATATCAGGATACCAACCGGGCGCAGGACATGCTCTTTGCGGCGATCGCGCGGGACAACCTCTTCCGCGTGGGCGATATGAAGCAAAGCATCTACCGCTTCCGCCAGGCGATGCCGGAAATTTTTCTCGAACTCAAGGACGCCTATCCGCCCTATGATCCCGACCGTCCCGCGTTCCCGGCGCAGATCGGACTGATGGAAAACTTCCGCAGCCGCGCCGGCGTGACGGAAATCGTCAACTTCCTGTTTTCGCAGGTGATGAGCCGCCGGGCGGGCGACGTCGATTACAGCGACGGCGAAGCGCTGGTCTGCGCCGCGCGGTACCCGCAGGCGGACGAATGCTGCGAACTGCATGTGCTCGACGTCAAAGAGCTCGACTCCGAGCGCGACGACAACGACGCCTATCAGGCGGACTATGTCGCGAAGCGCATCCGGACCATGGTCGACGAAGGCTTCGAAGTCTTCGACGGCGAAAAGATGCGCCCGGCGCAGTATGCCGATTTCTGCATTCTGCTGCGCTCGATCAACGGAGGCCGCGGCGCGCTGTACGCCGACGCGCTGACGCGGCAGGGTGTGCCGTGTTTCACCGAGGTTTCCACCGACTTCTTCTCCGCGCACGAGGTCAGCCTGCTGCTCAATCTCCTGCGCGTGATCGACAACCCCAAACAGGACGTCCCGCTTTTGAGCGTGCTGTTGAGCGTGTTGTTCGGCTTTTCGCCGGACGACTGCGCGAGACTGCGGCTGCTTTCGGCGGACGGAGATCTGTACACCTGTCTCGTGCGCGACGCGCAGAACGGCGGCGGGAAGGCGGCGCGCTTTTTGGAAAAGATCCGCTCGTGGCGGACGCTCGGCGTGTGTATGGCCGTGCCCGACTTCCTGCAGATGATCTATGACGAGACCGCCGTGCTCTGCGCGGTCAGCGCCATGCCCGGCGCGCAGGCGAAGCGCATGAATCTGATGCTGCTGCTCGACTATGCCGCCGTCTACGAAGCCGCCGGCTATATCGGCCTGTCCGGCTTTATCCGCTTCATCGACCGGCTTGAGCGCACGAAGGGAGATCTCGCCGGTTCGGTCGGCGTCTCGAGCGAAACGAACGTCGTGCGCGTGATGTCGATCCATAAATCCAAGGGCCTCGAGTTCCCGATCTGCATCCTCGCGAACTGCACCGGCAAGTTCAACCTAAGTGACCGCGCCCGCGGCGTCGCGCTGCACGCCACGCTCGGCGTCGGCGCGCAAAGGCGCGAACCGGACACCCGCGCCCAGTACCCGACGCTGCCGCTGCTCGCCGTGCGCCAGCGCAGCCGCAGAGACACCATCAGCGAAGAACTGCGGGTGCTGTATGTCGCGATGACGCGCGCCAAGGAGCGGCTGATTCTGGTCGGCGCGTGCCGCGATCTGGAAAAGACGATGGCGAAATACCACGCGAAGCTGAGCCAGGCGGAGCGGCGCTTTTCGCCGTTCTCCGTCCTGAGCGCCAACAGCTATGCAGACTGGATCTTCCCCGCGCTGTTGCGCCACCCGGACGCCGAAGCGCTGCGCGAAGCGGGGGGCTACAGCGCCTCAATCGTGCTGCCCGCGTCCTCGAAGCTGCGGATTCATTGCGAAACCCTGCAGCCGGCCGCGCAGACCGCGGCGCAGTCACCGGCCGCGCAGGAACCCGACCCTGCCTGCCGGGCGCTGCTGGACGAATCGCTTTCGTGGCGCTACGCCTATGAACCGCTGACGCGGCTTGTCAGCAAGCGCGCCGCGTCCGAGGTGGATAAAGCTTTTGTTGACCGAGACTACTTTGCGGCGAGCGTGCCGGCGTTTCTGACCGAGGGCGGCCTTTCGCCCGCCCAGCGCGGCACCGCGACCCACACGTTCATGCAGTACGCCGATTTTTCCAAAGCGGAAACGGATGTGGACGGAGAAATCGCCCGCCTGTGCGACAAAGGCGTCATCTCGCAGCTCGAAGCGGACGCGATCAACCGCGCCGCCGTGCGCCGCTTCTTTGCAAGCGATCTCTACCGGCGGATGCGCCAAAGCGAGCTTATCATGCGCGAAAAGAAGTTCACCGTCGCGCTGCCGGTTTCGTCCCTCTATCCCGAAACGGCGGCGTTCCCGGAAGAGAACGTCCTGATCCAGGGTATCGCGGACTGCGCGTTTTTGGAAAACGGCGCCCTCGTCGTCGTCGATTACAAAACCGACCGGCTCGAAACCGACGCGCAGTTTACCGAAAAATACGCCGGGCAGGTGCGGTTGTATAAGCGGGCGCTGTCCCTCTGTACGGACTATCCCGTCCGCGAAACGGTGCTCTATTCGTTCCACCTCGGCCGCGCAATTCCGGTCGACGGCGCATGAGCCTATGCTATAATCATTGGATATTATAGATCGTAGAATCGTTATTTGCAGCGTGCAGCAGGACAAAGAATCATCAAAAGAACGGGGGAGTGTTCCATGACTACAAAAATGATCAGTTTGATTACGGCATTCATCATTGCACTTACGGGATTTGTTTCCGGTTTGTCGGGAAATATCAAAACACTGTTTCACCCCGAAACGCCCGTCACCCGGTTCACCACAGAGGATGTTCAGGCGAAATACGGCGAAGCGGTGCGCGCAATCGATCAATATGCGGATTACGGTTTTGCGGATGTTCAGGCAGAGCCGCTTGCGGATATTTCCTTTGACGACGCTGCGGATTTGAGCGGATATGAATGCAGCGGCGCACGGCTTGTTACCGGCAGATTCGGTCTGCGTCAGGCCTTGGAGTTTTCCGCGCCCGAAGCGTCGCTGACCCTTCCCGATCTGGGAGAGCAGGACGCTTTGACTGTTTCCATGTGGGTCAACATACGCGATCTGCAAACCCGCGAAAACACCGATGAACCGCGTGTGAGCACCTTGCTGGATACCGAAACCGGCGTCGGACGCGTCACGCTGAAATTCGTGCATACCGGTACGCCGTCCTACGCCGACTCCGCCAGCGGCGAGACCGTGATGGGGACGAACTGCACGAAGCTTGTTTTTTCCGTGGAAGGAAATGCGGGCGGCGCGTTTGAACAAAACGGCGTGTTTGCAAACAACACGCAGTTTTGTAATTTTGAATATACCATGGCGGAAGAAGACGCCGTCGGCAGCGACGACTGGGTGGTGCACCCCGAAAACCACTGCTGGTTCCATATCGGCGTGGTCTATGAGCCGGAAAAGGGCGACGTCACGTTTTATCATTGCGGCAAGTATGATTCCACCAAACACTTTGAGAAGGCGGTCAAGCCCGTGCTCAACGGTGTGCGCATCGGCGCAGGCTATACCGAGGGTGAATCCCTTGACGGCATGGTGGATGATATCCGGCTGTATGCCGACGCGTTAACGCAGGACGATATGGATCTTCTTGCGGACTATGAGCATGATCTGTGGGTCAACCGTACCGCTGGCCGGTGGGAAGAAAGCAACACCGTATTCTATGTCAACGGCGAAACCGGAAGTGACACAAACCCCGGAACACAGAGCGCTCCGTTCGCAACGGTGAAAAAGGGCGTGGAATCCATTGCCGCGCCCGGAACCAAACTCGTCATCGCCCCTGGAATATACAGAGAAAACAGTATCAATCTGAACACAAGCGGAACGGAGCTTCAGCCGATCATCATAGAAGCCGAAGAACCCGGAGAAACCGTGATTACCGCGTCCGTACCGTTTGACGGCTGGAGACAGACAAATGCACTGTTCGTTTACGAAAACGACTGGGATTTTGACTATCCGTTCCGTTCCGATACGCCAGGGAACGAGATCATCGGCAGAAGCGATTATCTGATTGTCGACGGCGAGCCGATCGCCCCTGTGTTAAGCAGAAAAGCGTTGAAAAACAACACCTATTACATCGACAAGGCTGCCGGTAAGATCTATTTGAAAATCATGAAGACACTTGGCAGCTTTGAGGTCGCGCGGGCTTTGGCCGGCGAGAACGGCTCCGGCGCCTATATCCTCGATACAAACAGCAGCGAGTATGTTGTTCTGCGCGGGCTGTCCTTTACAGACTGCGCCGGCCTTATTTGGGACAGAGCCATGGTGCAGATGGATAAACCGCAGCATATCCTTGTGGAGGACTGCACGTTCAACAATGCCGGAACGGCGGGTCTGGGCTTTGAACACGGCTCCGACGACAGAACGGTCGAGGACGTGCTGATCCGGCGCTGCTCCTTTGACAATGACGGAACCGGCGGCATCGGCGCGGGCTTCAGAAGCATGAACTTTGTTGTGGAGAATTGTACCTTCACCGAGATCGGCAAAAGAATCGACTGGGGCAAATATGACGCCGCCGACCCTGCCACAACAAAAA
>CAMZEG010000008.1 GCA_947305635.1 uncultured Clostridia bacterium
CGTATCGAAGCAGAACTCCGCCTTGCCGATCGTCATCTTGACAAAGTTCGGCACGTCGCCCTTCGGGGGCAGGACGTACTTGTCCTTGCCGCCGAGAAACGGCGACATCACGTTGGCGACCGTCTTGCCGGATCGCAGGTCGACAAGGACAGCGGAAACATAGCCGCCCAGCGAGATGTTGGCGAAGGAGATCTGCGCCATGTATTTGCCGTTGGAGATCTGATAGAAGTCCCATTCCTTGCGGCGCATGACGGCCTTGACGTTGTTGCGGTCATAGTCGAACACGTTATGTCTCGCCCAGCCCTTGACGAGCAGCGTGCCGTCGGCCGCGAGCATCTTGCTTTCTTCGGTATATTCGGTCTGTTTGCTCTTATAGTCGGCTTCCTGCCAACCGATATAGGTTTTCTCCATCTGTAGTTCCTCCCGTCGAAAATCGCGGAAAATCGGTCGATCTTCCTATCTGGAATATCTTAGCATAAAACGAACGAAAAAGAAAGGGCTTTTGACAAAAATGTTGAAAAAGTCTTATTCCACGGGGATCGTGAAATCGTAGTCCGGCAGCCATGTCCCGGCCGCAAAGTTGCGCGCGCGGAAGACGATCTCGTCCCTGCGGCATTCGACGACGCAGCCGATGCCCGGCCCGTTGTCGCCGCCGTCCTTGTTGTTGATCGTCAGCGACGGCAGATTGACCATCCAGACGCTGCCGAGCTTTTCATAGGTATATTCGCCGAAGCCGGTGTGCAGGTGGCCGGTGATCAGGATCACGTTATTGTACTGCTGCAGAATCGCAGCGATGCGGTCGCTCTGTTTACCGACGGAACCGGCGGACTTCAGCGGACTGCCCCAGGTGTCCGGCAGACCGTGGGTGTTCTTGAGCGGCTGATGCAGCACGACAAAGGTCGGCCTCCCCTGCTGCGCCGCGAGCGAAGCGTCAAGCCACGCAAGCTGCGCGTCGTTCAGGTAGGATTCTTCGAATTCCGTGCGGTCGGAGCCGAGCACGAGGAAGGTGTAGCCGTTGACCGACGTGCTGAAATGGTAGCTGTCCATCGCGTCGTTTTCATTGAGCGCGTTGGAAAACGCCGAAAAGCGCGCCAGGCTCTGCCGGTAGAGGCGCAGGCGGATATCGTGGTTGCCCTCGGCGAGGATATAGGGACAGCCGAGGCCGCTTAGTTTTTCATAGATGTACTGGTATTCGATCGCAAGGCCGTTTTCAGCGATATCGCCCGCGATCAGCACGGCGTCGAGCCGCTGCGCGTTGTGCAAGTCCTCCGCCGCCGCGTCAAAGTACGGGACGCGCTTGAGGATGTAGTTCGACACCTGCGGGTCCGCGAGGGCGGCGAAGCAGAACGCCGCGTCCTCGCTTTGCGGCGCGATCGGCTGGGTTTCGGCCGGCGCGACATACGCCGTGAACGAATAGACAAGGCCGATCAGCGCGAGGAACAGCTTATAGCAGATCTTTTGGAACGGGGTTTTGAGCAGCATGGTCTTCTCCTTATTTCAGTAAAGCTTTGTCAATCGGTTTGTCGCGGTAAAAGTACTGCCGGTCGCGTTCGCCGATTTCGCGCAGCACGCGGCAGGGGTTGCCGACGGCGACGACGTTCTCGGGGATGTCCTTTGTCACGACGGAACCGGCGCCGATCACGGTGTTGTCGCCAATCGTCACGCCGGGCAGAATGACCGCACCCGCGCCGATCCAGCAGTTGCGCCCGATGTGCACGGGAAGGTTGTACTGATAGGCCTGGGCGCGCAGCTCGGGCAGAATCGGGTGGCCCGCCGTCGCAACGGTCACGTTCGGGGCGAACATCGTGTTGGACCCGACGTAGATATGCGTATCGTCGACCAGCGTCAAATGGAAGTTCGCGTAGACCCGGTCGCCGAAATGGACGTGGTGTCCGCCCCAGTTGCAATAGAGCGGCGGCTCGATATAGCAGTCTTCACCGAGCTCGGCGAACATCTCGCGCAGCAAAGCTTCGCGCTTGTCGAGTTCCGACGGCCGCGTCGCGTTGAAAGCATAGAGCTTTTCAAGGTAGCCGAGCTGTTCGCGCATGATCTCCGGGTCGTCCGGCAGATACAGCGTTTCGCCGTGAATCTTGTCACGTTCCGTCATGAAAAGCCCTCCGTTTCGTCAGATACAGCACCGGCAGGAAGCGGCCCATCCCCCACGTCAGCGCCGCGCACAGCGGCACGAGCAGCGCCAGCAGCGCCCAGCGGGAGTAGTCCGGCAGCGAGAAGCGGTTCACCGCGTAGAGCACGGCGTAGTAATACGGAATCAGGCAAGCGAGCAGCGTGCAAACGTATTTGCCGGCCCGCGTCGCGGCCGTGTCGACCGCCGTCTCCTTGCAGCACAGGAAGGCGCAGGTCCTGTTGACCAGCAGCACGACCGGGACAAGGCCGAAGAAGATCGCCAGTGATCCGACAGTGAGGAACCACCATGTCTCGCGGACGGCCGGGAACAGGTTTTCCAGCAGCGTGATCAGCGGGCGGTGGAAGCCCATATAGAAGAAGGTGTTCTGGCCGATGATCGCCATCACCTTCGGCACAGGCAGACGGATCAAGAACAGCGCGAGCGCGCAGGTCGTCAGCACCGCCGCAAGCAGCCCGACGGGGACGATGTGCCCGTAGCGGTTGCCGGCCATGCTCAGGCGGCCATTATAGTGCTGCAGCACAAAGCCCGCCGCGAACAGTGCCGCGCCGATCAGATACAGCCACACGGGGTTGCCCGTTTCGATCGGGGTCTGCAGCCGGTCATAGAGCTTGCGCAGCAGCGTGCCGCAGAGGATCAGCAGCATCGCCATCGGGACGACGTTGACGCGCCAGACCATCGGCTTACCGATCGTCAGCACGCTGAACGCGCAAAGCGCGAGCGTGAGCGCGAAGACGGCGATTTTGTTGCCGCGGGTCAGCTTGAGGAGCGCCCAGAGCAGAACCTGCGCCAGAAACAGCACCAGCGCGAAATACATCGGCCGCGTCGGGTACGGCAGAATCAGGCCGTTGCCGACGAGGATACCCAGCAGATTTTTAGCAAGATGCAGCTGCTGGCCGCGGATCAGCACCGTGTTGAGATAGGAAAAGCACAGGCAGATCATCTCGATCCAGAAATACGGGATAATCAGCCGCTTGAACAGCTTCGGCAGATAGTCCTTTGACGGCGCCTGCGCCGTTTTCGCGAGATTGAAGGTGAAGCCGGACACGAGGAAAAACAGCGGCATATGGAACGAATAGATCCAGTTCGCGAACGCCGTCGGGATAGACATGTGACCGAGGATCACGCAATAAAAGCCGACCGCCTTGAGCTGATCGAGCCAAAGGATTCTGCGCTGCGCCATACTGCCGCCTCCTTTTTGTCGGTTTTCTCTATCTTACAACGAACGGGGGAAAAAAGCAAGAGCGGGAAAAAGAAAAAGCCGCCGCGGCGGCTTTTTTCTTACGTCATCTTTTCCTGCTTGACCTTGTGGTCGATCACATGGCGGGACGCGAGCTCTTGCAAAATCTCGTCGAGCGAGATGCCCATTTCGCACATCAGCACCATCACATGATAGGTCAGGTCCGCGATCTCATAGATCGTATCGCGTTTGTCCTCGGCCTTTGCGGCGATGATGACCTCGGTCGATTCCTCGCCGACTTTCTTGAGGATCTTATCGAGGCCCTTGTCGAAGAGGTAGCTCGTGTAGGAGCCCTCTTTCTTTTCGGCCTTGCGTCCTTCAATCAGCGCCATCAGGCCCTCCATCGAGAACGGGTGGCGTTCGTCACTTTCAAAGACGAGATCGTTGAAGCAGGAGGTCGTCCCCTTGTGGCAGGCGGGGCCGTCCGGCTCCACGAGCACGACGAGCGCGTCGCGGTCGCAGTCCGCTGCGATCGAAACGATGTGCTGGTAGTTGCCGCTCGTTTCGCCCTTGAGCCAGAGTTCCTGCCGCGAGCGGCTGAAAAAACAGGTCAGACCGCGTTCCAGCGAGATTTGCAGACTTTCGCGGTTCATGTACGCGAGCGTCAGCACGCGTTTGGTGTCGGCGTCCACGACGATGGCGGGGATCAGCCCCTTTTCGTCAAATTTCAGTTCGTCAATTTGCAGCATCCTGTTCACCTCTCCCTTTCTTACAGCCGCACCGGAATGCCGTGCGACGCCATGGCCTGTTTCAGATCGCGGATCTCCACTTCGCCGAAATGGAAGATCGACGCGGCAAGCCCCGCGTCCACCTGCGGCAGCGTCCGGAACAATGTGATAAAATCGTCGATACAGCCCGCGCCGCCCGAAGCGATCACGGGGACGTCCACAACGGCGCAGACCTTTTCGAGCATCTCAAGGTCGAAACCGCGTTTGACGCCGTCGGTGTCGATGGAATTGAGGACGATCTCCCCCGCGCCGCGTTCAACGCCGCCGCGGATCCATTCGATCGCCTCCATGCCGGTGTTTTCGCGTCCGCCCTTGGCGAAGACGCGGAAGACGCCGTCCACGCGCTTGACGTCGACCGACAGCACGACGCACTGACTGCCGTAGCGTTTTGCGGCGTCCTCGATCAGCTGGGGATTCCGGATTGCGCCGGAGTTGACGCTGACCTTGTCCGCGCCGCATTTCAGCACACGGTCAAAGTCGTCGAGCGTATTGATCCCGCCGCCCACTGTCAGCGGAATAAAGACCTCTTTCGCCGTTTCGGTCAGGATATCGGAAAAGAGCCGCCTGCCCTCGGCGGAAGCCGTAATATCGTAAAAAACGAGCTCATCCGCGCCGCACGCGCTGTAATACTTTGCGAGCGCGACGGGAGAGGACACGTCGCTGAGGCCTTCAAAGTTGACGCCCTTGACCACGCGGCCGTTTTTGACGTCGAGACAGGGTATAATCCGTTTTGTAATCATCGTGCCGCCTCCAAAGCTTGTTTGAGATCGATAGCGCCGGTGTAGTACGCCTTGCCGATGATCGCGCCGTAAAGATCCAGCGCGCGCAGCCGGCGCACGTCGTCGAGGCTCGACACGCCGCCCGACGCTTCGATCTGCATTGAAAAGCGCTCCGAGAGCGTTTTGTACAAATCCACGTTCGTGCCCTGCATCGCGCCGTCCTTGGAAACGTCGGTGCAGATCAGCGTCCGCACGCCGATTTGCTGCATCTTTTCGCAGAACGTGAAGGCGTCGTAGGCGCTCTTTTCGCGCCAGCCCTTGATCGCAACGAAGCCGTCCTTGAGGTCGACCCCGACGGCGATCTGTTCGCCGTACTTTGCGGCGCAGTCGCACAGGAACGCTTCGTCCTGCACCGCGGCGGTGCCGAGGATGACGCGGTCGATTCCGGCGTCGAGATAGCGTTTGACGGTTTCCATGCTGCGCACGCCGCCGCCGATTTCGCAAAACAGGCTGCTTTGCCGTTTGATTTTGCAGACGACGTCGAAGTTCGGCGTTGTACCGTTCTTCGCGCCCTCAAGATCCACAAGATGGATATGCGTCGCGCCCTGCGCTTTGAAGTCGAACGCGATTGCGGGCGGGTTGTCGCTGTAAACGGTCATATGATCGTAGTCGCCGCGCAGCAGACGCACCGCCTTGCCTTCATATAAGTCGATCGCGGGAAAGAGAATCATACGGCCCCCTCCTCAAAGCAGAACGCGCGCAGGATAGAAAGGCCGACGTCGCCGCTCTTTTCCGGATGAAACTGGCACCCGCAGACGTTCCCCTTTTGAACCGCCGCCGTGATATCGGCGCCGTATTCGCAGTCCGCGATCAGGCTGTCGTCGCAGTCCGCCGCATAGTAGGAATGGACGAAGTAGACGCAGTCGCCGTCCTTGATATAGCGGAAGAGGCCGCTCTCTTTGCGAAAGCGCAGCGCGTTCCAGCCGATCTGCGGAATCTTGTAATCGGCGGGGATCACGTCCCGCAGCGGCCGCACGCTGCCCTTGAGCAGGCCGAGGCCGTCGTAGACGCCGAATTCATAGCTCGTTTCAAACAGCAGCTGCATGCCGAGGCAGATGCCGAGGATGGGCTTGCCCTGCGCCGCAAGGTCGCACACGACCTTGTCGAGCCCCGTGTCGCGCAGCTTTTGCCGCGCGTCGCGAAACGCGCCCACGCCGGGCAAGATCACCCGGTCCGCTTTCGCGATCGCCGCTTTGTCGCCCGTGACGACGACGTCGGCGCCGATCTTTTCCAGCGAGCAGCGCAGCGAAAAGAGGTTGCCCACGCCGTAGTCAATGATTGCGACCATCAGAGCACTCCCTTCGTGGAGGGGATCTCCCCTTCCAGCGCCGGGTCGACGGCGACAGCGTCCTTCAGCGTGCGCGCGGCGCACTTGAACACGCCCTCGATGATGTGGTGCGTGTTGGAGCCGGCGAGTGAGCGGATGTGCAGGTTGCAGCCGAGGTTGCGGGTGAAGCCGAGGAAGAATTCCTCGACAAGCTCGGTGTCGAACGTGCCGACCTTCTGCGCCGGCATCGGGACGCTAAAGGCGAGATAGCTGCGGCCGGAAAGATCGACCGCGGTCTGGATCAGCGCTTCGTCCATCGGCAGCAGGAAGAACCCGTAGCGGACGATCCCGCGCTTTTCGCCGAGCGCTTCTTTGAACGCCTGACCGAGCGCGATGCCAATATCCTCGACGGAGTGGTGGTCGTCCACGTCGGTGTCGCCGCTGCAGGTCAGCACGAGGTCAAACCGGCCGTGCTTGGCGAACAGCGTCAGCATATGGTCGAGGAAGCCGACGCCGCTCTGGATATTGGAGCGGCCCGTGCCGTCCAGATTGAGTCCGAGCCGGATCTCGGTTTCGCCGGTGGTGCGGTTGATGTTTGCCGTTCTCATAAAAGTGCCTCCCTGATATCGTTGATCGCGAGGATGAGCGCGCGCATCTGGTCGCGCGTCCCGATCGTGATCCGGTTATAGTCTTTGAGCCGCGGCGTTTCAAAATGGCGGATCAGCACGCCGCGTTCCTTCAGCTGCAGGTATAAGTCGTTGCCGCCGATCCAGTCGGCCTTGGCGAAGACGAAATTCGCCGACGAGTCGATCACGGTAAAGCCGAGCTTTCTGAGCGCCTGCATCGTCGCGCCGCGCGTTTCGATGATCTCTTTGCAGTTGTCGCGCATATAGGCGTCGTCCTCGAGCGCGCCGAGCCCCGCCGCCATCGTCATGCGGTTGATGTTGTAGGGGTTGGTGGAATACTTGATCGTGTTGAGGTCGGCGATCAGCGCTTTGCAGCCGATGCCGCAGCCGAGACGACCGCCCGCGAGCGAGCGCGATTTGGAAAACGTCTGCGTCACAAGCAGGTTCTCGTATTTGTGAATCAGCGGGACCGCGCTTTCACCGCCGAAATCGACATAGGCTTCATCCACGACAACGACGTTGTTCGGGTTGCCGCGGACGATACGCTCCACCGCGTCAAGCGGGAGAGCAATCCCCGTCGGGGCGTTGGGGTTCGCGAGGAAGATCGTCTTGCCCAGCGCGACGTAGTCCTCCGGCTCGATCGTGAAATCTTCGCGCAGCGGGATCAGCGTATAGGGAATGTGCAGCAGCTGCGCAAAGACGCTGTAAAAACCGTAGGTGACGTCCGCGAACGCCGCCGGGTGCCGGTCGTCGCAGAACGCGTTGAACGCGAAACAGAGGATCTCGTCCGAACCGTTCGTCATCAGCACCTCGTCCGGCTCAACGCCGCACTGCTTTGCGAACGCGGCGTGCAGCTCGCCGCAGGTCGGATCGGGGTACAGCTCCAGCCGCTTTGCCGCTTCGGCGGCGTAGGCCACCGCGCGGGGCGACGGCGGAAACGGCGATTCGTTGGTGTTCAGCTTGATATACTGCCGTCCCGTCGGCTGTTCCCCCGGCGTGTACGGGACCAGCGATTTGTGCCGGTCAGAGAAAAATCGGCTCATATCATTGCTCCTCAAAGCGGATGGTCGCGCTTTTCGCGTGGCCGGTCAGGCCCTCCTGCGTCGCGAAATAGGCGACGTCTTCGGCAACGGCGGCCAGCGCTTCTTTTGTATAATAGGTGAACTGTGTTTTCTTGATGAAATCGTCGACCGAAAGCGGCGAGGAGAACTTCGCCGTGCCGCTTGTCGGCAATGTATGGTTCGGGCCGGCGAAATAATCGCCGAGCGCCTCGGGACAGTTGCGGCCGAGGAAGACGGACCCCGCATGGCGGATCTTGTCGAGGTAATCGAACGGCTGCGCGACGCAGAGTTCAAGGTGCTCCGGCGCGATCTCGTTGGCAATTTCGATCACGCGCGTCAGATCGTCCGCGACGATGATCTTGCCGTTGTTGTCGATTGAGGCGCGCGCGATCTCGGCGCGGGCCAACTGCGGAATCTGCACTTCCAGCTCCCGCTGCACCGCAAGGGCAAGGTCCATGGAATCCGTCACGAGGACGGCGGACGCGAGTTTGTCGTGCTCCGCCTGCGAAAGCAGATCCGCCGCGACAAAGCGCGGGTCGCTGCCGGCGTCGGAGACGATCAGAATTTCGCTCGGGCCGGCGATCATATCGATCGAAACGGCGCCGAAGACCTGCTTTTTCGCTTCGGCGACAAAGGCGTTGCCCGGGCCGACGATCTTATCCACCTTCGGGATGCTCTCGGTCCCGTACGCCAGCGCGGCAATCGCCTGCGCGCCGCCGACCTTGAAGATCTTGTCGATTCCCGCGACGTGCGCCGCCGCAAGTATGACGGGATTGACCTTCCCCTCCTGATTCGGCGGGGTGACCATCACGACGGTTTGGACGCCGGCGATCTTCGCCGGGATCGCGTCCATCAGCACCGTGGAGGGATAGGCCGCCGTGCCGCCGGGCACATAGAGTCCCGCGCGGTCGACCGGCGTGATCTTCTGGCCGATGACGACGCCGTCCCGGTCGTCAAGGGCGAACGGGCTGCGCACCTGCTTTTCGTGGAACCGGCGGATGTTCGCCGCCGCCTTTTGCAGTATTGCGAGAAAGCGCGGCTCGACGAGCGCAAGCGCTTCTTCTATTTCATCTTCCGTGACCGCGAGGCTGGAAAGCTTCGCTTTGTCGAACTGTTCACAATAGGCGAAGAGCGCCGCGTCGCCGTTCTCTTTCACGTTCGCGATGATCTCGCGCACCACGCCGCCGACGTCGACCGTCGACTGCGCCCGGGCAAAGATCGCGGCGTTTTCCACTTCGCCGTATTTCAGAATCCGGATCATGTTGTTTCCTCCAGTTGCTTCGCCATGCTTTCCACGATCCGTCCGATCGCTTCGCTCTGGAACTTGTAGCTCGCCTTGTTGGCGATCAGCCTTGCGCTGATCGGGACGATCGTTTCGCGCTCGGTCAGGTCGTTTTCTTTCAGCGTCGTGCCGGTCTCGACGATATCGACGATCACGTCCGACAGAGAAAGAATCGGCGCCAGCTCAATGGAGCCGTTCAGGTGGATGATATCGATGTCGCGGCCCTGCGACGCGTAGTAGCGCGAGGCGATTTTCGCGAATTTCGTCGCGACGATCAGCGTCCGGCGGCGGTCGTCGCGGAAGTCGCGCTTCGCCGCGACCGCCATGCGGCATTTGCCCATCCCGAGGTCGAGCAGCTCATAGACGTCCGGCTCGTATTCCAGCAAAATGTCCTTGCCGACGATGCCGAGGTCGGCCGCGCCGCGCTCGACATAGATCGCGACGTCCGACGGCTTCACCCAGAAGTAGCGCACGCCTGCCGCTTCGTTTTCAAAAATCAGCTTGCGGTTGTTCTCTTTGATCGACGGGCAGGGAAACCCGGCGCGTTCGAACATCGCGTAGGCCTTTTCGCCCAGTCTGCCCTTCGGCAGCGCAATATTAAGCATGTTCATAGACCGTTTTCACCTCGCCGTTTTCCAGTTTCAGCACACGCCGGCAGCGAAGAGCCGTCTGCTGCGCGCGCTGCGCCGTGACGCTGACGCCCGTTTCGCGGATCGCCTGCAGCGCCCGTTCGAGCGTTGCGGGCGGCGTTTCGGCGTCGTAAAGCAGCAGCGTGTCGACGTCGTAGGGGTCGTCGTCGGACAGGTAGCGTTCCAGCTCGTCGAAATAGACGGCGAACCCGATCGCGTCGGACGTTCTGCCCATGCGGCGCATCAGCGGGTCGTACTGCCCGCCGGAAAGCACGCTGTGCGGCACGCCGCGCACGAAGCCCTTAAAGACAAAGCCGTTGTAGTATTTCATATCGCTGACGACCGAAAAGTCGAGCCGGATCCGGTCGCCGAGACCCGCGTCTTCAAGCAGGGAGAGCACCGCTTCGAACCGGTCGAACGCCGCTTTGCTCTCGTCGTCGGTGAACACCGCTTCCAGCCGCGGCAGAACGTCCCGCGCCTTGCCCGCGCTCGTGACGAGCGCTTCGAGCTGCTTTGCGGCGTTTGTGTCGAGCGAAGCGGCCTGAGACAGCGCGCGCAGCTCGTGCAGGTTCTTTTCGCCGATGCATTTGAGCATCGCGTCGCGCTGCGGCTTTGGAAGATCCAGCCGCGCAAACAGCGCGCTCAGCGGCGTCAAGTCGGTCAAGTCGAGCACATAGTCCGGCGAAATCAGATTGAGGCTCAGGCACGACAGACGGATCACGTCGAACAGACAGAACGTGTCCAGCGCGCCGATGCACTCGAGACCCGTCTGCGGCATCTCGCGGAAGCTGTGGGTGCCCTTGGAGATCCGGTAGACGTTTTCGCGGTAGTAGACCCGCTGCACGACGTCGGGGACGTCCTTGCCGCTTTTGACGATCGAGAGCGTGACGTCCGGTTTGAGCGCCAGAAGCTTGCCGTCGGTGTCGGTGAAGGTGATGACGCTGTCGGAGATCAGAAAGTCCTTGTTGCGCACATACAGGTCATACGCTTCGAATTTGCTCATATTGTACTGTGTAAAGCCGTAGCTTTCATACAGCGTGCACAGCGCGTCGGAGACCGACGCGGCGCGGTTACGATTGGTTGTCTTCATCGGTCTTTTCCTCTTCCTGCAGTCTGTCGAGCGCAAGGCGGTAGCCGCCCGCGCCGTAATTGAGACATTTGCTCACTCTGCCGATCGTCGCCGTGCTGATCTTCACGGAGCGGGCAATGGTCTGATAGCTTTGCTTCCGGTCGAGCAGCGACGCCGCTTCGAACCGCTGGGCCATATCCAGCAGCTCCCGGATCGTGCAGAGGTCTTCGAAAAATGCCCTGCACTCCTCCGACGTCTGCAGCGTCAGGATCGCCCGGTAGAGCTTTTCGGTGGAATCTGTGTTGAACAAAGCCACGATGCAGCCTCCTTTGCCGTGTCATGTACTTTACTATGTTAACACATTAGCATGCTAAAGTCAAACGCTGCGGCAATTGTTTACGAAATGTTCATATTCGCCGAAAAAGAACCTGCCTTGCGGCAGGTCCGTCCGTCGTTTATTGGGAATCAGCGGTTTTTCAGCACCTTGAAGATGAGCTTGAACAGCTCAATCAGCTTTTTGAAGAAGGAGTACTTCGGGGCCTGCTGGGCCGGGGTCTCCGGCAGCAGCGGATCCAGCTGGTCGGTGTCCTGGTTGAAGATCAGGTACTGCGGGTACTGCTCGAGATCGTAGATCGTCGTATAGCCGTCGAAGTTGAACAGCTCCGCGACCATACGCTCCATGCTGTGGGGCACCTGATGGTGGTAGAGGTTCTTGATGAACCAGGTGTGGTCGGGCAGCAGACACGCGGACGCGTCGATCTGATGGTCGGGCGAAAGATACTTGCCGCCGTTCGCCGCCATGATCCCGTCGACGAAGTCGTCGGAGAAGGTGCCGTACAGCGTCGACGTCGTCGCGCCGAAGGAACTGTTGGTGGTGAAGACGGTGGAATCGCCCAGCGCGTCGGCGTCGCGGACGATCGGCACGGCGCGGGAGCCGTATTTCACGATGATGTAGGTGTAAACGCCCTGCTCGATGCCGTTGAGGATGATCTCATCGGAGCGCAGCATGATCTCTTCATGGTAGCGGTTCGCCTTTTCGATCACGCCGGCGTATTCTTCTTCATAGCCGCCGAAGATCGTCTGCATCGCTTCGTCGTAGTATTCTTCGCCGATGAAGCTCCAGAAGCCCGGGAACGTGCCGAACGAGCGGCGCATCAGTTCGGGCAGGATGTACTGCTTGAATTCGGGCACGAGGTAGGAATCGAACAGCGGTTCGGCAAGGTTCAGCGTCTTCGCCGCGGTGAGGAACTCCAAAAGCACAACGATCAGATCGTAGGTCGGGTCCTCGCCGTCCTGCATCTGGTCTCTGCCGGCGTGGTCGAAGTAATCGGCGAACGAATCCACGTTGAAGTCCATTTCGCCGGAGAAGAGCGCGCCGATGGGCTCGAAGCCGTTGAAGCCCGCAGCGCTGAAGCCGACCTGGGCCGCGCGGGCGTAGCCGTACTCGGACAGATACGCGAGGATAATGTTGCAGCCGAGGCAGCGGCCGAAGAGGTTCACCTTCGGCGCGCCGGTCGCGTCACAGACAGCCTCGATATAGTCGTTCAGGTCCTTTGCCACTTCAAACGGATCCAGCCGCCAGTCGTACTCGAAATAATAGGCGTAGATCGGGTAGCTGTCCCCTTCTTTTCTGTCTTCCAGCGGATAGGTATGGATGTAGGCCGGATGGCCGGAGCCGTTGCTCGCTTTGCCGTCTTTGTCGAGCGCCATCGGGCCGAAGACCTCGCTTGACAGATCGATCACGGTCTCGTGGAAGTCGTCCCACTGGTTGAGCATGGCGCCCTTCGCGAGCGGCACTTTGATGTCGTTCATCACGCGGTCCGAAAAACCCTCCGGCATCTGCACCGGGAAAAGGACCTGGGAACTGCCGTCGGTCTTGTCCGCGAGGATGGTGCCGCCGTACCCGCCGAGGTAGACGGTCGGGATCAGTGTAGACGCGGGAGAATCGGCCAGCGCGGTCAGCGAGAAGAGCGAAACCAGCAGCGTCAGGGCAAGCACCCACGCGCAGCCTTTTTTGAACTGTTTCATACCTGTATACTCCTACCCCTCTTATAGATTCCAAATGATTATAGCAGAGTTTTATCCCGTTGTAAAGAAGAAACGCGAAAAAAGACGGACGCGCAATAATATTTGATGTTTTTGTCAAAAGAAACACACAATTCAAGAAAAAAGCAGCCATAATCGGCTGCTGTGATAATTCGGCTTGCGGTTCAGTTGCCGCCTCTGCCGCGGCGGGAATAGCCGCCGCCGTGCTTGGATTCGCCGGCGTGCTTGAGGTCGGCCATCTTTTCGTCGCTGGTCTGCTTGAAGCGGGCCATCATATCTTCGAACGAAAGGTTTTCGGCGGGCGCTTTCGGGGTCTGTCCCTGCCAGACGTTGGGCGCGCTCTTGCGCTGCTGCGGACGGCGCGGACGGGCGGGCGCAGTACGGTCGGGCTCCGTGGCTTTTTTGATGGAAAGGCTGATCTTGCCGTCGTCGCTCATCGCGATGATCTTGACCTTGACGTCCTGTCCTTCGGTCAAGTGTTCCTTGATCTCCTTGACGAATACGTTGGAAACCTCCGAGATGTGCACCATGCCGCTTCTGCCCTCCGGCAGCGCGACGAAGGCGCCAAACGTCGTAAGTCCTGTTACTTTACCTTCCACGATTTGACCAACTTGAAGCATACCTGACGAGAACCTCTCTTAGTTTTTATTGCCGAACGACGAATCGTAGAACACACGCTCGCCGGGCTTTCCGTAGTTGTAGTCCTCGCGCGCGATCTTTTCGAAATACTCGTCGTGATTCTCTTCCTGGAGAAAGCGTTCCTTCTCGCTGTTCACTTCGGAAATCGCGGTAATCTGCTGATTGATCTCGGCGGCTTCGCGGTTGTTGTCCGCCGCCTGGACGTAGTTCATAATGCAGCCGACGGCGATGACGCCGACAAACGCCGCGATCAGCAAAAACAAAAGCAGGCTGTGTTTTCTGTTGATCTTACGGGTCCGAGTATCCGCATTCTTTTGCAAAACCAGCAACTCCTTTAAATAGTACTCAAGAAACAGATCAAATTAAACCACTGATTATTATACTTGATTAACGCTCGTTTTGCAAGTGTTTTTGCGTGTTTTTTTGCTTTTTTTACAATCTTTTTTCGCCCTTTTTCCCGTCTTTTGCGCCCTTGCGGCGGCTTTTGCTTTCCTTGCGGCTTTCAAACGGCGAAAAACCGCCGCGGCGCCTCTCCAAAGGCAGGCGCTCAGCCGCTGCAGCGGCGCAAACAGCCGCGCGATTCCGGCACGGATCAGTGCCGCAAATTTGTCCAGCGGCGGCGTCAAAAGCCGGCCGATCGCGTACCAGAAGGCAGCGGCGCCCGCGGCGGCCGCCAGCAGCGACGGCATTCGCCAGACGCCGTTTTGCAGCGCAAGCGACGCGCCGAACAGCGCCGCGAACGAGAGCAGACAAAAGAGCACGTCCAGCGCGAACGTCGCTTGCTTTCCCCCGCCCAGCAGACGGCGAAAAAAGCCGCAGACCGTATAGAGCGCGCCGAGCAGAAAGCCGGCGCCGAGAAACGACAGCGCGTCCGTCAGCTGCCGCAGCAGCGGTTCGCTGTAGTTCATCGCAGCAGCCGCGCCAGCATCCCCTGCTTTTTCGGCGCGTTGTCCAGATAGACGAGCGACGAAATCGTCCCCTCCACGCGCAGCTCGCCGCTGTCGGTGTCCAGCGCGAGCACACGCAGCTCGCTCCCGCCGATCGTCAGCTCGCCCCGCACGGTATAGGCCGTGATGGTCTCCTCGTCAAACGAATCGACGTCCGTCACGCCCGTGAGCCGCAGACGCTTGCGGTCTTCGAGCATCAGGCTGTGCGTCTCCAGCTTTGCAAGTTCTTCCGTCATAAAAACAACCTCCCTGTCCATCCTATGACGGCGGGAGGTCGGTTATGCGTTTTGCCCTCAGGGCAGGATCTGATACATGGCGGACGCGTCGGTCTTGGTCGCGTGCTCGCTGACGAGCAGCACTTTGGCGCGCAGCAGATGCTCACCCATCTGGATCTCGATCACGTCGCCTTCCTTGACGTCGTAGGAGGCGCGGGCGATCTTCCCGTTGACCGAAACCTTTTTCGCGTCGCAGACCTCGTTGGCGATCGTGCGGCGCTTGATGATGCGCGATACTTTCAGGTATTTGTCAAGTCTCATCGTCTGTCCTCCTTCTCGCGGGACGAAAAGAGGCTGTCTCAAACGACAGCCTCGGGGAATCTGCAATTATTTGACAGCGTTCTTGAGCGCTGCGCCGGCCTTGAAAGAGGGAATCTTGGAAGCGGCGATCTTGATGGAAGCGCCGGTCTGCGGATTGTGACCCGTTCTGGCAGCTCTGGCCTTCACTTCGAAGGTACCGAAACCGATAAGCTGGACTTTTTCGCCCTTGGCAAGCGCGTCCGTAATGGAAGCGAGCACAGCGGCGACGGCCTTGTCGGCGTCTTTCTTGGAGATGTCGGCTTTTTTGGCGACTGCATTGATCAATTCGACTTTATTCATGGTTGTTCCTCCATAAAATATATTTTCCATCAGGGTGCGCTTTGCAGTCATGCGCATCCCGAATTGGATTCCTGATTCTTTGCCTCGGCCCAGAGCTTGTCCAGCTCTTCAATCGGGGTCGCAGGCATATCGATCCCGCGCGATTGGGCGAGGGCTTCGACCCTGAGGTAGCGCGAAAGGAATTTGTTGCTCGCCGCGGTCAGCGCCTGTTCGGGATCCACCTTCAAAAAGCGCGCGCCGTTGACGACGGAAAAGAGCACGTCGCCCAGCTCGCTTTCGATCTGGCCGGAATCGCCGGCAGCTTCGGCGGCTTTGAGCTCCGCGATCTCGCTGTCCAGCGCCTCATAGGCGCCGTCGACGCTGTCCCAGTCGAAGCCGGCTTTTTTCGCCTTCTTCTGGATCTTTTCCGCCCGCATCAGCGCCGGCAGTTCGAGCGGCACTTTCTGCATCGCTTCGCCCTGGGTCTTCTGCTGTTTGGAGCGGCGCTTGATCGCGTCCCAGTTGTCGAGCACCTGCTCGGTGGAATCAACCTGAACCGTGCCGAAGACGTGCGGATGCCGTTCGATCAGCTTTTTGCAGATCCCGTCGCAGACGTCGCCGATATCGAACGTGCCCTGTTCCCGCTCCATCTGGGCGTGGAAGACGACCTGCAGCAGCACGTCGCCGAGTTCTTCGCAAAGCAGCGTTTTGTCGTCCTTGTTGATCGCTTCGATCACTTCGTACGTCTCTTCGATCAGCGAGCGCTTGATGCTCGCGTGGGTCTGCTCGGCGTCCCACGGACAGCCGCCCGGGGCGCGCAGAATCTTCATGATCTCGCACAGGTCTTCGAACCCGTACTTTTCCTTACGTTGATAGTCCACCATACAAGTTATACCTCATTACCGGATATTTTACCCCAATAATTTGAATTTTGCAAGGACTTTTGCAATTTTTTCTCCTTTTGGTAACATTTCCACATCATCTTTGGCAATTCCCTTGACCGCAAACAGCACAATGACGTAGAATCCGCCGCCCACAAGGATCGAAATCACAGTCGCAATCTTCAGATGGGTCGGCAGAACGGCCGCCAGAAGACGGTACGCGCCGAACGCGGAAAGCCCGCAGGCCGCCGCCGCGAGGAAGGGTTTGAGGAAGACGGAGACAAGATTGATCCGCACCTGCGTCACCCGCAGCAGCATCGTCAGATTGATCGCCAGCATCACGCAGTACATTACGACCGTGCTGATCGGGGCGCCGTGGATGTTGATGCTGGGGTTGCCGATCAGGATGAAGTTCATGACGATCTTGATCGCGGAGCCGATGGCGATCGTCTTGACGGGGATATCCATCCTTCCGACCGCCTGCAGCATATTGGTGATCGGCGACGTCGTTGAAAACAGGAACATGCCGAGGCCGTAGACGACGAGCAGCGGCGCCGAGATCGGCGCGGTATGCGCTTCGCTGGGATACAGCAGCTTGAGGATCGGCTCGGCCAGCGCGGCCATGCCGAGGCCGGCGGGCAGCGCGATCAGCATGCAGATGCGCAGCGCGGATTCGATCGTCACCTTGATCTCGCGCTTGTCTTTTCTGTGCCACGCGGCGGAAAGCACCGGAATGGCGCTGATGCCGAGCGTCAGGGTAATCGTCGGGATCAAATTGCGCAGGTTCAGTACGGAACCGTGCGCGCCGTAGATATAGTTCGGGATGTTTTCGTCGAGCGTTCCGGCGGCGGCGATCGACGCGCCGTACATGCCCTTGATGACGCTCATTCCGACTTCGACCGCGTGGGCCAGCCGGTTGCGCACGGTGAAGTCGTCGATCAGATTGGAAAGGTTCAGGATCAGCGACGTCAGCGCGATCGGCGCGGCAATCCGGATGATCTGGCTGCGCAGGTCCTTGTCGCTGCGCGGCGCCGGGGAATTGACCAGCTCTTCCCGCGTGAAGCCGAGGCCCTTGCGCTTGGCGTGCAGGAAGAGATAGACGAGGCCGACCATCGAGCCGATCGTGACGCCGGAGATGGCGACGGCCGCCGCGTAGGGGTACATCGCGGCGAGGAATTCCACCTCGGAATGGACGTCCATGCCGAAGGCGTGGAAGAGACCGTCGACGTTGCCGGTGTGGTAGCGGTTCATCTGGTACTTGAAATAGACCGTCGTCGCGGCGAGGCCGACGACCATCTTGATCCCCGCCTCGATCACCTGCGACACGCCGGTCGGCGTCATGTTCCGCAGGCCCTCGTAGTAGCCGCGGAACGACGACATCATGCAGCAGAACAGGATGCACGGCGCCACGACGAGCACGCTGACATAGTTCATCGGCGTCTTGACAAAATGGGAATACGGCACGGCGAGCAGCATCAGCAGCAGCGTGCCCACGCCGCCGACGATGAAGAACAGCTTGCGCGAAACGCGGAAGATCGCCTGCGCGTCGCGCATCCGGCCCGCTTCGACGTTCTGACTCACCATTTTGGAAACGGCGATCGGCAGACCCGCCATCGAGATCGCGTACAGCGGATTATAGATCGCGTACGTGCCCTGGAAATAGCCGTAGCCCTCCGACGTGATCAGATTGACCAGCGGAATCTTATACAGCGCGCCGATGATTTTGACGAGGACGGTCGCGATCGCGAGGACGCCCGCGCCGGTCAGCAGCGACTGTTTTTTGCGTTCAGCCATGATGAAGTCTCCTTATCCTAAAAATTCATGCAGCAGCGAATCGGGCGGTACCAGCGCCGGGTCGATCGCCGGGAAAAACGCGAGCTTTTCCCTGAGCAGCGCCGCCGTCTCGTCATAGGGACTGCCGGCGGGCAGAGAGGAAAGCAGCGCGATCGCTTCGTTGCGGAACACGCACGGTTCATACGGGTGGATCGAATCGATCCGCAGATCGGCGCGGTCGGAAAACGGGAAGAGATAGCGGTCCTCCCCTTTTCGCACGCCGCCCCAGAGGTAAAACGTGTGGTCAACCGGGGAATCGCGGAACTGGAAGTCGCGCACCATCCGGCGGATAAAGCGCAGATCGCGCTTGGAAAACAGGATGCTCCCCCGGTGCGTCACCCGCGTCGACACGCTGACATAAAGCTTATACAGCGCATTTTGGTCGAGGGGGTCGCAGATCAGCGGGTTCAGGCCGTGCAGGCCTTCGACGATCACGAGATCGTCTTTTTCGATTTTCAGCAGCGTCGGTTCGTCCGCGCGGCGGCGCTCGGTAAAGCTGAAGCGCGGCACAAAGCACTGATTCTCGCGCACAAGCTGCCGCAGGCTCGTCTCGAGATAGGGCAGATCGAGCGAATGGACGGTTTCGTAATCGGGCGTCCCGTCCTCAAACAGCAGCGGTTCGCTCGGATCGAGATAGAAGTCGTCAAGCGAGATCGTCCACGCGCGCACGCCGTTTTTTTCGAACGCGCCGCGCAGCAGACGGGCCGTTGTCGTTTTGCCGGAGGAGCTCGGCCCGGCGAGCATCACGAGCCTGACGCCCGGCTTGGAAAGCACGGTTTGCGCCGCATTCTCCACCTGCGCGTGAAAGTCCGCTTCGCACTCCGCAATAAAGCCCTGCGGGTCCGTCACGGCCGCGTCGGCAATCTGCGCGGCGTCAAAAAAGCGTTTCATGCGTCGGCGCCTCCTTTCGCGGCGAACACCTCGTCGTAAAAAGAGAGGATCCGCCGTTTGCGTTCGATCAGTTCGTCGAACCGGTCGATATATTCATACGGGTATTTGTGGTTGAAAATGCGTTCGAGGTCGTTGGAAAACGGCGAGCGCAGCTTGGTCACGGCGCCCGCGCCGACCGCGAGCACGGTATGGGTCTCTTCCATCATGAAGATATTGTAGCGGCAGGCATAGCCCGGTTTTGCCCAGCCGACGTTTTCGAGATTGCCCAGACAGTTGCTCTGGCGGTACATATAGTACGGGACGTAGCCTTCCTCGGTCAGCCGTTTCATCGCGTAGGAGAGCATCTCCCCCGCCGCTTCGACCGAGCCGGTCTCCAGCTGCTTCGTCACGAGCGTCGAGGCGCGCTTGTGCGCGAGGGTGTGCACCGTGACGTTTTCGGGCGAAAAGGAAAGCGTCGTTTCCAGCGAACGGCGGAACGACTCCGGCGTGTCGGTCGGCAGACCCGCGATCAGGTCCATGTTGATATTGTCAAAGCCGTGGCGGCGCGCCATTTTCAGCGCGTCTTTCGTCTGTTCGCTCGTGTGGCGGCGGCCGATCGTGCGCAGCACGTCGTCGGAAAACGTCTGCGGGTTGATGCTGATGCGCGTCGCACCCGCTTCCTGGATCACGTCGAACTTTTCGTCCGAAACGGAGTCCGGGCGGCCGGCTTCGATTGTGAATTCCGTCTGCGGCGTCAGCGAGAAGTTTTGCCGGATCGCGTCGGTAACGGTGCGCAGCAATGCGGCGGACAGCGCGGTGGGCGTGCCCCCGCCGATATAGACGCTCTCAAGCTGCAGATCGCGCTGTTTCGCGAGCGCGGCGGTCTCCGCCAGTTCGCGGCAAAGCAGCTGTACATACTGCGGCATCAGCTTTTTCGCCTGCTCGTTGGAATGCGAGACGAACGAGCAGTAGCTGCAGCGGCTCGGGCAGAACGGGATCGAGACATAGAGCGAGAACGAGCGCGGTTTGCTTTTCAGCGTGATCGGCGTTTCGGTCTTCGCGACCGAGAGAGCCAATGCGGTCTTTTCCGCGCTGACGCGCAGCTCCGTCTGAAAATAGGTCGTCGCCGCTTCTTCGCCGAAACGGTTCGACAGCACCAGCATCAGCTTCGCGGGGCGCACGCCGGTGAGGATCCCCCACGGCGGCGTATAGCCGGTCAGTTCGCGCAGCAGGTCGTACAGAATCTGCACCATGCGGCGCTCATAGAGATCATCCTCGCGTTCGCCGAACACGGCTTCGCTTCTGTTGACCGCCAGCGTTTTCGCCGCGGACTTGCCGAGCAGAGAATAAGAGACGGAGATTTCCGCCCCGTCCGGCAGAGGCATAAGCGACGTCAGCACAACGTCCGCCTCGCCGTTGCGCGCGGTCGTCACGGCGATTTTCGTCGACGGGAAAAAGACGCGCAGCAGCTTTTCGGTCTCGTATTGAAAGGTGTGATTGTCAATTACCAGATTCATGGTTCGCTCCGAAAGGAATCAAAAGTACGGGTTATAAAGCCGTTCGCGCGCGAGCGTCGTTTGCGGCCCGTGACCGGGCAGGACGGCATAGTCCCCTTCCAGCGCGGAAAGACGCCGGACGGACTGCAGCAGCTGCCGCGTGTTGCCCGTCGGCAGATCGGTCCGGCCGACGGAGCTTTGAAAGAGGGTGTCGCCCGCGAAGAGGTAGTTATCCAGCTGATAGCAGACGCTGCCGCGGGTATGGCCGGGCGTATGCAACACGCGGATGACGCCGCCGGCGAACGGGAGTTCGTCGCCGTCGCGGACGGTCACGTCGGCCGTCTTTGCGCGCGGCAGATTAGCGAACGCCGGAGAACGCAGCGACAGGCCGTCGTCGGTCAGAAAGGCGGCTTCGGCTTCGTGGATCACGATTCTGCCGCCGCAGCGCTCCTGCAGCCCGGCGACGCCGAGGATATGGTCGTGGTGCCCGTGGGTCAGAAGGATATAGTCGAGCCGTTCGATTTCCATATCGCGCAGCGCCGCTTCAAGCACGGGTTCATAAAAGCCGGGGTCGACCGCAAAGGCGCGGCCGGTGTCGGCGTCTTTGACAAGATAGCAGTCGGTCGGCAGAAAGCCGACTTCGACGGTGCGGATTTCCAGCTTCATATCAGCCTTTCCTTTCCCATATTTCGGTGTCGAGCAGCATCGTCACCGGCCCGTCGTTGACAAGCGAGACAAGCATATCCGCGCCGAACGCGCCACGTTCCACCTTCATGACCCCGTTTTGCCGGAGCTGTTCGCAGAAATAGAGGTACAGCGCCTCCGCTTCGGCAGGCGGCGCGGAATCGGTGAACGAGGGACGGCGGCCGTGGGAGACGTCGGCGCACAGCGTGAACTGCGACACGACGAGCGCGGCGCCGCCGATCTGTGTCAGCGAAAGGTTCATTTTGCCGTTTTCGTCCTCGTTGATCCGCAGTTCGGCGGTCTTTTTCGCAAGCAGCTGCGCCTGCGCTTCGCCGTCGCCCTGCATGACGCCGAGCAGAATGAGATAGCCTGTGCCGATTTTGCCGACCGTTTCTCCGTCGACGGTGACGGATGCGGACGTGACGCGTTGAATGACTGCTTTCATGGGAGACCTCCGGGAAGGGAATGAGGGATTGAGGGACTAAGGGATTAAGGGATTGAGGGATTGAGGGATTAAGGGAAAAGACTGCGTTCCGGTTCGCGCGGGAAGACATGTTGGGATTGTCACACGGTGCAGTCGCGCGCTGACGACTGACGACTGACGACTGTCGACTGCACTGTGCACTGTGCACTGTGCACTGTGCACTGCGCACTCAATTACAGGCCGGAACGCTCAACGTCGATGACGCCCTTGACCTTCTTCAGCTTTTCGCTCAGATTGCGCAGGTGCTCCGCGGAATTGACCGTGATCGTCAGATAGATCACGACGCGGGAGTCCTTGCTCTCCTTGGTGAACAGCGAATGGATCATCACATGCATGTTCGCGAGCGCCGTCGACAGGTCGGCGAGCATGCCGACGCGGTTGATACAGGTGACGCCGAGCGTCACGCGGTAATCGCTCTTCGCCTTTGCGTCCCAGGTCGCCTTGACCCAGCGTTCCGGTTCGGCGCAAAGGGCGATATTTTTCGGCACGTTCGAGCACTGGCGGGTATGGATCGAAACGCCGTGGCCGCGCGTGATGAAGCCGATGATCTCGTCGCCGGGCAGCGGGTCGCAGCAGCGCGAGAATTTGACAAGGCAGTTGTCGATCCCTTCGATGACGATGCCCTCGGGGCTTTTGACCACCTTTTTCGGGGGCTGGACCGCGGGCGTTTCAACCGGGAGCAGCTCTTCGGTCTCGCGCTGGAGCTTGTTGTAGTCCTCCTTGATGCGCGGCATGATCTTGTTGATCGACAGACCGCCGTAGCCGATCGAGGCGAAGAGGTCGTCCACCGTCGAAAACCGCTGCTTTTCCGCGATCTTCTGGAGGAATTCGGCCATCTGCTTTTCGGTCAGTATCACGCCGTTGCGGCGGAATTCGCGTTCCACCTCGGCGCGGCCTTCGATGATATTTTCTTCGCGCTTTTCTTTTTTGAACCAGCTTTTGATCTTCGAGCGCGCGGAGCTGGTTTTAGCGATCTTCAGCCAGTCGCGGCTCGGGCCGCGCGGGTTGGTCGTCGTCAGAATCTCGATGATCTCGCCGTTGTTGATCTTGTGGTCGAGGGTCGTGATCCGGCCGTCCACCTTCGCGCCGATCATCTTGGAACCGACCGCGGAGTGGATCGCGTAGGCAAAGTCGACGATCGACGAGCCCATCGGCAGCGAGATCACGTCGCCCTTCGGGGTGAAGGCAAAGACTTCGTCGGGCGTGAAGTCGGACTTGATGACGTTGACGATCTCTTCGACGTCGTCGCTCTCCTTCTGGTTTTCCAGCAGCTGGCGGATCCAAGCGAGCCGCTCTTCGAATTTGTCCTTGCCGTCGATGCCGAGCTTATATTTCCAGTGCGCCGCGATGCCGTATTCCGCGGTGTAGTGCATCTCCCAGGTGCGAATCTGCACTTCGAACGGGATGCCGGCCTTGCCGATGACCGTCGTATGCAGCGACTGGTACATGTTCGGCTTCGGCGTGGAGATATAGTCCTTGAACCGGCCAGGCAGCGGGTTGAACATATCGTGGATGATACCAAGGCAGTAGTAGCATTCGAAGACGGAATCGACGATGATGCGCACCGCGTAGATGTCGTAGATCTCGTCGATCGTGCGGCCGAGCATATAGGTTTTTCGGTAGATGCCGTGGACGGATTTGATCCGGCCGGAGAGATGGGCGTTCGGGACGTCCTGGCGGACGCGTTCGCCGATCTCCTTCTGGATACTTTCAAGAAACGCCTGACGCGATTCGACCTGCGACTCCAGCGTTTTGGAGATTTCTTCGTACGCGACGGGGTCGAGGTAGCGGATCGCGAGATCCTCCAGCTCCTCCTTGAACGCGCGGATACCGAGACGGTGCGCGATCGGGGCGTAGATTTCCAGCGTCTCCTTCGCCTTGAACCGCCGCTTTTCCTCCGGCATATAGGACAGCGTGCGCATGTTGTGCACGCGGTCGGCCAACTTGATGATGATGACGCGGATATCGCGCGACATCGCGAGGAACATCTTGCGGATATTTTCGTTCTGCTGTTCCTCGAGCTGGTTCGGAGAAAACGGGATCTGACCGATCTTCGTCACGCCGTCCACCAGCTGCGCGACCGAGTCGCCGAACGACGCGCGGACCTGCTGGTCCGTGACGGGGGTGTCCTCCACCACGTCGTGCAGCAGCGCGGCGCAGATCGAGTCGCCGTCCATGCCCATCCCGGCAAGGATCTGGGCGACCGCCACCGGATGGATGATATAGGGTTCGCCGGAGCGCCGTTTCTGGCCCTCGTGCGCGTTGCGCGCAAAGACATAGGCCTGCGTGATGCGGCTGATCTCCGCTTCCGGGAACGAGGCTTCCCGCAGCGCTTCCAAGAGCTTTTCAAAGCCGTATTCGCCCTGTTGTTCCGTCATGATCCGTTTTCCTCCTTTCCTACTGCGCCAGCCGCAGCACCTGCTGCAGCAGCGCGGATTGTTCGAGCGGCGCCTTCCGGCTGTCGTCGGTGACCAGCCGGCCGCTCTCTTCGGCGCGCAGAACGCCGAGTTCTTTCAAAACGTCGATCGTCATCAGAGCTTTGCAAGCTTCGCTGCCGTCGCCGCCGAGGCGGTAACACAGCAGATCGACGTCGTCTTCATAAAAGATATGATCGCGCACAAAGCGGTAGACCTGCCCGGCGAACACGCGGTCCGGCAGACACGCGGCCGCCTCAGAGGGCCGGACGTTCTCTCCCCTGCGCACTTTTTCATACAGCCGCGCGGATTCGAGCACCGTCCGTTCGTCTGTGTTGTGCAGCCGGATATCGCGGATGTAGACGCTGACACGCGAGACGCCCATGTATTCGTTCGCCTCCAAGCGGACGGCCAGGTCGACCGAATCGCCCGGGCGGTACGGGAACTGTTCGGCGTTCACGCCGAATTTCAGCGCCTGAATCCGGTCGCTGCCGCGCGTGAGCTGCAGACGGACATGCTTTCCGTTCCCGATGGGCTGGATCGATTGGATCGTCAGCCCGAAAAGGCCGAACAGCGGCTGCGGGTTGCCCGCGCCGAAGGGTTCGAGCATCGAGATCACGGGCAGCAGCTCGGCGGAGATATAGCCGGGCCGCAGCTTGCAGTCGAGCGACAACGTCGGAAACGGCATCTGCACCGTTTTGGCGTACTGGTTGATCCGCCGGCGGAACACGGGGATGTCCGCGGTGCGGATCCCGAAGCCCGCCGCCTGCGGGTGGCCGCCGAAATGGGTCAAAAGGTCGCGTTCGGCGTCGATCGCGTCATAGAGCGAAAAGCCTTCAAGGCTGCGCCCGGAGCCCTTCGCCTCGTCGCCGTCGGAGGTGATGACGATGCAGGGCTTGCCGAAGCGTTCCATCAGCCGCGCCGCGACGATGCCGATCACGCCGCCGTGCCACCCTTCGCCGTTGAAGACGAGGACGCGGTCGAACCGCAGCTCGGGCTGCGCGAGCAGCTGCTTTTCGGCTTCCTCCATGATCTTTTGTTCCAGCGACTGCCGGGTGCTGTTGCAGTCGGAGATCTTCTGCGCAAGCTGCTGCGCGGTCTCCTCGTTGTCGGAGATCAGCAGCTCGAACGCCTCGTCCGCGCGGTCGATCCGCCCGACGGCGTTCAGGCGCGGCACGATTGAAAACGCGACGCCGTTCGCGGTCAAAGCCCGCGGGGAAGAGAGCGCGACGTTCTTGAGCGCGGCAAGCCCGTGGTTGCCGCCGACGTTGAGCTTTTGCAGCCCGTATTTGACGATCGTGCGGTTCTCTCCCGTCAGCGGCACGACGTCCGCGACGGTTCCGACGGTGATCAGATCGGCGAAGTCGTCGAGAATCGCGTCGCTGTCGCCCTGCGAAAGCGCGCAGGCAAACTTGAACGCGACGCCGACGCCCGCCCAGTCCTTGAATTTGCTCGGACAGTCGGGTCTGTGGGGGTCGACGACCGCTTCCGCGCGGGGCAGCGCGGCGCCGACTCTGTGGTGGTCGGTCACGACGAGGCGCATGCCGTTTCGGTAGATCGCGGCGGCCTCCTCGATCGCGGAGATGCCGTTGTCGACGGTGACGATCAGCTTGACGCCGTCGTCGCGCAGACGCTCCACTGCGCGCAGATTCAGGCCGTAGCCCTCGCTGTTGCGGTCGGGAATGTAGCAAAGCACGTCCGCGCCGAGGGCCTCCAGATAGAGATATAAGAGCGATGCGGCGGTCACGCCGTCCGCGTCGTAGTCGCCGTAGACCGCGATCCGTTCGCCTTTGTCAAGCGCGTCCTGCACGGCGGCGACGGCTTTGTCCATGTCGCGGATGGAAAACGGGTCGCACAAGGGCGCGTCCGCGCGCAGAAAGGCTTCCACCGCGGCGTCGTCGGTGATTCCGCGCGACGACAGCAGCAGCGCGGCAAACGGGTCGAGCCCGTGCGCCTCCGCGAGCGCGGCGGCGTTCTCCTTATCGACGGCAGAGACGTCCCAGATTCTTCTGTGCATCACGCGTTCCCCCTTTCGCTTATCCGGTCGTCTGACCGGTTTCTGTCTGATAGATCAGGATCTCCTTGAGAAAGATGATCCCGTATTTTTCCAGTTTGCTGCTGCCGACGCCCGGCAGCGCGGAAAACTCCCGCAGGGTGCGGGGCTTCGCGGCGGCCATGGCCACCAACGTTTTATCGGTGAAGATCGTAAACGCGGGCAGGCTGCTTTTTTCGGCAAGCTCCAGCCGCAGCGCCCGCAGGCGGTTGAACAACACCATGTCGGCGTCGCCCGCCGGTTCGGTCTGTTTGGGTTTTTCCGCCGTGCGGCGTTTGGGCGAAGCGGGCATGCGCACATGCTTTTCTTCGAAGAGCACGGCTCTGCCTTCGTCGGTGGTGACCAGCGCGCCGTTTTGCAGCATCAGAAAGCCCCGTTCGCACAAAAAGCCGATCTTGCGTTCGATCTCGCTTTCCGCCGTATCGGCCAACAGACCGAAGGTGGAGTTGTCGCCGTAGGCCGCCGCGAAGGCCTCCCGGCCCTTGAGCACGGCGGCGACCGTCTGCGGCGCGGCGTCGCGTTTGAGCCGCGCGACGCAGGACAGGATCTTCTGCGCCGTCTGGGTGATATCGACGGACAGCCGGTTGCCCAGACACCCGCTGCAGTTGCCGCAGCCGTTCGACGCCTCCTCGCCGAAATAGGAGAGGATGAACTGCCGCAGGCAGCCCTCGTGCGTCGCGTAATCGACCATCCGGTCGAGCTTTTCGAGCTTCTGCCGCCGCAGCAGCGCGGCCTCCTCTTTCGTCAGCGCCTCGTTTTCCTCGGGGTTGTCGATGAAATAGCGCTGGATCGAAAGGTCGCTTTTTTTGAAGAAGAGCACACAGTCCGCGGCGCTGCCGTCCCGGCCCGCGCGTCCCGCCTCCTGATAATAGCTTTCCATATCGCCCGGGATGCTGAAATGGATCACGAACGAGACGTTCGATTTGTCGATCCCCATGCCGAACGCGTTGGTCGCGACCATCACGCGCTTGCGGTCGAAGAGGAAGTCGTCCTGGTTCTGCCGCCGCGTTTCGGGGTCCATTCCGGCGTGGTAGCCGGTGACGCTGTAGTGCTGCGCTTCAAGCGCGGCGCACAGCTCGTCGACCTTTTTGCGCGACGTGCAGTAGACAATGCCGCTGCGGCCCTCGTAAAGATCGAGCCGGCGGCGCAGGGCGAGGTACTTTTGCTTCGGGCGCTCAACTTCGAAAAAGAGGTTTTTGCGGTCGAAACTGCGCGTCACAATCTGCGGCGTCTGCAGATCGAGCAGACGGATGATATCGTCGCGGTCGCCGTACAGGCACAGACGACCGGGCGCGACGGCAAAGCGGCGCAGAACGGCGCGATTTCAAGATAGCGCGGCCGGAAATCGTGGCCCCACTGCGAGACGCAATGGGCTTCGTCCACGACGAGCAGCGAAACATGCATGTTTGCGACGGCGCGCTGAAACGACGGCAGATTCAGCCGCTCCGGCGCGACGTAGATGATTTTGTAAGCGCCGCGCGTCATGCGATGCAGCACAAGTTCGGCCTGCTTCTGGGTCAGCGACGCATTGAGATAGGCGGCTTTGACGCCGTTTTCCACGAGCGACTGTACCTGATCCTTCATCAGCGAAATCAGCGGCGACACGACGAGCGTCACGCCGTCAAGCAGCAGCGCGGGCAGCTGAAAGCAGATCGACTTTCCCGCGCCGGTCGGCATCACCGCAAGGGCGTCGCGGCCCTCCAGCAGGGCGCGGACAACGTCCTCCTGCCCGGGGCGGAACGCGTCATAGCCAAAGACGCGCTTGAGCGTCGCAAGCAGCGTATGCTGCGAAACGGACTCAGACATAGAACTTTTTCGACAGCCACGCGCGCATGTGCTTGCTGGAATAGCAGTAGATCAGAAACGCGAGCAGCACGATACAGGAGATGAAGATAATCACGCCGACATAGAACGCTTTGGTGAAGTTGCGGTTGATCTGCAGAATCGAGCCGATCACCAGCGCGGCAAGGCCGATGTTGAAATCGATCACCGCCGCCTGCAGCACCCAGTGGCGTTTGCTGCGGCGCACCCAGATCATATAGAACAGCACCTGGAACGCGATGAACAGCACGATCGGGATCGCGCTTTCATAATACCAGCTCGCCTTCGTCTCGTAGCGCATGACGAAAAAGAAGAAGATATAAAACGCGATTGCGACGGTATCGAAGGCCCACATCAGATAGGGCCGCAGCTTTTTGGTAAAGAACGGGAAGACAAACACGACCCAGAGCAGCAGGCTCGTCGCGTTGATATAGAACGACCAGAAGCCGTCGGCGTAAAAGATCGCGTTGGCGAGCGAACAGACGATGTTCGGGATCAGCATAACCACGCTGACGATATACGCCACGAAGCGCCGGCGCATGTGCTTGGGCACAAACGGCGTTTCGGCAAACGGCGCTTCCTGCTGCGGCTGCGGGACGGCCGCCTGCGGGTCGACGACCGGCGTGCCGCACAACGCGCAGCGCGCGGCGGACGCGTCCAGCTCGACGCCGCAATGAACACAATAGGACATAGCTTTTTCTCCTTACACGCGGTTGCTTTCGATCTTGACGTGAACGCCCAGTTTGACGAGCCGGGTGAACAGTTCGCGTTCGATCTCGGTTTCCCGGTAGCAGTTGGAAACGGTCAGGCAAAGCGTATCGCCGCAGCTGATTACGCCGCAGCGGCCGCCGTTCCGCTGGCCGGGGCCGGTGAAAAACATGTACTTTTCGATATACGGATACATTTCGCTTGGCAGCTCGACCCTGCCGATGTTCGACAAGAGCGCGGTCGTGGTCTGCTCGGCCGTGATGGCGAACGAGACGCCGACGACGAGGTCCTTGAGCCAAAGAGGCGTCGCACGCAGCGCGACGTTGCGTTCGACCTTCATATTCTGGGTCATCATGGAATTGAGGAACTTCGGCTCGTTCTGCAGCTTCATCTGCAGCTGCACCTGCCGCAGGATCTCTTCAAACGTGTAGTCCCCCATCGCGGGATTGAGCTTGACGCGGATACACACGACGAAGTTGCGCAGCGTTTTCGACGGGAAGTGCCGCCGCAGGTCGACCGGGATTTGGATGCAAAGCTCCTTTTGCTGCTTTTCTTCGCGCAGCTGCTTCTGGTAGTGGATATCGAGCAGCAGCGCCGCAAGGAACTCCGTCAGCGTCGCACCGTGTTGCTTCGCGGTTTCGTTCAGCTGCGAGACGGACATCACGCCGATCGTGTAGTTGCAAAGGTGGCTGCCCTCTTTGATCCCCGTCGCGTGGTACATGTTCTTGTCGCGGCGGTCGTATTTCGCTTTGGAATCCGCGTACTGCCGGTAGGCGTCGCTCTGCTCTTCGGCGGACGGCTCGTCGTTCAGATCCAGCACAGCGCCGCCGTGGCCGATCTCGGCACCGCAAAGACGCAGATACTGCGCGACGAGGGTGGAGACGAAGACGGTGTTGGCGTAGCCGTCGCCGAGCGCGTGGAAAAAGTCGACGGCGATGCGCCTGTCGTGGTAATAGACGCGGAAGAGGAAACCGCGGTTTTCCTTGAAGTTGATCCGGTAGCAGATGTTCTTGACGTCGGGCTGGACGTCCGCTTCGTGGGGGTTCTTTTCAAAGTAGTGCCAGAACAGCCCGTGCTTCAGACGCACGTCGAAGGTCGGGAATCGGTCGAGCACCTGATTGAGCGCCGTTTTCAGCAGCAAGGGATCGACCTTTTCGTGCAGCTCAACGCCGACGCGGAAGACGTTCGACCAGGTGCGCGAATTCTGCCCCGGGAAGATCTTGGCCGCGTTGTCAAGCTGATACCAGTCCTGTCCTGCGTTTTTCATTGCAATAGTACCCTCATTTTACATATTTGAGTTATTATACTATATTTGTCGGCGTTTGGCAATGAAAAATACGAAAAAAAGTGAATTGGCGGTTGCCTTTCTTCGCCCGTCTGTGGTATGATAGAACCATCAAACGAAAGGGAGAGGGAGCGCCGTGAAAAGCTTTGTGATCGAAAAGAACGACGCCGGTCAGCGGCTCGATAAGTTTTTGCAAAAAAGCGTGCCGAATCTGCCGCAGTCGCTGCTGTATAAGTACATCCGGCTCAAGCGCATCAAGCTCAACCGCAAGCGCGCCGAAATCTCCGTTCGGCTGCAGGAAGGCGACGTGGTGGACCTCTATATCAACGACGAGTTTTTCGCGCCGGCCGAAACGCGCTATGACTTCCTTTCCGCGCCGAAAGCGCTCGACATCCTCTATGAGGACGAGAACATCCTGCTGCTGAACAAAAAAGCCGGGCTGCTTTCGCACCCGGACGACAGGGAGTATATCGACACGCTGATCACGC